>NC_018485.1:3461698-3773444 GCF_000304315.1 Methylocystis sp. SC2 | reverse complement strand
GAATGATCACGAATTATTGCGGCGAAAAAAAATTCCCGGCCGTGTCATCTGCGCTTCATGCGACGAATTGCCGTCGCCGTCCGGCGCAATAAAAAAGCCCGGCTCTCGCCGGGCTCCAAGAACGCTGCGTCCACGTTATGCGCGGCCAATTCATTACGCCTGTGCGGCCAGCGCCTTCACGCGCGCGGTCAGTCGCGAAACCTTTCGCGAGGCCGTATTCTTGTGAATGACGCCGCGCTGCGCGGCGCGCATCACGATCGGCACGGCATTTTGCAGCGCGTCCGCCGCCACCGAAGCGTCGCCCGAGGCGATCGCCTCCTCGACTTTGCGCACGAAAGTGCGCATGCGGCTGCGACGCGCCCGATTGACCGACGTGCGGCGGGCGATCTTGCGAACGGCTTTCTTGGCCGAACTCGTATTGGCCATGCTTTGCGTGTCCTTGACGTGACGGCGACGCCGCCCAAAAACCAAACGGCCGCGAAATCGCGGCCAGGTGGCGTGGTTTATAAGCGCGACGGCCGCCCTTCGTCAATGGCCGCCCTATCGATTGGCGAAGGCCGGCTTCCGCTTTTCCACGAAGGCGTTCATGCCTTCCTTTTGATCGCCCGTGGCGAAAAGCGAATAGAAAAGCCCTCGCTCATGTCGGATTCCCTCGGCGAGCGTCGATTCAAAAGCGCGATTGACCGCCTCCTTGGCCATGAGAACCGCAGGAAGCGACATGGACGCGATCGTCGCCGCCGTCTTGGTCGCCTCGGCGAGCAGATCGGCGGCCGGGACAATCCGCGCGACGAGGCCGGCGCGCTCGGCCTCCTCGGCGCCCATCATCCGCCCCGTCAGTATAAGATCCATCGCCTTGGCCTTGCCGACGGCGCGGGTCAACCGCTGCGTGCCCCCGGCGCCGGGAATCACGCCGAGCTTGATTTCCGGCTGGCCGAAGACCGCCGTGTCCGCCGCGAGAATGAAGTCGCACATCATCGCGATTTCGCAGCCGCCGCCCAGCGCGAAGCCGGAGACGGCGGCGATGATGGGCTTGCGGGCCCGCGCCACGACGTCCCACCGGCCGATGAAATCGTCGAGAAAGGCGTCGACGAAGCCCTTGTCGCGCATCTCCTTGATGTCCGCGCCAGCGGCGAAGGCCTTCTCGGAGCCGGTGAGGACGACGCAGCCGACGCCGTCGTCGAATTCAAATTTCGCGAGCGCGTCGTCGAGCTCGGCGATGAGCCGCGCGTTCAGCGCGTTGAGCGCCTCGGGCCGGTTGAGACGGATCAGTCCGACTCGGCCCTGCGTTTCGACTGCAATCGTGTCATAAGTCATGCGCGCCTCCTCGCCCATCCGGCGACTTCGCCGGGTCGCGCGCTTCATATCTCAAAAGCGCCGCTCGCGTCCGGCCTTTCTCCAAAACCGAGCGTGAGCGCGCGGGCGTGCAGATCGTCGAGCGTCACGTCGTCCAGCCGCCGGAGCGCGCTCTCTTCGGCTTCAGCGATGATCGGCTCCAGCACCGCCGAGAGCAGCGGCGGCGCCGCGTCCGGCTCCTCCTCTTCAGCGCGCAAGGCGACGCGAACGATTTCGCCGACCGACAGGCGGCGCCTCTCGCGCGCCAGCGCATAGCCCCCCGCTGGCCCTCTTACGCTTTTGAGAATCCCCGCTCTCACCAAAGCCTGCAGGACCGTCTCCAATCGGCGCGGGGGAAGATCGTGGCGGGCGGCGAGCTGCTTTGACGACACCGGCCGACCGCGCGCATGAAGCGCGACGTCGAGCGTCGCCATGAGCGCGAAACGAGCGGTGCGCGGCAGGAGCTTCATCACGCGCCCTCTCCGGTCAGTCCCGTCGACCCGAAGCCGCCGGCGCCGCGCGTCGTCGCGTCGAGATCGTCGACCTCCACAAGCGTCACATGCGCCACCGGCGCGATCACGAGCTGGGCGACGCGCATGCCGCGAACGATCTCGAAGGGCTGCCCCCCGAGATTGATCAGCAGCGTCTTGATCTCGCCGCGATAGTCGCTGTCGATGGTGCCCGGGGCGTTGAGCACGGTGACGCCGTGCTCAGCGGCGAGGCCCGATCGCGGGCGGACCTGTCCCTCATAGCCTTGAGGCAGCGCGATCGAGAGCCCGGTGGGGATGAGATCGCGGGCGCCAGGCTCCAGCACCAGCTTTTGCCCGGGCGCCAGCGCGGCGTGGAGATCAAGACCCGCCGCGCCTTCGCTGGCGTAGGCCGGGAACGGCAGACCGTCGCCGTTCGGCAGTCGGCGGATCGCGACTTTCATGACGCTTCGCCGATCATCTGCGCGAGGCGCGCCACGAGCCGCTCGGCGAGGTCCTCCTTGCGAAGCCGCGGCCAGTCTTCGACGCCCCCTCGCGAGACGAGATGCGCCTCATTCGTGGCCCCGCCAAATACGCCGGTCCCCTCGCTGACGTCGTTGGCGACGATGAGATCGCATCCTTTTCGGGCGAGCTTTTCCTGCGCGTGGCGGATAAGGTCGCGCGTTTCCGCGGCGAAGCCGACGACCAAGCGCGGACGGTTCGGTCCGCGTGAGACGCGCGCAAGAATGTCGGGATTTTCGACGAGCGACAGGCTCGGCGCGCCGCGCGCGCCCTTCTTGATCTTGTCGACCGCCGGCTCCGCGCGCCAATCGGCGACGGCCGCTGCGGCGACGAATATATCCGCCGGAAGCGCGGCCTCTGCGGCGGTCAGCATGTCTCGCGCGCTCTCTATATGTATCGTCTCGCAGCCCGGCGGATCCGAGAGGACGACCGGCCCTGAGATCAACGTCACACGCGCCCCTGCGCGCGCCGCCGCCGCGGCGATGGCGTGCCCCTGCCGCCCTGAGGAACGATTGGCGATGTAGCGAACCGGATCGATCGGCTCATGGGTGGGCCCGGAGGTCACGACGACATGCAGCCCTTCGAGCGCGCCGCCGCGCGTCAGCAGGCCTTCGGGCGCGGGCAGCCGAGTATCCTGCTTCAGCGCCGTCTCGATCGCTTGAACGATCTCCAGCGGCTCGCTCATGCGCCCGGGCCCATATTCGCCGCAGGCCATGTCGCCGACGTTTGGGCCGACAAACCAGGCGCCGTCGCCGTGCAGCGTCGAGACGTTTCGCTGGGTTGCGGGGTGAAGCCACATGCGCGCATTCATCGCCGGCGCATAAAGAACGCGCTTGTCGGTCGCGAGCAGCAGGGTAGTCGCAAGATCGTCGCAGAGTCCGCGCGCCGCGCGCGCCAGGAGATGCGCCGTCGCGGGAGCGACGACGAGAAGGTCGGCGTCGCGTGACAGCTGAATATGGCCCATCTCTTGCTCGTCGGTTGTGGAGAAGAGATCGTCATAGACTTTTTCATTCGCCAGGCTGACGAAGGCGAGAGGCGTCACGAACTCCTTGGCCGCCGCCGTCATGACGACGCGCACCCGCGCGCCGCGCTCACGCAGGCGCCGCACGAGATCGAGCGATTTATACGCGGCGATCCCCCCGCCCACGATCAGCAAGACGCGCTTAGCCTCGAGGCTCCGCGCACAACCCACGCCCGCCACTGAAAAACTCCGATCGCCGCAGGCGGAGAATACAGATTTTATGCGTAAGGCCAAACGACTTCGCTCATCCTTTCGGGAAAGCTTTTCCGATCGCAGGAGGCCGTTTGCGCGATCAATCGTCGCTCCACGACGGATCGCGAGCGAGACCTTCCGTCAGCCCGCCCCGACACGTATGGGTTCTCTCCCGTTGAAACTCCTTCGCGGGCCGCCATGATCGCCGAATCGCGTCTGGCTTCAGCGATGCGACGCCGCGTCGCGCAGGCCAACCGTCGGCCGCCAAGCGGCCTCCACGGCGAATGACATTCGATTAGACCTTTCGCGGCGCGATGCTAGTGTGCGCCGGCGCCGCATATGTCGAGTCGAAAGGAAAAGGTGTGCGCAATGCCGCTTAGCGCTGCCCCGCGCATTCTTGCGCTCGCTCTCGTCGTGAGCGCCTTCGTCACGGAGAGCGCGGCTCGGTCGCCGGCGCCGTCGGCTCAGCCCGTCATCGTCAGCCCCGACGCCACGACTTCCGCTCCGGCGGAGAAACTCGCGCTTCGCGGGCGCACGCTGATTCCGCTGCATTCGACGCTCATCGGGCAAGGCGGCGTGACGCGGCTGAACTTCTCCGGCGCGCTCTCGATCCACAACGCCTCGGCGACGAATATCCTGGCGATCGAAAAGATCGAATACCGCAACGGCTCGGGCCAGCTGATCGAAAGCTACCTGAACGATCCCCTCTATCTGAAGCCTTACGCCTCATTGCAGGTCACCATCGCGCAAGACGACGTTCGCGGCGGCACCGGCGCCAGTTTCACGGTCGACTGGTCAACGGCGCAAGGATCGGACGAACCCTTGATCGAAGCGGTGATGACCTCCTACACAGGTCCCCACAGCTACGCCATCCTCTCGCCGGGCCGCCGCGTTTCCCGGCCGCAATGATCGCGCGCGCGAAGGCGCCGCGTCGCTTTGCCGCGACGGCGTCATGACGACCCTTGCGACAAAGAGCGCGCCGCGCGTGCGCCGCCTGACGCTCAGCGACTTTCGCTCCTATGCGGCGCTCGATTGCCGCTTCGAGGCGACGATCATTGCGCTCTTTGGCGAGAATGGCGCCGGCAAGACCAATCTGCTGGAAGCGCTGTCGCTGTTCTCGCCGGGCCGCGGCCTGCGCCGGGCGGAACTCGCCGAATGCGCGAGACGCGGCGGCGCCGGCGGTTTCGCCGTCTCGATCGAAGTCGAGGCCGACGGCGTGGCGACGCAGCTCGGCCATGGTCTGACGCCGTCAGGCGAACGCCTTTTTCGTGTCGATCGCGCGCCGGCGTCTTCGGCGCGGGCCTTCGCCGATCATGTCCGGGCGCTCTGGCTCACGCCGGCCATGGATGGGCTGTTCTCGGGCCCGGCGGGCGAACGACGGCGCTTTCTGGATCGGCTGGCGCTGGGCGTCGACGCCGAACACGGCGCGCGCGCCAACAGGCTGGAGCGGGCGCTGCGCAACCGCAACCGGCTCCTCGAAGAAGGCGTCGCCGACCGGCGCTGGCTCGACGCCGCGGAGCAGGAGATCGCCGCGCTCGGCGTCGCCGTGGCCGCCGCTCGGCGCGAGACCGTTTCGCGGCTCGTCGCATTGATCGCCGCAGGACGCGACGACGCCTCGCCCTTTCCTTGGGCGGACGTGATGATCGAGGGCGAGCTGGAGCGGCGGCTGGCGCTCGATCCGGCGCTCGCGGTGGAGGAATGGTACCGCGGCGAGCTCGCTGCGTCCCGGCGCCGCGACGCCGCCGCTGGACGCACCTTAATCGGTCCGCAGGGCAGCGATCTCGCCGTGCGTCACGGTCCCAAGAACGAGGCGGCTCGAGCTTGTTCGACCGGCGAGCAGAAAGCGCTGTTGATGGGGCTGACCCTGGCGCATGCGAAGCTGATCGGCGCCATGACCGGACATGCGCCAATTCTTCTTCTCGACGAGATCGCCGCGCATTTCGACGTGAAGCGCCGCGAGGCTCTATACGTGGAGCTTCAGGCGCTTGGCGGCCAGGTCTGGATGACCGGCGCCGACCCCGCTTTATTTGCGCCGTTGCGCGGCTCCGCTGAGCTTCTGCATGTCACGCCCGGACGCGCCGCCCATGTCTGATGGCGCGCTGACCCAGTCCAGGCCGCGGCAGACTACGACAAAGGTTTTCATTTGAGGCGCTGAAAGGCCGCGATCCGCGATCCTCCGAGCGTCTCCGAGGACGAGCGCCGGCGTATCAAGGCGTGAGCACGACTTTCACACAGCCGTCCTTCCGGTCGCGGAATGTCTTGTAGAGCTCGGGACCGTCGTCGAGCGATCCGCGGTGCGTGACGACGAAGGATGGATCAATTTCCCCCGACTCGATACGTTCAAGCAAACGCGGCAGATAGCGCTGCACGGGAGTCTGCGCCATACGGAAGGTGAGGCCGCGATTCATCGCCGATCCCAGCGGCACTTTGTCGAGAAATCCGGCGTAGACGCCGACGATCGACACCGTTCCGAAATTGCGGCAGCAGTGAATCGCCTGACGCAGCACATGCGGCTGGTCCGTCCCAAGAAATGTCGCGACCTTGGCCCGGTCGATCATCGAGTCGATGCTCGCGGTCGGGTCGGGTTCGGTGCCGACGGCGTCAATGCAGGCGTCGGCGCCTCTTCCTTCCGTCATGCTTTGGATCGCGTCGTAGACGTCAACTTTTCCATAGTCGAGCGTCTCCGCGCCGGCTGCTTTGGCGAGGCTGAGCCGCTCGGGCAGCGAATCGATCGCGATGACGCGCTCAGCGCCGAGCAGGAACGCGCTGCGGATCGCAAATTGTCCGACCGGGCCGCATCCCCAGATCGCGATGACGTCGCCCGGTTTGATGTCGCAGAATTCGGCCGCCATATAGCCGGTCGGAAAAATGTCCGACAAGAACAGCACTTGATCGTCCCGAAGCTGAGAGGGCGCCTTGATCGGCCCGACATCGGCGTGCGGCACGCGCAAATATTCCGCCTGGCCGCCGGCGTAGCCGCCAAGGAGATGCGAATAGCCAAAGAGGCCCGCCGGAGAGTGCCCCCAGAGCTTTTCAGCTTTGGCGTGGTCGCGGTTGGTGCGCTCGCAGGCGGAGAAATAGCCGCGCTGACAGAAGAAACATTCGCCGCAGGAAATGGTGAAGGGCACGACGACCCGGTCGCCGACCTTCAATTTCTTCGTTTCCGAACCGACTTCGACGACCTCGCCCATCGTTTCGTGCCCGAGCACGTCTCCAGTATGCATCTCAGGAACGATGCCGTCGAAAATGTGCAAATCGGAGCCGCAAATGGCGCAGGCGGTGACTTTGATGATGGCGTCGCGCGGGTCTTCGATTTTGGGATCGGGAACGCTCTCGCAGCGAATGTCGCTTTTGCCGTGGAAGGTAAGCGCTTTCATGGGAAAGTGACTTTCTCTTTGCGGCCCGCGAACTTAGCCAGCGAGAAACGCGAGCGCGTCGCCCCGCCTGTGAACTAGCGGCCGCAGCAAATCGTTCCAGCCCGGCCTAAAGAATAAGCGACGCGCCCGGCGGGGGCGGCGAGTCCCTGGCAAAAGCGCCCAATCGTCAACTATTTCCGTGCATTGAAGCAACCATTTGAGGTAAGGTCGAGTGTTCGAATCATGGCCTCTCACGAGCACGGAAACCCCCCAAAAATATGAGCGATAGCGACAATCGGAACGGCGATCCGGCGGAATATGGCGCAGGGTCCATCAGGGTGCTGCGGGGCCTCGACGCCGTGCGTAAGCGTCCCGGCATGTATATCGGCGACACGGACGATGGCACCGGCCTCCACCACATGGTCTATGAGGTGGTCGACAACGCGATCGACGAGGCGCTCGCCGGACACGCCACCCATGTCGACGTGACGCTCAACGCAGACGGCTCCTGTACGGTCTTCGATAATGGCCGCGGCATTCCGACCGACATCCATCACGAGGAAGGCGTCTCGGCGGCCGAAGTGATCATGACGCAGCTGCACGCCGGCGGAAAGTTCGACCAGAACTCCTACAAGGTTTCCGGCGGTCTGCACGGCGTCGGCGTCTCCGTGGTCAACGCCCTCTCCGTGTGGTTGAAGCTGCGCGTCTGGCGCGACGGCAAAGAACACGCAATCGAGTTCGCCAATGGCGACGCGGTCGCGCCGCTCGTCGTCGTGGGCGACGCGCCAGTCGTCGACGGCGCGCCCAAGCGCGGCACCGAAGTGACGTTCCTGCCGTCCCCCGCGACCTTCACGATGACCGAGTTCGACTATGCGACGATCGAGCATCGGCTTCGCGAACTAGCCTTTTTGAATTCCGGCGTGCGCATCGTTTTGACCGACGCGCGACACGCCGAGGTCAAGCGCGAAGAGCTCTACTACGAGGGCGGACTCGAGGCTTTCGTGCGCTATCTCGACCGCGCGAAGACGCCGCTGGTTTCGGCGCCGATCCTCATTCACGGTCAGCGCGACCAGATCAACGTCGAAGTCGCGCTGTGGTGGAACGACAGCTATCACGAAAATGTGCTGGCCTTCACCAACAACATTCCGCAGCGCGACGGCGGCGCGCATCTTGCCGGATTCCGCGGCGGGCTGACGCGCCAGATCACCGGCTACGCCGACTCCTCCGGCATCGCCAAGCGCGAGAAAGTCGATCTCACCGGCGATGACTGCCGCGAGGGACTGACCTGCGTTCTGTCGGTGAAAGTGCCGGACCCGAAATTCTCGTCGCAGACGAAGGACAAGCTCGTCTCCTCGGAAGTGCGCCCGGCCGTCGAGAATATCGTCAACGAATTGCTCGGCCAGTGGCTGGAGGAGCATCCGGCCGAAGCCAAGACCGTCGTTTCCAAAGTCTGCGAAGCGGCGGCGGCGCGCGAAGCGGCGCGCAAGGCGCGCGAGCTGACGCGCCGCAAGGGCGCGCTCGACGTCGCCAATCTACCGGGCAAGCTCGCCGATTGCCAGGAGCGCGATCCGGCCAAGGCCGAACTGTTCATTGTCGAGGGCGACTCCGCCGGCGGCACGGCCAAGCAGGGCCGCAATCGGGAATTCCAGGCGGTGCTGCCGCTGCGCGGCAAGATCCTCAATGTCGAGCGCGCGCGTTTCGACAAGATGCTGTCGTCCGAACAGATCGGCACGCTGATCACCGCGCTCGGCACCGGCGTCGGCCGCGACGAGTTCAACGCCGACAAGCTGCGCTATCACAAGGTCATCATCATGACCGACGCCGACGTCGACGGCGCCCATATCCGCACGCTGATTCTGACCTTCTTCTATCGGCAGATGCCGGAGCTGATCGAGCGGGGCCATATCTTCATCGCCCAGGCGCCGCTCTACAAGGTGATGCGCGGCAAGTCGACGCAATATCTGAAAGACGAACGCGCGCTTGAAGATTATCTGATCGAAAGTCTGCTTGACGGCGCGGTGCTGCGCACCGGCTCGGAAGACCGCGCCGGCGCCGACCTGCGCCAAACGCTCGAAGATACGCGCGCGTTCCGCAATGTGATGCTGAGCCTGCATTCGCGCTATGACCGCGCCGTCGTCGAACAGGCGGCGATGGCCGGCGATCTGACGCCGCTGACGGATGAAGCGGAAGCGAAGCGCTACGCAGATGACATCGCGCGACGCCTCGACGCGATTTCGGAAGAGACCGAACGCGGCTGGTCGGGCGAGGTGCGCGACGGCGGCCAAAGTCTCGAATATGTCTTCAAGCGCACGCTGCGCGGCGTGACGCATGCCGTGACGCTCGACGCGTCGCTCTTGAATTCCAGCGAGGCGCGCAAGCTGCATGAGCGCGCCGAGAGCCTGCGCGAAATCTTCGCCGCGCCGGCGACTCTGATCCGGCGCGGCGACGAGGCGCCGCTCTCCGGCCCGCTGGCGCTTTACGACGCGATGAACTCGATCGGCCGCAAGGGGCTGACGATCCAGCGCTACAAGGGTCTCGGCGAGATGAACGCCGAACAGCTCTGGGAGACGACTCTCGATCGCGACGCGCGTTCGCTGCTGCAGGTGAAGGTGAAAGAAGCGGTGGAGGCGGACGACATTTTCGTCAAGCTGATGGGCGATGTGGTGGAGCCGAGGCGCGAGTTCATTCAGGACAATGCGCTGAACGTCGCCAATTTGGATGTGTGAGCCAAAGGCCCTCATCCTGAGGAGCGCGCAATGCGCGCGTCTCGAAGGACGAGGGCCGCCTCCAGAAGCCAACGAGTGTCAGCGCAGCCCTCGTGCTTCGAGACGGCGCCTTTCAGGCGCCTCCTCAGCATGAGGACTGCTTGCGTAATGCCGATTGATCGCTGATACCGTCGTGCGATGGCGCAGACCCATTCCGAATTCGCCTCCGCCCTCTCCGCCGATCCCGAACTCGCTGCGGCGATCGCCGGAGAGTTGCGGCGTCAGCAGGACGGCGTCGAACTCATCGCCTCCGAAAACATCGTCTCGCGGCTCGTGCTGGAGGCGCAGGGCTCGATCCTTACCAATAAGACCGTCGAAGGCCTGCCCTTTGCGCGCTACTATGGCGGCGCTGAGTTCGCCGACGCGATCGAGGCGCTCGCCATCGAGCGCGCGAAGAGGCTCTTCAACTGCCGCTTCGCCAATGTGCAGCCGCATTCGGGCTCCAACGCCAACGCCGGCGTGTTTCTCGGCCTATTGAAACTCGGCGATACGATCCTTTCCATGAATGTCGCGGCCGGGGGACACATCAGCCACGGCCATCCGGCGACGCTGACCGGGCGCGACTATAAAATCATCACCTATGGCGTCAGCCGCGAGTCCGAACGCATCGATCTCGACGAGATGCGCGATCTCGCGCGGCGCGAAAGGCCGCGCATGATCATCGCCGGCGGCTCCGCCTATCCGCGCGCCATCGATTTCGCGTCGATGCGCGCGATCGCCGACGAGGTCGGCGCCTATCTCCTCGTCGACATGGCGCATTTCGCCGGCCTTGTCGCGACCGGCCTCTATCCCGATCCCCTCCCCCACGCGCATGTCGTGACGACGACGACATACAAATCCCTGCGCGGCGCGCGCGGCGGCATGGTTCTGTGGAACGACGATGGCTTAAGCAAGCCGATCAACGGGGGCGTATTTCCGGGCGTGCAGGGCTCGGTGCTGCTGCTTGGCGTCGCCGGCAAGGCGGCATGCCTTGGCGAAGCCTTGCGGCCGGAATTTGCAACCTACAACCGCGCGGTGATCGACAATGCGCGGGCGCTGGCGCGCGCGCTTGCAGACGCCGGCCTGCGCATCGTCAGCGGCGGAACGGATATGGGGCTGATGCTCGTCGATCTTGCCGCGCGCGGCGTCACCGGCGACATCGCCGCAAAGGCGCTGGAGCGCGCTGGCCTCGCCGTCAACAAGAATATGATCCCCTTCGATCCGCGCCCGCCCGAGGCGCCGTCGGGCCTGCGCCTGTCGAGCAACGCCGGAACCACGCGCGGCTTCGGCGTCGCCGAATTCGAGACGATCGCCGGATGGATCGACCGCGTGCTGAAAGGCCCGAGCGACGACGCGTTGATCGAAGCTGTCCGCAAGGACGTCGCCGCGCTTTGCGCGCGACACCCAATCTATTGAGCGCCCCCGTGAACGCCGATCCCGTGCGTCTTCTCGTCTGCGTCGGCCCGCGCTGCGACGCCGAAGGGAAAGGCCGCACGCTGCTCGCGTCGGTCGAGACGTCTTTTGCTCAGGCCTTTTCGCAGGAGCTGGCGTCCGGCCGTTTCGCCCTTGCGACGCGCGATTGTTTGCGGCTCTGCACGCGTGAACCCGTCGTGCGGTTCGAACCCTCAGGCGACGCCCTGTCCAATCCCTCGCTCGACGAACTCTTGCGTCTCACCCGCGCCGCTCTCGCCGAGCAAGTGCTCGCGCCGTCACGCCGTTCCGATTAACCAAAGAAGTCTCGTTCAGCGCCCTTTGCTTTTCGAAAGGAACGATTCTACGCTATGTCTTGCGCATTACCGGAACGCTTCGGTGTGAAAGGAACGACATGCGTAAACTCATTCCGTTTTTGCTTCTCCTGGCGTTCGCCGCGACTCCCGCCTGGGCTCAGGGCACGTCGCAGGAACGCTCCGACTGCATGGGCGACGCCTTGAAATTCTGCAGCGCCGACATTCCTTTCGTCGAAGAGATCGAATCCTGTCTGCAGCAGAATATCGCGCGGTTGAGCCCCGCCTGCCGCCGTGAGTTCGGCCCGACGCAGAGCACGAAGCTGCGCGAAGAGCACTTCCAGTAAGTCTGCGCCAGGCGCGTCCTTTCGCGCCCGCGCTCGATCATTGAAGCCTGCGCCGAAGGCCGTCGAGCCACCTCTTGGCTCGGCTCAGATCGAGCTGTCTTGCTTCGCGCAAGCCGATCTCCTGCGCGAAACTCCCGTCCGACCTTGCAGCCGCCGGCGTCGGCTCGCGGGCGCTCCCTGACCGGAAATAACGCGCGAAAATACGCACGACCACGTAGAAGGTCGGCGTGAAGGCGAGGCCGAACAGCGTCACGCCGAGCATGCCGAAAAACACCGCCGTGCCGATCGATTGACGCATTTCGGCGCCGGCGCCCTGTGCGACGGCGAGCGGCAGCACGCCGAGAATGAAAGCCAGCGACGTCATCAGAATGGGCCTAAGGCGCGTGCGGGCGGCGGTGACGGCCGCCTCGAACTTTGATTGGCCCGCATCTTCCGCCTGCTTGGCGAATTCGACGATGAGAATGGCGTTCTTCGCCGCAAGGCCAATCAGCACGACCAGCCCGATTTCGACCAATATGTTGCGGTCGAGCCCGCGCGAGACGACCCCGAGCATCGCCGCGAGAATGCACATCGGCACGATGAGGATCACCGAAACCGGCAGGAGCAGGCTCTCATAGAGCGCGGCGAGCAGCAGAAAGACGAAAACCACCGCGAGGCCGAAGGCGATCGCGGCGGTGTGCCCGGCGAGCTTCTCCTGCAGCGCGATTTCGGTCCATTCGAAGCCGAATCCCTGCGGCAGCTTTTCCGCCGCGAGCTTCTCGACCGCGGCGATGCCCTGGCCGGAGGAGACGCCGCGCGCGAGATTGAGCTGCACCTCGGCGGCCGGATAGAGATTGTAGCGCGGCACGCGGAACGCGCCCGTCGTATCGCGGAAGGCGGCGACGGCGCCGATCGGCGCCATCGCCCCCGAGGCGCTGCGCGTCTTCAGATTAGCGATGTCGCGCAGCGTCAGGCGAAAGGGATCGTCGGCCTGCGCCATGACGCGGTAGGTGCGTCCAAGGACATTGAAGTCGTTGACGAAGGTCGAGCCAAGATAGACCGAGAGCGTCTCGAAAACGCGCGAAATCGGCACGCCGATGAGCTCGGCCTTGGTGCGGTCGACGTCGGCGAAGATTTGCGGCGTGCGCGTGTTGAACAGCGTGAACGCCTGGGTGAATTCGCCCGACTGTCCCGCCGCGCCGGCGAGCGACCACGTCGCGTTTTCAAGCGCGGGAAGTCCGCGCCCGGCGCGATCCTGCACATAGCCCTTGAGGCCGCCGCCGGTGCCGATGCCTGGAACCGACGCCGGCGCCAGCACGAAGACGAAGGCGTCGTTCAGCTTGGACAGCTGCGCGTAAAGGTCGGCCTGGATCTGCGCCGAGGATAGCCCCTTTTTTGCACGTTCCTCGAAGCCCTCCAGCGTGACGAAGATCACGCCGGTGTTCGGCGCATTGGTGAATGTCGCGCCGTCGAAGCCGGTGAAAACGACCGCGTCCTTGACGCCTGCGCGTTTCAAAATAATGTCGGTCGCTTCGCGCATGACCTTGTCGGTGCGATCGAGCGTCGCGCCGGGCGGCAATTGGAACGCGGCGATCACATAGCCGCGATCGAGCTGCGGAATGAGGCCGGTCGGCGTTCGGCGCAGCAGATCGAAGGCGAAAAAGATCAGGATCGCGTAGACGGCGAGCATCACGACGCCCAGCCGCACGAGACGGCCCGTCGCCGCCCCATAAGAATTCGACAGCCGGTCGAAGCCAGAGTTGAAGGCGTCGAAGAAGCGCCGCAGCGGCGCATGCGCCCAACTCAGCCGATGAGTCTTCTCCTCCTCCTCGACGTCGTGCGGCTTCAACAGCACGGAGGCCAAGGCCGGCGACAAGGTCAGGGAGACAAAGGCCGATATGATTGTCGCGCTCGCAATGGTGATGGCGAACTGCTTGTAGAAAGCGCCCTGCAAGCCGCTGATGAAGGCGGTGGGGATGAACACGCCGCAAAGCACGAGCGCAATCGCGATCAGCGCGCCGCCGACTTCATCCATGGTCTTGTGCGCGGCTTCCTTGGGCGAGAGCCCTTGCGCCAGATAGCGCTCGACATTCTCCACCACGACGATCGCGTCGTCGACGACGATGCCGATCGCGAGCACCAGACCAAAGAGCGAGAGCGTGTTGAAGCTGAGGCCGGCGGCCTTCATCACGGCGAAGCTGCCGATCAGCGACACGGGGATCGCCGCCACCGGAATGATCGCCGCCCGCCACGTCTGCAGGAACAGGATGACGACGAGAACGACGAGGACGATCGCTTCGAGCAGCGTATGGACGACTTCGTCCACCGACTGCTGGATGAATTCGGTGGGATTGTAGACGACCGTGTAATCGACGCCGGCGGGAAAATTCTTCTTGAGCCGCTCCATCTCCTGCTTGACGGCTTCAGCCGTCTGCAGGGCGTTCGAGCCGGGACGCTGGAAAATGCCGAGCGCCGTGGCGACGTCGTGATTGAGATAGGCGTTGAGCGTATAGTCCTGCGCGCCGAATTCGATGCGCGCGATATCGCGCAGATGAATCTGGCCGTCGGCGTCGGCGCGGATGACGATGTCGCCGAATTGCTCCGGCGTGCTGAGCCGTCCCAGAGTCTGCACCGAAAGCTGAAAGGCGCCCGCCGAGGCCGCCGGCGGCTGATTGACCGCGCCGGCGGCGACTTGCAGATTGGCGCCGCGCAAAGCGGCGATGACGTCGCCCGCCGTCAGATCGCGCGCCTCGACTTTCGCGGGATCGAGCCAGACGCGCATCGAATAGTCTCTCGCGCCAAAGAGGCGCGCGTCGCCAACGCCGTCAATTCGGGCGATGGCGTCCTTCACATAGAGCGTCGCATAGTTCGAAATATATTGCTGGTCGCGGGAGCCGTCGGGCGACAGCAGATGGACGACCATCATCAGATCCGGCGAGGCCTTCTTCACCACGACGCCGAAACGCGTCACCTCCTCCGGCAAGCGCGGGTTGGCGATGGCGACGCGGTTCTGAACGAGCACCTGCGCGAGATCGATGTTGACGCCCGGCTTGAACACGACGTCGATCGACACGCGTCCGTCGCCGGTCGATTGCGACGTGATGTAGAGCATGTTGTCGACGCCATTGACCTCCTGCTCGATGGGCGAGGCCACGGTCTCGGCGATCACGTCCGCCGACGCGCCCGGATAGGTCGCGCTGATATTCACCGTCGGCGGCGCGATTTCCGGATATTCGGAGACGGGCAGCGCGCCCTGCGCGATCGCTCCCGCAAGCGTCAGAAGCACGGAAAGCACCGCCGCAAAGATCGGCCGCTCGATGAAGAAGTGCGAAATGCGCATAGCGTTCCTGATCTCGACGTCTATCGGTCGCTGACCGCGACAGGCGCTTCCTTGATCTCGCCTTCCTTGGGCTGGACGGTCGCGCCGGAGCGAACCATCGGATTTGCGAGCCCGCCGATCACGATTCGATCCTTCGCGTCGAGGCCGGATTGGATCACTCGCAGACCATTGTGAATGGGGCCAAGACTCACGGACTTGGCGATGACCTTGTTGTCGTCCGACACGACAAGCACGGTCTTGCTCGTCTGATCGGAGACGACGGAAGCGTCGGGAATGAGCAGCGCGGAGACGTCGCCGCCGAACAGGCGCAGGCGGCCGAACGTGCCGGGCGTCAGAAAATAGTCCTTGTTGTCGAAGACGGCTCGGCCACGGATCGTCCCCGAGCGCCGATTGAGCTGATTGTCGATGAAGTCCATGACGCCGCTGCGGGTCCACTCGGTCTCGTCAGCCAGCCGCACCGAAACGCGATTCTTGAACTCGCGCGAGGTTTCCTGCTGGCGCTCCGCTGAGCGCGCATAGCGAATGTAGTCGGCCTCGGAGGCGTCGAAGATGAAGTGAATGGGATCGAGCGTCACGATCGTCGTGAGCAAGGTCGCATCCGCCTGTCCGCCCTGAACCAGATTGCCCGAATCGACGCGACGGTCCGACACGCGCCCGGCGATCGGCGCGCGAACCTGCGTCCATTCCAGATTGAGCTCGGCGTTGCGAAGCGCGGCTTCGGCGCTCAAGACCTGCGCCTTGGCGATATCATTGCTCGCTTTGCGCTGATCGACGTCGCGGGCAGTAATGGTGCGGCCCTGCGTCATTTCCTGCGCGCGCCCGTAATCGCGCGCGGACATCGCGGCCTGCGCCTGCGCCCGGGTAAGCTCCGCACGCGCGCTGTCGACAGCGATCTGATATGGCCGCTGATCGATGACGAAGAGGACGTCGCCGGCTTTGACGAACTGCCCATCGGTGAAATTGATCTTCTCCAGAGCGCCGGAGACGCGGGCGCGCACCTCGACCTGCTTTAAGGCCTCGAAACGACCTGTATATTCGTCCCAGCGCGGTATCGTCCTCGCGAGCGGGCGGGAGACCACCACTTCCGGGACCGGACCCTCTGCGCGCGCCGCTGCTGACTGAGCGAGGAACGCCAACGCCACTAGGGCTTTAAACACTGCGCTTACGACTCTCCCGTGACCATCGCCGCCGCGCGCCGCCACAAAAGCCAACAGCATTTCACCTCCGGATTTAACATTCGCATTGAACCGGCCATTCTTGACCGGCGCATAACGCAGTGACGGCGTAAGGGCGGCGCTCCCAGAAGGCAATCGCGCTCTGCAGCGCCTCGCCCGCCCCGCATTGCCAAGCAATGCCGAAACGCGCAAACTGCCGCCTCCGGACGGAGGACGAAAACTTGCCCTTGTTCCTGGCGCAGTTTGCCTATTCTCCTGCCGCTTGGTCCACCTTCATCAAGACGCCGCAGGACCGCGCCGCGGCTTCAGAAGCGCTTCTCAGGCACTTCGGCGGCCGCCTCATCGGATTATATTACACGCCCGGCGCAGAATATGACGGATTTGCGCTCTTTGAAGCGCCCGATGAAACCACCGCCGCGGCTATTGAGATCGCGGACGTCGCCGCAGGGCATCTGAGCCGCAATCGCCTCACCAGAGTATTCTCGGCTGACGAGACGAGCGCGATGCTTCTGCAGGCGGCCACGGCGCCGAGCATGACGCCTAAAAGCGCGGCGTAGCATATTTCGGCTTCATGCGCTTTCCGCAAACCGGTGTGCGCATTCAATAAGCGCCATCTCCCGAAACCATGCCCGGCGGCGGGCGCGTCGATATGGCTGTAACCTTATTCGCAACGGCGACGAATAGCGTCCGCAGGTTCCTTATGAACCTGGAGCGCTCGTCCCGCGAGCGGATGTGCAAGGAGATGGAAATGAACGCCAAAATCGTTTCGGGCGCCTCAATGGCCGCCGCGGCGATCGCGCTGGTTCTGAGCGGCGCGGCGCCGACGCCGGCGCTCGCCAAAAAGATGAGCAAATCTGTCCATTGCGGCGGAATCAATTCATGCAAGGGAACCAGCGCCTGTAAGACCGCCAACAACGCCTGCAAGGGCATGAACTCATGCAAGGGTCAGGGGTGGCTGCCCGAAAAATCAGCAGCGGCCTGCGAGGCGAAGGGCGGCAAGGTCGCAGAGATGTAGCCAGGCGGCGCGGACGGATGCGTTTTCTTCGTCCGTTCCGCGCCGGCCTTCGATTTCCGGCGCGTACGATCAGCGGCGATGCGCGCGCAAGGAGGCGATCAACTCGTCGCGCATGGTCCAGTGCAGGAGCGCCCGGCCGAACAGCGAGGCGACTCCCGTCAGCAGGACGACGGAACCGAACTGCCAGATGCAGACCGACGCCGCCGCGTCCTGCCTGAAGGATAGGCGCAGCGCCGCCGCCGCCAAGGCCGTCGACGCCAGCGCGGCAAGTCCAATCGTCACGAATGGCGCAATCGGCGCGCCGCGCTTGACCATCGAAAGGATCAACACCGCCGCCGGGATGCTGATGGCGAGAATGGTGGGCAGGCAATAAATGTCCGAATGCGAGAAGAGACCGGACACCCCGAAGGCGTCAACGTCCCTCCAGCATCCAACGGCGAGCGCGCCCGCCCAGAGCAAGAAGAACAATCCGGCGGCGAGCCGCTCCCAGATCGGGCGCGCCGGACAGCCGGCGCTGAAGGCCCCCGCCGCGGCGACGACGCTCGTCAGGAACGCCGCAGCCACTTCCGTCGCAAACTGCGGGTCGGCGATCTTGTGGAAAAAATCGGGCCTCACCCCCATCGCCGCCACCACGATCGCGACATAACAAAGCGAAGCCGCGAACCAAACGAGCGCGCGCCACGCAGGATGCGGGAGCGGGCGTATCGGCGCGCAATTGTCGGTCAGGGCTTCGATCAGGTCTTGGTTCAACATTCGCTAGCCAATCCGCTCCAGGGCCTGCCGCATCGCTTTGATGGCTCGATGGATTCCGACTTTCAGCGAACCGACGCTCTTCCCCGTGACCTGAGACGCTTCGTCCAGCGAAAGACCTTGGATCTTGATCAGTTCAATCGCCTGGCGCTGGCCCGCCGGCAGGATCGCCATGGCTTTGCGAAGCGCCTCGCGATCGTCCCGCGTCTCTTGTTCGGATTTCGCGCCGTCGCCGTCAAAGGTTTCAGGCAAAACATCGACCGTCGTTTCGTTGGCGCCGCGTGCGTAGCGACTTCGCGCGGCGTCGGCGACGCGGCGCGCCGCGATGGTCATCAGCCAGGGCGTAAACGGGCGCTCGCGATCATAGGTCTGGCGCACCGTGTGAATGGACACCAGGATTTCCTGAACCACGTCTTCCGTATCATGCGCATTCGGCCATTTTCGCACGACAAACCGGCGCAAAACGGGAAAGAGATCGGACAGGAGCTCGCCATAGGCGGCATGATCGCCGTCCTGCGCCGACGCCATGAGCGCGCGCCAGCGGCTTTCCCGGTCGTTCGACGTATCGCTCAATTCGCTCATGTCCGCTGCGAATCTGCGTCGCCGCTCCGCCGCTGATATTGACGCTGCGCTGGAGCGGGGACTCCGCCGACGCCCGTTTTAATCGATCAGGCGTCGGCGCGCCATCTCGCCTGACTTGCTTGCGCAGAAGAACGCACATTGTAACCTTTGACGCGGTCGCGACGAAATTGACCCACGAGGCGGCGAAGGTCGCCTTGATTTCGCTCCGAACGCCTCAGGCTCCAACGATTGTCATTTTGGGTGAACCGGACTCAAGCAGAGGGAGATTAGAATGTCAGACAAGAAGCTGTGCGCCGCCTTTGCGATCGCGGGCGCCTTCGCGACGGCCGTCGCTCTGGCGGAAACGGCCAAGGCCGCGAACGACCAAGAAAAATGCTTCGGCGTCTCCTTGAAGGGCAAGAATGATTGCGCCGCGGGCCCGGGAACCAGCTGCGCGGGAACGTCGAAGACCAATTATCAAGGCGACGCATGGAAATATGTTCCGAAGGGCACCTGCACGTCGATCGTGACGCCCAAGGGCAAGGGCAGCCTCGAGCCGATTTCGCACTGAGGTCCGGCATGGGCACGCGTTCCGCCCCCGAACATGGCCGCGCGCGCGCAGCGTCCTCGCTGCCCGCCCGCGCTGGCGTCGGTTTCAAGAGCGCGCATCTCGCCGACATCGAAGCCTCGGCGCGCGATGTCGGTTTTTTCGAAATCCACGCCGAGAATTACATGGGCGCCGGCGGGGCTCCGCACGCGCAGCTGATGCGTATGCGCCGAGAGTCGCCCCTGTCGATCCATGGCGTCGGCCTGTCGGTCGGCGGCGCCGAGCCTCTCGACCGCGCGCATCTTGGCCGCCTGAAGGCGCTCGTCGAGCGCTATGACCCGGCGGCGTGCTCCGAACATCTCGCCTGGTCGACGCAGGGCGCGCGATTTCTCAACGACTTGCTGCCCCTGCCCTACAACGCGACGACCTTGGCGCATGTCGTCGCGCATGTGGATCAAATCCAGGAGGCGCTCGGCAGGCCGATCCTCCTCGAAAACCCGGCGGCCTATCTGCGGTTCCGATCCTCGGAATATTCGGAGATCGACTTCCTGCGCGAAGTGGTGCGCCGCACGGATTGCCGGCTGCTGCTCGACGTGACCAACGTCTATGTCAGCGCCACGAACCTCGCTTTTTCGGCGAAGGATTATATCGACGCCTTCCCGATTTCCTATGTCGAAGAGATTCATCTCGCCGGATATGCCGAGGATGTCGACGAAATCGGCGGCCCTCTGCTGATCGACGCGCATTGCGCGCCGGTCCCTGACCCGGTCTGGCGGCTCTATGATCGCGCGCTGGCGCGCCGCGGACCGGTCGCGACGCTGATCGAATGGGACAATGACCTTCCCTCCTGGCCGAGCCTCTGTGCGCAAGCTGCGCGAGCGGAGGCTTTCCTTGAAAGGCGGCGTCGCGCTGTCGAAGACAGCTTGAAGTCGGAGGCGCTTCATGACGACCTCGGCTGACTTCGATCAAGGCGCTTTTGTCCGCGCGCTGCTCGACCCCGAGCTGCCGCCGCCCCATGGACTCGAAACCCCCGGCGGCCTTCCGCCGGAGCGACGGTTCGCCGTCTATCGCAACAATGTGTGCGTCGGACTGGTCGACGCGCTGACGGAGCGCTTTCCGATTTGCTCGCAGTTGGTCGGCGACGAATTTTTTCGCGCCATGGCGCAATGCTATGTGCGCGAGCGCCTTCCGCGCACGCCGATGCTTTTCGAATATGGCGACGCATTTGCGACATTCGTTTCGGAATTTGAGCCGGCGCGCGATCTTCCTTTTCTTCCGGACGTCGCGCGGCTCGAATATGCCGTCGGCCAAGCCTATCACGCCGCTGACGCCGCGCCGCTGCCGTTGGATGTGATCCGCGCCCTGCCGCTCGATCGATTGGAGAGCGCAACGGCCGCTTTCCACCCCTCGACGCATGTCATCGCATCTAAACATCCGATCGTTTCGATCTGGCGACGGCACATGTCGGATGAAAAGATGACGCCGGTAGAGCAGGATCGCGGCGAAGAGGCGCTTGTCGTTCGTCCCAAGTTGGCGATCAAGGTAACGGCTCTTCCCGCCGGCGGATCGGCCTTCGTCGACGCGCTTAAGAGCGGAGGAACCTTCGGCGAAGCCGTGAATGCGGCGACCCGCGTCGCTGCGGACTTCGCGTTGACGGCCTGCCTACGCGAGCTTTTCGTGGCCGAGACTTTTGTGGCCATCAGCTTGGCGCGTTGAACTTAAAAAACGTGTTTTGGCGTGGCCGCGGCGATCATTCATGGAGCTTGAACGCGATGAATTTCATAAGAAAGATCACATGCTGGTTGGATGCGATCCCCTACTCTCTGATCGCCCTCCTCCTGCGCATCGTCGCCGCCCATCCGTTCTTCGTCTCCGGGCAGACAAAAATTGAAGGACCAACTCTCGGCCGCGAAATTTTCGGCCTCGATCTGTCGTTCCAAATCCCGACAGCGGTGCGCAGCGCAACCTTCGCGCTCTTCGCCGACGAATATAAACTGCCGCTCATTTCGCCGACCGCCGCCGCCTATGTGGCGAGCGGCCTCGAATTCGTCCTGCCGCTGCTGCTTGTCCTCGGGCTGTTGACGCGCTTGTCGGCGTTCCTTCTTCTGGGGATGACAATCGTCATCCAGATCTTCGTCTTTCCCGATGCATGGTGGACGGTCCACGCCTATTGGACGGCGATCCTCACTGTGTTGATCGCCCGTGGGCCCGGCGCGATCTCCTTGGACCATCTGCTGTTTCGAGCGCGGTCGCCGAGGCGCGCTTAAGGCGCCTCGACATAGACGACAGAACCTGTCTGCTGAGGCGCAGTATGGGCATGAGCCAAACCGGCGCCGACTCCGAAGAAGATGACCGATCCGATAATGGCTCCGACAATCGCGCTGGTGAATTTCGACATGACGTCCTCCTGTTGTTTTGGTGAGGAGAACGCTACCCGTTACAGAACCATGCGAATGTGCGCCTTCGCACGCGGCCCTCACGAGGACCGATCGTCGCCTCGCTTCTCTGCGCCTTCAGCAGGAGATCGCCTCAGCGGCGGTTGACCCACACGCCGAGGACCGCGCCGCCGATCGCGCCGGCGATGGCGCATATGAATGCAATGGAAAGTCCTGCCGCGGCGACGCCCAAACCTGCCGCCAGCGCGGAGCCTATGCCGGCAAAGGCGAGCGGAGCCGTCGCGCCGCTGATGTCGTCAGAGGTCTTGGAGAATGTTTTGGCGTCTGTGTTGGCCGTCTTCGGCATCTTGGCCATTGTTCTGATCCTCGCTTGCGCTCAGGCCTTCCGCCTGGTCGCGCTCGCAAGACAGATAGGGCGCCCCTTTGTGAACAGACGAGGCCTCCTGGCGCGTCAAGTGGCTCTCGCTCGGATGAAAAGCGCCATCGCCGCAAATTCGATGGCTGCATTTATGCGAAGCATTTACGTTAACCGCAGCCGTGACAATGTGAGGCGCCGATTTAAACTGCTGAGACAGCGGCATGATTCTTTTGATCGCTATTCGGGCAGTTTGGCGAACGCTTGGCCGTGAACCGGAAACGCCTCAGCTGCAATCAACGCCTCAGCTGCAATCACTGATAGTAAAACGGGGTCATGAAGGGTTAGCGAGCCGATGAAAATCGCCCAGAAACGCGGCGCGAACAGCCAGTTCCAAGCAACATCGGCTCCGATGACGCAATAGTAAAAAACCGCAACGAGATACATCGGATCGTCCGTGTACCACCATTCCAATGTCGACCATGCGAGTAGCGTCAATAAAACGATACCAGCGACGAACGCGTAGAATACGAAGTAGATTCCCATGAACGAAGACAATTTGAGACCGGACGTTACGTAGGCCTCGCCAAACCGAACGCCTTCAAGCTGCCATTTCCAGGTGAGCGCCACGAATCTTGGATAAGCACACGCCACGATAGGGAGCAAAACGACAACGACAAGGCTGTAGCCCATCATAGAACGTCCCGCTGCGTCCGCGGCGCTCCCCGCCCATTCATCATCTGGCATTTTGAGCATGTTCTCGTTCAAAGCTGTGTTGCAAATCCAAATCGCCAGTACGGAAATAATCAACAGGACCCTGGACCAAAGCCAGGCGGGCAACAAAAAGATTCCGCGCCTCCTCAAGATGGCGCCGCTTCCCACGAATTCGAAACAACGCGAACCGTAATGGGCATGCCTCAGCGTGTATCGGTTGAGCGCGGCCTGAGCTGAGGGCCAAGCGAGCCCAAGCGATATAGCGTTCGCAGTTCCCCATCCAAAAGCCCGCAGAAAATACGCGACAACCGACCCCTCCACGTGGAAATGGCGACCACGCCAGAGGGTATGGTTCAGGCGATAGCGCCAATTGGCAAATCTCATCGCGCGCCAATAGGCAAATGCAAATATAGCCGTGGCTAGATAGAAATATTCCCCATAATCGCCCGGTATGGGCGACTCAAAACGATACAGGGCGAAACCAATTACCGCCAACGGCGCAGCGCCCACGGCGAAATGCAATAGCTCGACCCGCGCGTCGCCGTCATAGACCAGCGGATGGCCGAGAATTGTGGTGTTCGACCACAAATAACGGCGCAGGTTCGACGCAAGCCAAAATCGGCCAACGCCTAGCGAAAGAAGGCTTACGGCGACTCCCAAGCTGGCGATAAAAGTGAAATCGGGGTCTCGGTCGACAAAAGAGATCGACTTCTTGCCTTGGCGAACTCCGAGATTCATCGATGCTCTCTGGCATGAAATTTTTTCATAAAGGGCCGATACTGGACGATGGTTTGACGCCTACAAGCTGCAGACTAAGCCCACGCCGAAAGCTCCAGCAAGCACCGTTCAATTATGGAGAAGCTCGACGGCCCGTCGCCAATTATATCGAAATCAGGCCCCTTAAGACCGAGGCCTCGAAGATTCTGTCTTCGATGTTGCTAGGCGGAAGGAGCGCGCCGAACCTGCGGGGCGACGATGCTGAATGGCCCGCGCCGCGACCAAGCGGATCGGCCTATCACGCGGCGCGCCCGGCCTTTATCAGCGCCGGCGTAGCGGGTAATCTTCGCTGTCGTAAAGCGGCCGAATCTCGCGGCCGAAAAAATGCTGTTCATCGACTTCGAGGGAACAGCTGGCGAGCGCTTTTGGCGTAAGCTCCTCTACGGCGAAGCGTATGGCCTCCGAGGCGTGCGCGAAGCGCCGAAAATTGAGGGATTTCGAATTCGAATTGGCGGCCTTGGAAAAAAAGAGGGCGGCTTCCGTTCGATATTGCTTCGCGTCCATCGACCCCTCCAGAAACTATTGCATGAAGTCTTCCCGCGCGACGAGTTCGAGTGCGGATTCTACGGCGACCCTTTCCTGCCCATCGCGTTCCCTCTTCATCCGGTACTGCAGGCCGGCGCCGGCGTCCGGCAGATGGCGCGTGACGCTGAACGAATCCGTCCCCGTCGCGGCTCCGAATTTTTGGATCACGCGAACCCCGATCGCGAATTTATGCGACGGGGTGGCGGTGAGCCTTTGCGCCGGACGCCGAAAGCGTCGAAACGTGTCGTTGTCATTGGTCATATAGTGCGCTCCTCGAATAATCGTCGTGAACGCATTCAGGCGCCGGAGCCTGCCACGCGCCCGACTTACCGCCGTCGCTTCGCTTCGGCTTCGCGCGCCTGGAGCTTTTCAACGGTCTGCCAGGACGAATCCTTGACGACCGCCGCACCCCCGTCGCGGGGTTTATCTTTCTTGGGCTTTTTCGCTTCGCGATTACTGCGTTGTTGGCCTTTGGCCATGTCCGCACCTCATATGAATGGGCCGCGCGCTCCACATCCGCTGCTGCGCAATCCTGCGCGGACGTTAAATATTGTCTTGGTAGGAACGCGCCGGCCCCTGGCGATCGGCCGCATTGCGGCCCGACCGCCAGGGGCCGGCAAGATGATTACGCTGCGACTTGCAGCTGATCGGCCGAAGACTTTCCGCTACGACGATCGATGGCGATTTCGTAGTTGAGCTTCTGGCCCTCCGCGAGGCCCATAAGTCCGGCGCGCTCAACCGCGCTGATGTGGACGAATACGTCCGGGCCGCCGGACTCCGGCTGGATGAAGCCGAAGCCTTTTTGGGCGTTGAACCATTTTACGATACCGGTCTGCATGACATGTCCTTTCGAGAACAGCTGTCTGCGCCATGCAAGATTGCTGGCGCTTTGGGATCGAAGTTCTGGAGAGGAAGTCAGAAGCCGACGCGCCAAGGGAGCGGAAGCAAGATCATTCGGCCGAAACTCGATGTTTAATATCTAGCGCATATGGGCGAAAATACAAGCTGAAACGCGGGAAGAACTGACAAATATGAAGCCTCGGCCGAGCGTCGAAAGCCAAACATTCCGACCCCTTGATGGGTGCAAGAATAGGTTCAGCTTAAACTTCGAGACGAAATAAGGTCCAAAGAAATTGCTTTCATCGGTCGCAGCGCCCATGTCGTGAAGACGCCCAATTCGCGGCAGCGGCAAGCGAAGGAGCGAGGGCGATGAATGAACAAGCCACTCTCCGCTTTGCGTCATCCGCGTGGTGGGCAGAGCATCCCCGCGCCCATCTGGTCGTCGTGCATGCGATTCTTTCGCTCTCCACCGATGATCGGACCCCAGAGGAGATCTGGCGCTCGCCGACCACCGACGAGTGGCGAAAAGTGGCTGAACTGGCCGCGGACTGCTGCGATGACGGCGACTTGGCGTTAACTGGCGACGGGATGGCTTGGCGCATCCTGTCGAGAGCATTTCGCGGAGATGCGCCGCCCTTCTCGATCTAAAGGCGTCGGCGCCGGTAGCGGAAAGCCGCGCCGACTTTCCCTCCATGCGATATTGCCGTCCGCCGCGTCGACAAGCGCTCTGACTTCGCTCGATACGTCGTTTGCGTCTGCTGACCGCGCCGCTGGTGAGCTGACCCGCTGTGCGCGTCCCAGATTTTTTGCGCTGGCGCGTCCAAGGACCGTGTCGATGCGATTGGTCACGACGCATCTGATGGCGCGCTGATCGCCGCGAGTCACAGCAGGCCCCGCGCAGCGATTGGTTGCGCGCCATGCCAAATGGCGGCTTGCAAGGCCAACTGATCATCTCATAAACTTAACTGTCAGATCAGCCACGCCGCACATAATCGCGCCGCTCGCCGTCATACTGTTTTCAACGACCGACTACGCGTCTGATGGCAAGAGGATCACTATGGAAAAAAGCCGCATCACGAGCGTGACTTCCGTCACCGTGATCCTTTTTATCCTTCTGGCCGCCTGCAAGCTCGGACAGGCGGTCCTTGAGCCCGTGGCCTTCGCCGTCTTCATTATCGCGATCGCCTGGCCCCTGCAAAAGGCGCTGCAGCCAAAACTGGGCAAGGCCATTGCATTGACCGCGACGGTCGTGATCGCCGCCGCCCTGATTCTTGCGCTCTTTTCTCTGATCGCTTGGGGCGGCCATGAGGTGCTGGAATGGGTCAGACAGAATCTCGACCGCATTCAGGAAACGGCGATGACATCGACAGCGTGGCTCGAAGAGCATGACATCTTTGTCTTCACGCTCTTTGCGGAACATTTCAACACCGCGTCGCTTATCAGACTTCTTCACATACTTGCGGTGAGAGTGAACACAGTTCTCGCCTTCGCGGTCATCGTGCTCGTCTATGTGATTTTGGGGCTAGCGGAGACCGACGCCTTTCAGTCCCGAATTGCAGCGCTGGAAAATCAGGAGACAAGCCGGCGGCTGCTTGAAAGCGGCAGGAAGATCGGCGAAAAATTTCGCACCTATATGTTCGTTCGGACGATCGCCAGCATCGCGACCGGTCTCGCGGTATGGGGATTTGCTCAATTCATGAATCTGGAAATGGCCGGCGCCTGGGGCGTGCTGGCCTTCGCGCTAAACTACCTGCCCTACATCGGCTCCTTCATCGTCACGGCGCTTCTATCGCTTTTCGCCTTCGTTCAATTCGGAACTTTTGAAGCGCCCTTACTCGTTTTTTTGGGCGTGTCGGTCATCCAGTTCATCATCGGGAGCTATCTGGAGCCGGTGTTTTCGGGATCGGCGCTCTCGATCTCCCCTCCGATCGTCCTTTTTTCGATTGTTCTGTGGACTTTCCTGTGGGGCGCGCTTGGCGCGTTTCTCGGCGTCCCGCTTTCGATCGCAGCTCTGACGATGTTCGAACAATTCCCATCGACCCGATGGGTGGCGGAGATCTTGTCGGGCGAGCGGCGCGGGGCCTCGACCCGACAGGCGGCCTGAGCTGCGCGGGGGCTCTTGCGCTTTGCTTGAAAAATTTCGCCGCCGCGTTGACGCGCGCTGTAGGATTCCGCCGCGCGCGCCTGGAACGAGATGGCTGCCGCGGCCGGATTCGGATAAGATAAAACTGAGTTCGTGCTAAGAGGCGTCAGATGCTTTGGCTGATCCGATTCATCGGCTTGCTTTCCCAAGCGATTTTCCTGGAATTTTTGCACATCTTCGGGTTGATCGTCTTTTTGCTCGCCATTCTCCTTGGCTATTTCAGGGCTCCGTGGTGGATCGCGCCAGTGCTCGCCGTGGCGAGCGGGCTGTTCGCAAACAGGTTCATCGATCTAAACTATCTGACGGATATCTTCCGCAGAGTGGCCTCCGCGAGCGACCGCTGGGCCTTCGTGATCATTGTCTATTTCGCAATCACGATCGGCGGCTATCTCGTTGGTCTGCTGGGGCGTTTGTTCCTGAGGCGCGCGAAGCGGTCTTAGGATTAAGCTTGAGGGATTCTCGGCCGGATCGGCTCTTCGCTTCTTGACGAGCGAGCGGACCCCGCTGCTTCAACGACGCATCCGCTTTTTTGCAGGCCGGTCGCCGCTGGCCGCCGCAGGAGTATCGGGCGCTGCGCTGGGAAGGCGACGCGGCGGCGGCGGCGCCAGTGGCGGCGACTGGACGCGCTCTCCGACTTGCTCAGTCGCCTCGCCGACCGGCCGCGCTGGAAGATGCTCCTCAATACGCTGCGCCATATAGGAAAAGAACGGGTTCGACGACATGCGCAGCAGCGCGTCCAGACTGACGATCAGCGCGCCGCGCTCGCCGCGCGGCGCCAGCGAACCCAGGTGAACGCCAAAATTCTCGGTCTCGTCCGGCGTAAGGCCATAAAGCGAGTCGCTGAGCGGAAAGGGCAATGCGACATGCGAGAGCGAAAACACGCCTTTCGGATATTGTATCCCCAGCGGTCGAGCGCGCTCGGCCGAAGCCCCGACCTCAACGACGCGCTCCACCGCATCGTCGGTTCCTTCGCCAGCGTTCGTCACAACCGTTAAACGGTAATTTCTGACGCCGGGCGGCACGATCCGAGAGAGCGCGGACTCCGCGGAGGGGCGCAGCAGCGGACCAAATTTGACGTTGCGATTGAGGTCGAACAGGACGAGTTCGCTGCCGTTCGCCGGCAGATGATCGTAAAGCCCGGAAAGCACGGCCTGGGTGCTGACAGTGAAATCCATGACAGATTGGAACGTCAGAATTGGCGGCAGCGCGGTCAGTCGACCCTCTCGACGCGCCAGCGACATCTGCGCGCCGAGCGCATCCGTCAGGCGATAGGATTGGCGCGCGCCATTCACCGGAAACGAATTATATTTAAAGGGATTGAATTCAGGCAACACGCTGAGCCAAGCCGCCTTGGCGAAGGCGGGCAACATCGCCGGCAGTCCCGCCAGGCCGGCAAAACGCGCAAACCTCGTAATGCCGACCATCGGCGAAATCAGGATCAGACGGTCGACCCGAGCAAGACGCTTATCCTCAATGGCGTCGAGCGTATATTTCACCGCGAGCGATCCGCCGTTCGAGAACCCGACGACATGCAGCGGCGTCGGCTCGGGCGCGCGCCGCCGCGCCTCTCTCACGGCGAGACGCGTCGCGGCCAGCCATGTCTCCCACTCCACTTTGGTCAAAGCCGCCGGCACTGTGCCATGCGCAGGCAGCCTGATCGCGACCACTGCGAAGCCGCGATCGCGGTAGCGCGACGCAATATGCCGCAAACTATAGGGCGAGTCGGTCAATCCATGCAGGAGAACGACGGCGCCGATCGGCGGTTCTGCGGGTTCGAGCACATAAGACCGGTTCCAGTCCCGCGCAAAATGACCCGGGTAGACCGGACTGCCCTCGAAGTAGCGGTTGAAGGGAACTTGTTCCTCTGGCGTCAACTGCTGGCTGACGTTGACGCGCAGGGAAGCGAATATTTTCGCCTCAGCCTCGAGATAGGCCTCCCAATCGGCGGCGTCGATTTCTGTCTTGCTCAACTCTTGCGGCACGTAAGTATGCCAGACATCAAGCGGCAGCCCGCGCTGAGAGCTGTAAATTCGCACTGCGAAAAACGTGAAGACGAAAAGGCTTAGCAACGCCAAAAACCATTTGGCCGCTCTCAGCGCCATGCCTAGCATCATGCGTCCCCATTAGCTTTGACCGGCGCGCGGTAAATCTCTTGGCTGACTTCCGCATCAAAACGCCGCGCTACAGGTGAGCCGAGTCGATGCGACGCGACGACAATGCGCCGCGCGACATGCGGTCGCTCTCGCAAACAGCGGCAAGCGCAGTTTTTGCGATCGCGCCAACTTATAAAATCAACTCCGCGCAAAAGCTGCTTGCCCAATCGAGGCTTCGCACACAGACTATAATTCATTTCGACCTAAACCCAGCGGATAAATCGATCGGACGATGTGGACAGCGCTACCGAATGACGCGCAGGACGGGTTCGGTTGGATCCAGACTCGCTCGGTCTGACTGACGCAGAGGTTGGAGGCCCCCGAATATGACGCGCGACGTGATTCTCGTGGATCTCGCCTTACAGGGCGGCGGCGCGCATGGCGCCTATACGTGGGGCGTTCTCGACCGTCTGCTGGAGGAGCCCTGGCTCCAGATCGATGGCATTTCGGGCACGTCGGCCGGCGCCATGAACGCGGCGGCGCTGGTCAGCGGCCATGTTGACGGCGGGGCGGACGGCGCGCGCGCGGCGCTCGAACTTTTCTGGCGGCGTGTTTCGCAGGCGGCGCGGCTCAGTCCCTTGCAGCGCAATCTTGTTGACGTCCTGATGGGTCGCTGGACGCTGGATGCTTCCCCTATCTTTGTCGCGACCGACATCATGTCGCGCCTGTTTTCGCCCTATGACCTCAATCCTAAGGGCGTCAATCCGCTGCGGGAGATTATCGCCGAAACCGTCGATTTCGAGCGGCTTGCGCGTGCGCGGATAAAGCTTTTCGTCACCGCAACAAGCGTCTCGACCGGCCGCGGCCGCGTGTTCAGAAACGCGGATGTGACGCCTGACGCGCTTCTGGCCTCGGCGTGTCTGCCGACCATGTTTCAGGCCATAGAAATTGACGGCGAGGCCTATTGGGACGGCGGCTACTCCGGCAATCCAACCATCACGCCGCTGGTTCGCGAATGCGAGTCGACGGATACGATCCTTGTCCAGATCAATCCCATCGAACGCCGGAACACGCCGCGGTCCGCGACCGAGATACTGAACCGTCTCAACGAAGTGTCGTTCAACGCGGTTTTGCTCAAAGAGCTGCGCATGATCGCCGTGCTGCGCCGCGCCGCCGATCCCGCCGACAAAGAGGGCTCACGCTGGGCCGCGATGCGCATGCACCGGATCTCGACACAGATGATGACCGAGCTGAGCGCGTCGTCGAAGCTGATCGCTGAATGGGATTTTCTCTGCATGCTGCGCGACGAGGGTCGCCGGTCGGCGCAAGATTTCCTTGATCGGCATGAACGCGACCTCGGCGTCCGTTCGACTCTCGACCTCGACGCGCTGTTGGAGGAAGTCTGACGCCATGGGCTCCGCCGGCGCCCGCCGTTACGGCTCTCTATGTCCTGTCGCCTTCCCTCTCCGGCTACGAAATAATCATTGATGCTTTCACCCTTTAGAACCGCCGCAGCTATCACATGAACACGCCTCAGATCAAAAGTCGCTATTGGGTCCCGCTTCAAGCAAGCCACCGGGCTGGAGCCTGGGAGGCGCTTGACGCCGCCTATGGCGATTTCGGGCGCGCCTACCATAGTTGGCGCCATATCAGCGACCTCTTGCAAGCATTCGACGAACTTGCCGCGCTCGCGGCGCGGCCTGAACTCATCGCGACAGCTATTTTCTGGCACGACGTCGTCTATCGAACGCGCGGCTCAGGCGAATCCCGACGGGCGGATTTTTTGAACGTTCAAGACAGCGCTGATCTGTTTCAAAGCTATACGCTGATGAATTCGGCTGACGTCGAGGCCGTTCGCGAAATGATTATGGCGACGACCAATCACCTGGAAGCCAAGGCCAGCAAAGAGCGTTATGCGGGGTTCTCGCGAGATCTGGACCTGTTCGTCGATCTGGACCTCAGTCCGCTCGCCCTGCCGTGGGAGCAGTTCGCTGCAAATTTTCAAGACATACGTTTTGAATTCAGTTGGATTCCCAAAGAGGTCTTTAACGCGGGCCAGGCGGCCTTTCTGAGGAATCTTCTGTCGCATGAAGACAGGCTGTTCCGGCGGCCGGAAACAATAAAAATGTGGCGGGAGGCGGCGCTGATCAACATACGGCATTGCCTGAACAATCTTTCAATGGGCGATGTCGGCGCGCCGCAATGTCCGTGACACGACTCGCGCTTTGACACTTGCTTTTGCGGAACGAGCCTTTCCGGTCTGCAAGCGATCGCGACGCGGCTGAATCGCGCGGGCCCGACATCATAAAGACATGTCGCCAAAGTGACGCAGCTTGACGACGATCATGATTCTGATCAGGATTGCAGATGTCAGAACAAAAAATTGGGAGGGTGAAATGGATGTCGGGATTGTAGAAGACAGGAAACTGTCGCGCCGCTCATTCATCTTAGCGCTATTTTCTGCAGCCGCTGTGATCCCCGCGGCGACGCTCGCGTCCTCCGATGCGGAGGCGCTGGAGTCAAACGAGCGGCAATTTACGACCTTCCATCACCAGCCGCGCGTGTCGCGGCCCCGAAGTTCAACGAGAGGGTCACGCCGTCACAGGCGCGTCGCCCGTGTGCGACGTACGGGTCCCACGCAGACGGCTCCTGAGGTTAAACAATAGATATTGGCTCAATGACGCGCGTCGCTCCGAGTCGTGAGCGGCGCGCGCGACGTCGTCGGCCGAACTTGTCATGCGCCCCCTGCTCGGCGGGCCGACAGCAAACAGCCGGTTTTCTCTATCGATTTTCGGCGAAGACGCCATAGGCCACGGCCAGAACGACCGTCGCGGGCACCGCCAACACCACGCCCATCGTCCCGAAGAGCGAGGCGAAGGCAAGCATGCAGAAGAGCAGCACGACCGGCGGCACCATAAGTGAACGGCTCTGTAGATAGGGCGTGATCAGATAGCCTTCGACGAAACTCGCAGATCCGATCGCGAGCGCCGCCAGAGCGGCGTTGTCGAGCCCGTGCGGCAAGGCGACGAGCACCCCGATAATCATCGCGATGATCGAGCCGAAATACGGAACGAAGGCCAGTGCGCCGCTGATTGTCGCCAGCGCCAGTGGCGCTGGCACGCCAAAGGCCCAGAGAGCCGCCCCTGCGAAAAGCGCGTTCATGGCGACGACATAGAGTTGGATGAAGAGCCACTGCCGCAAGACGGCGCCCGACCGGTCCAAGAACAGCGCCATGTCGGCGCGCCGCGACGCCGGCGCCAAGGCGATAACGCCAGCGGCGTACCTACCTGGATCGGCGGCAAGATATGCGGCGCCGATGATCGTGAAAATGCCATAGCCGAGGCCACTGCCGACGGAACCGAGAAGCGCGCCAAATTGCTGGGCGACCGGGGTCGTCATTTTGGAAAAGTCGACATGCACCACGAATTTTTCGACGAAACGTCCCCACGGGTGCTCTTCCACCAAGCGCTCGAGCATGGCGATCGCAGCGGGAATGTCGAGAGCGACCTCATCATATTGACGCACGAGCTGACCGCCGAACAGCATCAACGCCACGACGACGGCGACGAGCGAGCCAAGCGCGACCATGGCGAGCGAAACGCCCTGCGATAGGCCAAGAAGCCTGGAGACCCGCTCGGCGACGCCACGCCAAGCGAGCGCAATGAGAATCGTCGCGAAAACCGCCGGGAGGAGATCCGTCAGCTGCCAAAGAATGAAGACGACGGCCCCGGTCGCCGCCGCGATCATAGCCACCACGGCTGTTCGAGAGGCGAAGTCGTTCTGATCGATGCTCTTGGTCAAGAAATTGATCTTCATCTCGGACTCGCTCTGCTGGAATACAGATCATATGCGACCGCGCGCCTGAGAGAAAGAGTCTGGCGTGCGCTGATGCGCCAAGACCGACTGATCGCTCGCCGTCCTCTGAACGCCGGCTTCCGCGACCTGTGTGTGGCGAAAAAAGCAAGCGAACGGACATTATCCCTTCATTCCTGAAATTGCCCGGAAAACCCCTGGATCGTTAGCGCAAGCCCGGAGCATAGCGATGAATTGCGCGAGCGGCGTCGCCGCAATGTGTTCGCTATTGAAGCGGTAGATGTTTCGAATCGAGTAACTCCCCAAAGCGCGATCGCCCAGCCGTTGAGTCCGCCGCCCAGCTCTTGTCAACGATTGTCTGCTCTCGCGATCACAGATTTAGTTTGACTATTTGTAGTTGGCTCGCACTTCGGATGCGCGCTCGCGACTGAGACGAGTTTGGCGACTGCGACGACCGATGAAGGTGAAGTCTGACTCATGCGAGCGACCTCCCGTGCGTCACTTATAGCGACAACCGCCTGTCGTTCGGTGTCGTTATGGCTGCGAGGTGAAACAATCATTGGCATGATTGTCAGCCGCTGTAGCGGAGTATCCAGACACCCTGATTTTTGTCGCTCAAATAGATGTAGCCACGGCGGTCCACTACTACATCTTCGCTTTGCAGCACGAGTTTTCCTTCTGGCATCGGGCCGTAACGGCGAGTCGGCTCCGGCGGCAGGAAGTATCCGACTTCGCGCGGCAAACGCGGCGCCGATACGTCATAGATGCGCAATCCCGCATTGAAATGGGCGATGTAGAACAAATCTCCCTGCTGCTGGACATCTGGATGATGCTGGTGATGATTCATGTTGTGCGGGCCACACCAGCCACCGCGTGTACTGAACTCCTTATATGACGCGCCATCGGGCGGGATCGGCTCAGGGAAGAGCGAAAGCAGGAAGGGTTGGGCGGGATTGCTGATGTCGATGATCGAGGCGTGATGCGCCGGTCCCTTGCCGTAGGACGTATCCTCAGAATTGGCGAAGGCTATTCCTTTACCCGGAATCGGCAGGACGCCGTGAACGCCGAAGCGCGAGTGGAAGGGAGGGCTGAAGCCAAGTCCGCCGATTTGAACCGGTTTGGAGACATCCGAAATGTCGAGGACAATCATTCCGGCCGCGCCATAAGGCAGATAGGCGAGATTGCCGGAGATGTAAGGCGGGCCATGCAAGGACACGTCTTGACCGCTCGCGCAAAATGCCCCGCAAAGACAGCCGCGATTGCTGTGATCGCTTTTTTCTAGCGCCGCAAATGTGGTCGCCGCGGTTTCCCTTTCCGCCTCGTGCTGTCCGGGAACCCACCAGCGGCCCGCTTCTCTGGGCTTGGCGCGATCGGAGATATCCAAGATGATATAGATGTTGCCTTTATACCCGGTCGCACCCGCGGCCAGATGCACATATCGGCCGCCGGGGTAGCCATTGCGATGCGTGCCCGTTCCATGGGTGCGAAACTGAGCCAGTTGGCGGGGGTTCACAGGGTCGGCGATGTCCCAGATCAGCACCCCTTCCTCGAAGGGGTGATCGGCGCGCCCGCCAAAATTCGCAAAAACCTTTTCTAAAGCGGTGACCATCGTGTCGCCGTGCAGATCGACCTGCAGCGTCCAAGTATTGGTCGGCCCCGGGATAAATCGGGCGATTTCTGGGACTTCCGGGTCGGTCACATCGACCACGCTCCATCCAGAATGCCAGAAGTGGCCAGTGTAAAGATACCAACGACCGGCAACCTCGCGTATCGCCATCTTGAAGGCGGGGCGATCTTGCATGTCGGTATATCCGACGGCCTCCACATTCTTCGCGTAGGCCCCAGGCGGCAGTGACCGGCGCGTTGCGGGCGGGCGTGCGCGGATTGGTTCGGCAGAGGCGGAAACGGAGGCCGCGGAAGCAGCCAAGCCCGCCGGAAAGGTCTCCAGCACATCGCGGCGCGAAAATCTTGCGGTCATGGCGTTCTCCTATCGACCGCAACATGGTGAGCGCCTACCATTCCGTCCAATACAATTTGGATAGAGATTAAGAGTGCATCGGAATGATTGAGCTGCGCCTCATGCGGTCCTTCGTCGCCGTCGCCGAAGAATTGCATTTTGGCCGCGCCGCCGTTCGGCTCGGGATCAGCCAGCCGCCGCTGAGCAAGCACGTCCAGCAACTCGAAGACGCTCTCGGCGTGACTCTGCTGAACCGAACCCATCGCAATGTGACGCTGACCGCAGCAGGGCGCGTTTTCCTCGACGAGGCGCGCCGAACACTTGCGCAGTCCTTTTTAGCGATCGATCTGGCTCGCCGGGCAGATCGGGGAACAAGCGGTCAACTCGCCTTCGGCTTCATCGACGCTTCCATTTATAGCGTCGTTCCCGCCGTCGTCCGGCGCTTTCACCAGCTCTACCCGTCCGTCCATCTCTCGCTGCGAGAGATGTTGATCCCGGATCAGGTGACCGGCTTGGCCGAACGGCGCATCGATGCGGGCCTTATCCATCCCCCAATGGTTCGGACAGACATAGCGATCGAGCCCATCTTCACAGAACCTCTGGCCGTCGCATTACCGAAAAATCATCCGCTTGCGGAGCGACCGGCGCTCAAGGTCGCCGATTTGGCGGATGAACCGTTCGTGCAGTTCCCGAGGTTCATCAATCCCACTCTGTACGACGACATTCTCGCGCTCTGCCGAGGCGCAGGATTCAGCCCGATGATCGTCCAGGAAGCGACGCCTAAGCAGACCATTATCGGTTTGGTGGAGGCAGGGCTCGGCGTTTCCTTATTACCTGCCTCGCTACGCTTTCTCGCGCGCATTGGCGTTGTCTATGCGCCGCTGGAGGACAGCAGCCTCGCCATCGAGACGTCTCTGATCTGGCGCTCAGGCGACGATGCGCCAGCACTGAAGCGCTTTATCGAGGTCGTTCGCGAGGTGTCGACCAGGTTAAGCTGACATCGGTCAACTGCGCCCGTCGTCCTCGTGACGAGGCGCCTTGGTCCGCAAGAATGACCTGCTCTGGAGCGTTGCTGGTTTAAAGCGAGATGGCGCGCCCGAGAGGATTCGAACCTCTGACCTCTGCCTTCGGAGGGCAACGCTCTATCCAGCTGAGCTACGGGCGCAGGCGCGCTGCTTTTCTACAGGAAGCGCGCCTGCGCCGCAACGGCGGCGTCCGGCCCGAGACGTGGTTCCGGCGACGTGCTAAGGCGAAGACCTGCATCTGAGGGTAAAACCTGAATCTTGAGAGAACGTCTTGGCGCTACTCGATCAATGGCTGGAGCGATTGCGCAGCGCGCGCGACAAGTTCGTCGCCGATCCGCGATTTCAGCGCTGGGCGATGAAGAATCCATTTACGCGGCCCTTGGCGCGGCGCGGCGCGCGCGCCGGGCTCGATCTCGCCGCCGGCTTCGTCTATTCGCAGGTGCTCGTCGCCTGCACGCAACTGAAGCTCTTTGACGTATTGCGCGACGGCCCGTTGAGCCTCGACGCGCTGGCGTCGAGGCTCGCCCTGTCCGAAGGCGCGACGCGCCGCCTGCTTGAGGCGGCCGCTTCGCTCGGCCTCGCCGAGCGGCGCGGCGGCGGCTATGGGCTCGGGCTGCTCGGCGCCGCCTTCGCCGGCAGTCCCGCGGCGCTCATGATCGTCGAACATCAGCCGCTGCTTTACGCCGATCTCATCGATCCCGTCGCTTTGCTGCGCCAGGAAAAGCGCGGGCGACTCGCCGACTATTGGCCCTATTCCGACGGCGCCGCGCCGGAATCGCTCTCGGCGCAGCAGGTCGCCCCCTACAGCGCCTTCATGGCGGCGACGCAGCCGTTGGTCGCCCAGGAAGCGCTCGACGCTTATGATATGTCGCGTCATCGGCGGCTTTTGGACATCGGCGGCGGCGAAGGCGCGTTTCTGACGGCCGCCGCGGCCCGCACGCCGCATCTGCAGCTCGCGCTGTTCGACCTGCCCGCCGTCGCGGCGCGCGCAAGAGCGCGACTCGAAGAGGCAGGCCTGCTCGCGCGCACCGACATTCACGGCGGCGATTTTCTCAACGATCCTCTGCCCGAAGGCGCGGATGTCGCGACGCTCATCCGCATCGTGCATGACCACGACGATTCGTCGGCGCTCAAACTCTTGCGCAACGTCCGCAAGGCGCTCGCGCCCGGCGCGACGCTGCTCATCATCGAGGGCATGTCCGGCGTCAAAGGCGCCGAGCCGCTCGACGCCTATTACGGCTTCTACACGCTCGCCATGGGCCGCGGCGAACCGCGCCGCGTGGAAGCGATCGAGGCGCTGCTGCGCGACGCCGGCTTTGGTAAATTTCGGCTCTTGCGGAACGCGTTGCCGGCGCTTGCAAGCATACTCGTCGCCGAGGCGGTGTGACGACTCCCGTGACGAGCGCTTCCCTTGTCCGCTTGCGGAAAAGGCGCAGTCGCGACGTGATAAAAAAGCGGCGCCCTGAAACGCGGGCGCCCGATGCGAGCGGCGACTTTGTTTGGTGGGAAGGGCCCCGCACCTTTATCGCTGTAAACGCTTGATCCCTCCAATCTGAATTCTTAATCACACTCTAATCGAAATTATGGTATCAATAGGCACAGCTTTGAATTCAAATAGCCGCATTGGGCAGTCCAAAATCGTTTCGTAGGGGGACTAAAGGTATGGAAGAGAGCGATCTCATCGTTCTTCGAATTCCAGCAGAATTCAAAGACGAGTTTCTGAAGCTTTGGAACTCATTAGCCGAAATGCAAGATTGCACATCGCAGCTTAGTGCTGGCGATATTGCAGTTGCCAGCCGGGGAGATGCGGTTAACATCATGCAAGCGATAGTGCCCCTCGTGCAAGTTTCGGCTCCCATTGTAACGGGTATGTTAGGCTACATAATTGCCCGCCGCGGCGAAGTAGAGATCGTTAAGAACGGCAATACTTATAGATTTAAGTCTATTAATAAAGATGATATGAAGGCTATAGTCGATATGTTCAGCAGCATTTAAAAGTGGGCACGAGAAATGTTTGATTCAATCCCAGAGCCTGCAAAACGCCATTGCAAGATATACTTTAGACGTGACTTTCGCAATCCGGCCGTCCCAGATTCTCTTGAGCAAATAAAGCCGTTTGTCGCACAAATAAAGGAGTCATTTCCAGATATTTTGGATGGCGTCTTCATTGAGGAAGCTAGTACTCAGGAATCGTTTTCTGAATATTTAAAAATTGGATCACACGGTGTTATTTTATTTGATCACAGCCAAAGGAAGTTTCTCGAACACCTTCTTTTCTACAAGCTTGGCTTCTTTAAACCTATTTTTCCGTTCGCATTTTTTTGTAGGCATCTTTCACACTCGCTTCTTGCATCGGGTTTTCCCTACGCCGCACTTGGTCTGGCAGATTGTTGTTACGCTATTATTAAAAAATTTAGTGATTACAAACAAACTTTTCCTTATATAAATGCAGAAATTAGGACACAGCCAAAAATACTCGACGAACTTACCGATGTGTTTATTCCAATTGCATCTAGTTTATTCATCCTTGGCCACGAAATAGGACATCATGCTTTCGCAAATAATAGAGTCCATGAAGCAATCACTACAGTCGTTGACGAGGAGATACAAAACATATTATCGCGTTACGCTTCTGAAGCTGACGCAATTGCCAATGAAATCGAGTCTCCGCTCGTAGCTGTTAAACTAAATCCATTGACTGGAATTATAGAACAACGAGTTGACTACGCCGAAGATGCGATATTTTCTAAACTTGAATTGTTAAGGGAGGAAATAGTATCAGATATTGTAGCCTGTATCTTCTTAACTTCTTACCTCTCCATGAGCTCTAGAGCACACCGTCTCGCAATTACTACGGTTGCGACATTGCTTGAGGGCTTTGAAAAATGCTATTTTATTAACAGTATCTTCAATCGTGTTCCTGTAGAGGACAAAGAATTTGAATTACATTTTGAGGCATCGAGATCAAAATTTAGAGGGAGAATTATTTTCAGGTTGCTATATCGATTGAGTAATATACTGCCGATGCAGTCTTTTGCGTCATATTGGAAAACGGCGCATGAGGAATTTTATTTTCTTGCCGAAGATAGTGGTCAATTGGATTATGAAAGTCACCTTATGGGACGTTCATCTGAATTTGCAAGAGGAGCCTTATGTGTTGGATTCACGAAAGAGTTGCCGAAGGACATTCCAGAAAATTCGGTAGAACTGGAAAAGAAGTTCGGGGATAAAGCCGGACTCTATGGACTGATGTATAGACCGTTTAAGTCCGCCAACTTAACGGCCTACAACATTGTTGAGCACTTCGATTGGCAACCTAATGAAGACAGTCCCGACTCAGGGCTCGTAGGCTTCGCTTCCGCGATAAGATTCGCATCAATGTCACGATTCCGTTCAAAAGATATAAAACTAGAATTTGGTGATGATATACTAAAATGGGCAAACGCCATGGGCGAGATTTCGTATCTCATTGACTACCCGTGGGCCTGCGTTGAGAAAATGGAAATTATTGATATTGATCAGTACTTAAAGGATTGCCGTAATCCAGCCATCGGATAGAATGACCTCGCATCGCGGATAAGCGCGCATGTTTGCTCCGGCTTTTTGACCCCCTTTTTGCAGTAGCGGGTGCAGCTGAGCATGGCCTTCGCAACACCGAAGCGCGCGGCGATTGCCCTGGACGTGAGAGAGCCGTCGCCGAGCAATGCCGGTCGCGCCGGGCCGGGGAGTTCGGCGCGTCGATGAGCTGCAAACCCGGCGCGACCTCAAAGCTTCCGAAGGCGACGACGACAATACACCGCGTCACGCCTGAGTCCCGCCGGCGACAACATCCATAGCCTTTGATTAATGCGACCTTCGCCACGCGATCAGCCCGGCCGTCGATGCGTCGAGTCCTTGTGTCGATTCGCTCGGGTTTTCGACGATCGGCGCCAGACGGTTCGCGAGCTCCTTGCCGAGTTCGACGCCCCATTGGTCGAAGGGATTGATGTCCCAGATCACCGACTGCACAAAGACCTTGTGCTCATAGAGCGCGACGAGGCGCCCCAGCGTGCGCGGATCGAGCTTACGATAGAGCAGCACGCTCGACGGACGATCGCCGGAAAAGATCTTATGCGGCGCCAAGCGCTCGACCTCTTCTTCGCCGAGCCCCTGCCCGCGCAATTGCGCCTTCGCCTCCTCTAGCGTTCTGCCGCGCATAAAAGCTTCGGCCTGCGCCAGGCAATTGGCGAACAGCAATTCGTGATGATGTTCGTCGGCGGCGGTGGGTTCGGCCGCGACGAGGAAGTCGATCGGAATAACATCGGTTCCCTGATGCAGCAGCTGAAAGAACGCGTGCTGCCCATTCGTGCCCGGTTCGCCGAAAATCACCGGGCCGGTTGCATAATCGACAGGCGCGCCTTCGCGCGTCACCGACTTGCCGTTCGATTCCATGTCGAGCTGTTGCAGATAGGCGGGAAAACGCGCGAGCCGCTGATCATAGGGAATGACCGCCTGCGCGGCGCATCCCATGACATTGCGATGCCAGACGCCAAGCAGCCCCATGAGCACAGGGATGTTCTGATCGAGCGGCGCCTCGCGAAAGTGAGCGTCGATATCGTGGCCGCCCTGCAGAAACTGCAAGAAGCGCTCTGGCCCGACCGCGATGGCGAGCGCTAGGCCGATCGACGACCACAGCGAATAGCGCCCGCCGACCCAATCCCAGAAGCCGAAGACGCGCGCCGGATCGATGCCGAATTCGGCGACCTTGTCGAGCCTGGTCGAGACGGCGGCGAAATGGGCTGTCACCGCGGCTTCGCCGAGCGCGGCGACGATGCGGGCGCGCGCGCTTCTGGCGTTCGCCATCGTCTCCTGCGTCGTAAAGGTCTTCGACGAGACGATGAACAGCGTGCGCGCCGGATCGAGATCGCGCAGCGTGTCGGCGATATCGGCGCCGTCGACATTGGCGACGAAATGCATGCGCGGCCCCTCGCCGGCGAAGGGCGAGAGCGCGCGCGAGGCCATCGCCGGACCCAGGTCCGAACCGCCGATGCCGATATTGACCACATCGCTGAACGGCGCGCCGGTCGCGCCGCGGACGTCGCCGGAGCGCACGGCGCGCGCGAAGGCGAACACCTTTTCGCGTTCGGCTGCGATCAGCGGCCGCATGTTTTCGCCGCCGACGAGAAGCGGGCGCGACGAGAGATCGCGCAGCGCCATATGCATGGCGGCGCGCCTTTCGGTGTTGTTGATGAATTCTCCAGAGAACAGCGCTTCGCGCCGCGCGTCGAGATCGCGCGTCTCCGCCAGCGAGGTCAGCAGCGCGATCGTTTCGCGCGTCACTCGATGCTTGGAGAAGTCGAAAAGCAGGTCGTCGAGCTTGACGCTGAAACGCTTGAAGCGCGCCGGATCCTCCGCAAAGAGGTCGAGCGTTCGCGTCCGCGCCAAAGCGGAGGCGTGGAACTTCAACGCGTCAAATGCGACGGCCACGGCGTCTGACATTCTTTTCTCAAATAGCAAGCGTGCTTCCTTAGCGATTTGTAGCCGATTCGAAGGCGGCGGGCGCGCAACGACTTTACGCCGCGAGGCTGGACCCTAAATTTTTACTGTATTGTGACAGCAGGATGTGAAATCCATATCTGTTACATGACGCTTTTCTGACAGCAGGACGACGATGAACGCGATTCACTTCCTCGACGTGCGCGACGGCGGCCCGGTCGCCCATGCGACGGCGCGGATCGACGCGGCGGCCGCGCTTCGCAAGGCCTGTCTTGGCGTGGTCGCGCCGATGGGACGCGTGTGCCTCCCGCCGATTGACCGTATCGCGGCGAATTGGCTGAAGCGCTCCGCCTCCGCCTATCGGGCGGAGCTGGAGCATATCGTCGCCATTCTCGGCTTTCCGGGCGCGATGACGCTGAACATGTCCTATCTCTTCGCCTGCACCACCCAGGCCTATGAAGACGAACGCGGCCGGCCGCGGCTGCGGCGCACGCTCGACTGGCCCTTTCACGGTCTGGGAAAGGCGGTCGAAATCGCCTGGCAGTCCGGCCCGGCCGGCGAATTCTACAACGCCACCTGGCCCGGCGCAGTGGGGGTGCTCAGCGCCATGGCGCCCGGGCGCTTTTGCGCCGCGATCAACCAGGCGCCGATGAAGCGGCGCACGCAGGGCTCGATCGGCTTCGCCTATGACGCCATCCTCAACCTGCGCGACGCCTTCGCCAGCGAAGGCGGCTGGCCGCCGGACCATCTGCTGCGCTACGCCTTTGAAAATTGTGCGAATTTCGAGGAGGCCGTCGATTGCATCGCCAGCGCGCCGCTGGCGCGGCCGACGCTCTTCACCTTGGCGGGCGTGAGGCGCGGGGAAATGGCGCTGATCGAGCGCACCGAGCTGGAGGCGCGGGTTCTGCGCGGCCCGGTCATCGTCGTCAACGACTGGCAGGAGCCGCAGGCCGGATGGCAGGCGCGGATGAGCTATGAGAACAACGTGAGCCGCAAAGCCGCGATGCGCGCCGTCGCGCCCGACGCGCCGCGCTTTTCCTGGGTGCGGGAGCCGGTGCTCAACCGGTTGACGCGCCTCGCGGTGGAAATGTCCTCGGTCGGCGCGGGCGATCTCGCCGCGCGCGGCTATGAGTGCCCCTATGTGAAGGGCCAGCCGGCCCCGGCGACGCAGGACTTCTGCCTGCGCGCGGCGACGCCGACGGCGCTCGCGGCCTAAAGGCATTTGGCCCTGTAACAACTTGGGCGTTGTCACGCTGCGGCTGAGGCGCCATAGTTTGACGTCGGCGAATACGCGGTTTAGTGCGATGGTCGACGTTTGAAATGGCTTCGCCAGCGTACGGCGAACCAGCTAAAGCCGATTTTTTCTCACATTTTCAGGAGAGGAATTATGCCTCCGAAAACCAAAGATTGGTATGCTTGGCTCAATTTGATGCCGCCGCCGCCGGACGATTTTCACGTCATTGGCAAAGTCCTCGTCCCCAATCCGGGCGTACATGCGTATCTCTGCGTTAAGGAGCCTCAGGGCTTCAATCCTAAAATTCTTCTACTTGACCTTCATCTCGTCCAGCACCCGGGCATGTGGCTACAGGTTATGACTTGGACCGCGGCGCGGTATGATGAGATTTTACCTCCGGGTAGCGACAAATATTCCGAAGTCGAGGTCTTCTTCGAAAGCGCTTCGATCGCGCGGATCAAGGTCGATATCGTGAGCTAGATGACCGCGGTCGAAAATTAAAGGGTCGGCGCAGTCGCCATGCGCCGCCCGCTTTGTTCAGCTTCCTTAGTTTAGCTTCGGCGCGCTCGCCCGCCGCAGCCGATCGTTGATCGCCTCCCCTAGTCCCCGCTCCGGCATATGCGCCACCGCGACATTGGCGATGCGGCGCGCGTCAAATTCCCGCAAATGGGCGAAAAGATTGGCCGCCGCCTCGACGAGGTCGCCCGACGGCGAAAGATCGAGCACCAAGGTCCCGGGCCTGGCGCACGGGGCGAGCCTGCCGCCGAAATCGAGCGCCGCTTCGCCCTCCTCGAGCTCATGCGCCTCCAGGCGCAGCCGCGCCGCCGGGGCGTAATGGGAGGGCGTCATTCCCGGCCCGAGGATTTCAGCATGCGCCGGCGCCGCAAGCTTTGCGCCGATGATTTTCTCGATCGCCTCGCGCGCGATCGCGCCGGGCCGCAACACTACGGGGGAGCCCTCGCAGAAGGACACGATCGTCGACTCAAGACCGGCGGCGGTGCGGCCGCCGTCGAGAATCATGTCGACCTTGCCCGCAAGATCTTGCGCGACATGCGCGGCGGTCACCGGACTGACATGGCCGGAGCGGTTGGCGGAGGGCGCCGCGATCGGCCGGCCCAGCGCCGCGATCAGCGCTTGCGCCAACGGATGCGCGGGGACCCGCACCGCGACGCTCGGCAGGCCGGCGCGAGCGAGATCGCAGACCGCGCCGCCCGGCGCGACGGGCGCGACGATCGTCAGCGGCCCCGGCCAGAACGCCGCGGCGAGACGCAGCGCGAGTTCAGGCAGTTCCGCCTCGCGGCGCGCGGCCTCGAGATCGGCGACATGGGCGATCAGCGGATTGAAGGAGGGGCGGTCCTTGGCGTCGTAGATCCGCGCGACCGCCCAGGCCTGAGTCGCATCGGCCCCAAGGCCATAGACGGTCTCGGTCGGGAAGGCGACCAGTCCGCCGTCGCGCAGGATCGCCGCGGCCGCGCCGATCGCCGCGGCGTCGGCCGGGGTAATCGTCGTCACGCGTCGCGGCCGCTGTAGGGCGGCCTGGGGATCGCCATATGCGCCTCGCGCAGCGCCTTCGACCAGCTGTTCCGCAAGCTGCGAAAATAGGCGTCGTCCGAATTGATCCTCGTCGCGACCTCGATCTGCAGCGCGTCACGTCGCAGCAGCGCGATGTCGATCGGCATGCCGACCGAAAGATTCGAGCGCATGGTCGAATCCATCGAAATCAGCCCGATCTTCAGCGCGTCATAGATATCAGTGTCGTAGGTGACGGCGCGGTCGAGGATCGGCTTGCCGTATTTGTGCTCGCCGATCTGCAGATAATTGGTGTCCGGCGTGCATTCGATGCTGTTGCCGGCGGTGTAGATCATGAAGAGGCGCAGCGGACCTCCGGCGATCTGGCCGCCGAGCAGCAGCGACACGTCGAAACTGACGCCCTGCGCCGCGGGCTCCTCCTCGGCGCTGCCCGTCTGAACGCGGGAAAGGCGCACGGCGCGCCCGACGAGCTGCGCCGCGTGCAGCATGTTGGGCGTATTCATGACGCTCTCCACGACGCCGCTTTCGGGATGCTCGATCCCGTCGCTGATCAGATTCACCACGCCCTGCGTCACCGAGAGATTGCCCGAGGCGGCGAGCATCAGCACGCGCTCGCCCGGCCGCTCGAAGAGATACAGCTTGCGGAACGTCGAAATATTGTCGAGCCCGGCGTTGGTGCGCGTGTCGGCGATCATCACCAGTCCATCGCGCACGAGAATGCCGCAACAATAGGTCATGTGACTCCGCAGCGGTTCGCGCCAATGGCTGCAGGACTTACAAGTTTCAGGCCATGAGGCAAGTGCTGCGGCGCCACAGCGAAGGAAAATCAGTCGCCGTTTTCGCTCTTGTAAGGAAGCTCGGCCGCATGTTCGGCGGCCCATTCCGCCACCGCTGCGCGCTCGCGCGCCAAATAGTCCGAAACGGCCTCGGCAAGGCGCGGGTCCGCCAAGTAATGGGCCGAATGGGTGATCGCCGGCCCATAGCCGCGGGCGATCTTGTGCTCCCCTTGCGCGCCGGCCTCGACGCGCTTGTAGCCACGGCGGATCGCAAATTCGATCGCCTGATAGTAACACACCTCGAAGTGCAGGAAGGGGACTTCCTCGAGAGCGCCCCAATTGCGCCCGTAGATCGCGTCGTCGCCGAGAAAATTGATGGCGCCGGCAATATGTTTAGAGCCGCGCCGCGCCATCACCAGCAGAATGCGGTCGGCCATGCGCGCGCCGATCTCGTCGAAGAAGGCGCGGGTCAGATAGGGATGGCCCCATTTGCGCGCGCCCGTATCCATGTAGAAATCGAAAAACGAATCCCAATGCGCCGAACGAATGTCGCTTCCGGTCAGCAGATCGATCGATATGTCGCCGCCGAGCGCCTCGCGGCGTTCCCGCTTGATCGCCTTGCGCTTTCGCGCCGTCAGCCGCGACAGAAAATCCTCGAAGTCGGCGTAGCCTTCATTGACGAAGTGAAATTGTTCTCCGGCGCGGTAAATGAATCCGGCGCCGCTGAGCGCGAGACGTTCCTCCTCCGTGCAGAATGTGACATGGATCGAGGACGCGCCGCTGGCCTTGCGCAGTCCGAGCAATCCGGCGATCAGCGCTTCGCGCGCGCCTTTTGTCGCATTGGCCGCGACCAGCAGGCGGCGGCCCGTCACCGGCGTGAAGGGCGCCGCGACCTGAATCTTCGGATAATAGCGTCCGCCCGCCATCTCATAGGCCTGCGCCCAGCTCTGATCGAACACATATTCGCCGAGGCTGTGCGTCTTGATATAGGCCGGCGCGCAGGCGACGAGACGCCCGCGCGAATCCTCGACAAGCGCATGCGCCGGCGTCCAGCCCGTGCGCGCGCCAACCGATTTCGACGATTCGAGCGCGCGCAGGAAAGCGTGCGAAACGAAAGGATTGTATCGCTCGCCGACCGAATCCGGGAGCCCCGGCGGATTGGCGCAGGCGTCCCACGCTTCGGCCGTGACGGAGGCGAGGGATTCGGCGTATCGAACCGAAAATTCTTGCGCCGAAGTTTCTTGCGCCGGAAGTTCTTGCGCCATGTGTCCAGTGGAGCAGCCGCGTTGAGAGCCTTCTAGCATGGCGTCGCGGAGCCCCCTAACATGGCGCGAACGTCGACGTCATCCAAGCGCGACTTTTGAGCAGGCGAAAAGCGGAAAGCATGAGAATCAACGGCCGCGACTACCGAACGATTTGGCGCGACTCCGATGGACGGCGCGCCCACGTCATCGATCAGACCAGCCTCCCCCATCGCTTCGAGACGAAAACGCTCGCGAGCTGCGAAGACGCCGCTGCGGCGATCAGCGATATGACCGTGCGCGGCGCGCCGCTGATCGGCGTGACCGGCGCTTACGGCATGGCGCTCGCCGCCTGGCGCGACGCAAGCGACGCGGCGATCGAGAACGCCCACGCCCTGCTCCTCGCCACGCGGCCGACGGCCGTCAATCTGCGCTGGGCGCTCGATCGGCTGCGCGCGCTGCTTCTCGCCGCGCCGGTCGCCGACCGCGTCGATCTCGCCTATGCTGAGGCGGCGAGGATCGCGGAAGAGGATGTCGCGGCCTGCGAGGCCATCGGCCGGGCCGGCGCCGAACTCATCCTTAAAGGTCGGCGTGGCGACGGCCCGATCAACATTCTCACCCATTGCAACGCCGGCTGGCTCGCCACCGTCGATTGGGGCACGGCGCTGGCGCCGATCTACGCGGCGGCGCGGCAGGGCGCCGAGATACATGTCTGGGTGGATGAAACGCGTCCACGCAACCAGGGCGCTAGCCTCACGGCCTTCGAACTCCTGGGCGAAGAAATCCCCCACACGGTCATCGCCGACAACGCCGGCGGCCACCTCATGCAGCACGGGCTTGTCGATCTCGTGATCGTCGGCAGCGACCGCACGACCCGCGCCGGCGACGTCTGCAACAAGATCGGCACCTATCTCAAGGCGCTCGCGGCGCATGACAATGGCGTGCCCTTCTATGTCGCGCTGCCGTCCTCGACCGTCGACTGGCGCATCGCCGACGGCGTGCGCGACATTCCGATCGAAGAGCGCAGCGCGCGCGAAGTCACCCATATCAGCGGCCGCGGCGCCGACGGCGCGCCGATCGAAATTCAGCTCACCCCCGATGGGTCGCGCGCGCGCAATTTCGGTTTCGACGTCACGCCGTCGCGTTTTGTCACGGGCCTGATTACCGAGCGCGGCGTCTGCGCCGCGACGGAAGACGGGCTCAAGGGATTGTTCCCGGACCTTGCGGGTTAGCTGTCATTCCCGACGCTTCGCCTGCGAAGCGATCGGGAATCCAGAACAAAACGCCAGTCAAACGCTGAGCTGGATTTCCGATCGAACCTTCGGTTCGTCGGAAATGACAAACCGCGATCAATTCTTTGCGTCGCGCGTTCCGTACGTCTTGAAGCGCTCCACCGTGCGCATGATCTCCTCATCGGAGAGAACGACGGGTTCGCCGGCGAGCGCGCCGAGATAGAAGACTTGCGCCAGCGCTTCGAGTTCGACGGCGCGCCACAATGCTCTGCGCATCGTCGCGCCGGTGACGATCGCGCCATGATTGGCAAGCAGCACGCCGTCGCGATCCTTGAGCCCGGCGACGACGAGTCGCGACAGTTCCGCCGTGCCGTAGGGCGCATAGTCGACGCAGCGCACGGTCGGGCCGCCGAAGGCCGCGATCATGTAATGCACCGCCGGAATGTCGCGCCGCAGCGTCGCGATCGTCGTCGCATAGGGCGAATGCATATGCGCGATGGCGTTCACGTCGGGCCGGGCGCGGTAGACGTCGAGATGGAAGCGCCACTCGCTCGACGGCGGCAGCGGACCCTCGAAGTCGCCATCCCCCGCCAGCGGCATGCGCGCGATCAGTTCGGGCGCAAGTTCGCGGGCTGGAACGCCGCTCGGCGTGACGAGCGCGGCGTCGCCGACCCGCAACGACAGATTGCCGGCCGAGCCGTGATTGAGGCCCAGCCGCTCCATCTCCTGCGCGGCGTCGACGATCGCCGCGCGCGCGTCGCGCTCGTTCATGCGAGAAGCCTTACAGGCGCGGCGCGGGGAGTGGCAAGACATGCCGACTCATGCGCATGGCTCGCGACATGGTCCGCGCCAGGGCGAACGCGCGCGCGATGAGAGCCGTTGCATGCAAGTCCTCGATATTGCGCGCGCTCGGGTTGCGGTATAGGAGGGGCGTCCCCGTCTCGGGGCCGGTAGCTCAATGGTTAGAGCCGGCCGCTCATAACGGTCTGGTTGCAGGTTCGAGTCCTGCCCGGCCCACCAGAAAATTCAATAACTTAAAGCGTTTTGTGTAACCAGTGGCTTGAACAATTTCAAGCGCCATTTAGCGCCCGCGCCTTTCGACCGCTGTTGGTTTCAGGGCGCCGCACGGTTTTGGTTCGTTCTCAAGATCAGCCGGTTATAATCCTATCGCTCTGTCAGCCCTCGCCTCGCCTCGCTGCATCGCGACTTACGCGGAACGAACGCTGGCAAGCTGCGTTATAGAGTCGATCGCTTCAGCAAACGCGACCGTAGGCTTCCGTCGCGGCGACGATCTCCCCAAGATGATTGTGGAATTGGCTGAGGGATTTTGCGCATGTACATGACGCCCATCGACTTTATCGACCTCGGGTTCCGCACCTTCATGCGCAACCCATTTTCCAGTCCCGAACAGATCTCGCTCCGGAAAGGGGAAAGCGACTTTCGCTTGTTGGGCGCGCGCGAGGGACTCGTCGTGACGCTCGGTCCCGAGACGTCCTTTTTCGATCGGCCAAGCAGGTCTGTTTGCCGGTGGCCCGGAACACGAACCATTCCGCGTCAAACTCCTCACTTGGCGCCGAAACGCTCCTGGATCGCGAATGAGTTCGCGACATTCCTTTACGTGTTCTGCGGCGGCGGAGACGTGAAGCTCAATCGGATCGCCACTTCGGAAAAGCAAAGAGAGATTTTGCTGACGGCTGGCGAAGGCAATGTCGTCGAAAAAATCGATCTGACGAAACTTGCAGGAGACAATTCGGCGCCGCTGCTGTTTCTCCAGCCTGCCTATCTTTGTTCATCCGCCAATGTCGTGATTGAATCCGTTCCCTGTGACGCATCGACCATGAGTTGGGCGCGAGCGCCTTATGTCTACAAGACATGCCCTCTCGACGATCTGTCGACGCCTGCGATTCTATGTCTTGCCGGCAAAACCATGATCTGGTGCGAACGGATCGAGCCCGGCGAGAGTCGGGACTACGCGCTTGGAAACGTCATTGCGACGACCGCCAACGTCGTTTCCAAACTGCGGCCAACCAGCCAGACGCATCCTGAGGATATGAGGGTCGCCGCAGTCGCACAGGATCGCTCAAGAGCGAATGCAATCATTTCGGCGTCCGCAAAGATGAGCCGCGATAGTTCGATCCGCACGCGCCTGCGTGAGTGCGCCGCCGCCACGAAAATCCTCTTTGAATCGATGCGCGCCCGCGAGGGATTCTTTGTGTGCGAAGTGACCAATGAATCTGACGCGCCCGCCCATGTTTTTATCCAACTCAACAAAGGCAATTTTTATGGCGGCTCAGGGCTCGTTGGCTTTGTGATAAAGTTTATATCCAGCATTTTCCGTATGTCGCATCTGTCGCTGGGCCGCTAGAGCGCTTCCCGATCACATGGACTCATGTGATCGATAAGGAATCTCTCGAAACCAAAACGTTGGAGCAGGCTCTCCACGAAAAAGTCTGTCAACTTTTTCCGAACCTGCTTTAGTGGCGGCTCAAAATACTAAACGCCGGCGCATGACGTTCCTGAGCCGGCGTTTTTTTACGAGGATCGAAACTGGCTTATTTCTTTGCAGCTTCGTCCGGAACGAGCGCGATGCGCATGTGAGCCGCGGGAACTGATGCGTTGCACCACGAACAGCCGATTGACGTACAGGTGCCACACGTCGCCTGCAGCTGGATAGATTGAAGAATTTTTTCCATCGCCGGACCCTCCGCGGCGATGGGAATCAAATATGTCGTCGTTTGTACCGGCTTTGTCATAGCGGGCTCTCCTATCGCAACAAATGAAGCTTGACTGCATCCCTAAAGCGTGACGCCATCTCCTCCCGGACCAAGTTGCAATCCTCCTCTCGCTGCCAGTTGGGCTGAGCTCCAGAACTTGCAAATGTTTTGTAGCAACTCACCATGGGGCAAACGCGTACCGCCCAACAATGCGCGCAGGGGCCGGATTGAACCGAACGCCGGAAGCTCTCCTGAAATTTTACCAACGCCGCAATGTCCAAAACCGCTTTTTTCGCATCGCCAAAACTGACGGATTCTACGCGCTCAAATTCGATGCAGGAGGAAATCGAACCGTCGGGCAGCAATGTCAGGGTGTTCCATTCGAACGCTTGGCAATCGCGACAATTGTACGTTCCAGCCAATTCTTCAGGAAGCTTTTCCCCATCATTGCCACCGGGATTGAGACCGGCATAGGTCTCATAGCAATCGATCTCTTCGCTGCGCCCTTCCCGATATCTTTTCGCCATCAGCATTTCGCGAACCGCGACCTTCTCCTCCTGCATCGCCTGCCATTGCTGGAGAGAGTAACGCGTGCAGGATTCGGAAGTCGCCGCGCAATCGTTGGGATTGATCTGAGCGCTCGATATGCCGAGGCTCAGAAGATGCTCGACTTGCTGTCGGAACTGGCCGGCAAAGCGAGGAGACACGACCAAGTTGAAGGCGACAAGCGATTCAAATGCGCTTGGGTGTCTCGCGCGAAAACGTTTCACGTTTTCAAGCACCTTTTCATATGAACCTTTGCCGGTGTGATCGACCCTGTTCGTGTCGTGGATTTCTTGAGGGCCATCCAGGCTAATCAACGTCAAGAATCCATTTTCGATCAAAAAGTCGGTGATCTCGTCGCTAAGCAGCAATCCATTGGTGGCGACGATCTTTTCACTCTTTACGTTCCATGCCTTTAACTTCTCGACGATCGCTTTGATCACGCCGAAGCCGAGCAGCGGCTCTCCTCCAAAGAACTTTAACGTGACGTCCTGGCCCGTCAAAAACGGACGCACAAGCTCGAGGAATGAAAACGCCGTGTCCTCATCGAGAATATCGTTTTTCCCGTTAGGAAGCTTGTATCGTTCACGAGTCGCGCAATACGAACAAGCCAGATTGCAGGCGCCCGTTATCACGAATTCGAGCGTTCTTGGGCGGATGGTCGTCGCGAGTGGCGGGAAGCTCAAATGAAACGGTTCGGACGTATCGCTGAACATCTCCGAAGCCGTCTCATCCGACGCCGGCAATCGCAAGAGCCTATTGTCCCGCGCCGAATAGACAAACTTTTCTGCATCGACGTCGAAGCTGAGCAGAGCATGGGATGTCGACGAAATGTCGTTGGAGACACGATCCATTGCCACTCTCCAAAATATAGCATTCACCATAGGCGGAGATAAAAGCGGACCTTCAAATCGTTTGAATTGCTATCATCGACCAAAGCGAGTTGTCGAGACGGCGTTTTGTCGCGCGGCGGAAGTCGATGTCCAACGGCATTTTCTGCGACGAGACGGCGCTGAGGTTTGTGACCGCGCGAGTTTTGCATGCGAACGCATACAAAAATCGCGCTCATCGCGGTCGCCATCACCTCGCCATGGACGGATAAGTCGTCCGTCAATTTGGCGCGCGTCGCAAAGTTCGATCAGGTCGCCCAAGCCGCCATAGTAAGCGATCCGGTCGACTCCGCTATCCTACCGCCCGTAGGCGCCGAGCGGGCGCGGCGCGCCAGGCGCGTCCGGATACTTTGCCGGCTCGAACGCGTCCCCGCGACGTATTTTGGGACGCCGCAGTCCCTCGCCGACTTTCACCGTCGCAGAGACGGTCGTCCGCCGCGACGCGCCTTGTTCGAGGATGACGTATTCGCTTCGCGGCGAACGCGCGCCGGCTTGCTCCGAGGGCGCGCCTGTCGGCGCAGGCTTGGCGGCTGCGTCGCGCCGCAGTCCCTCGACCTGACCTGACAGCGCGCCGATCGCGGAATTCGTTTCCGTCTTCATCGCGTCGATGCGTTTGCCGAGAGTGTCGACGGCGTCGGCGGCCGGAGCCGCCGCCTGCATCGAAGACCTCATCGATTCCATCTCAGTGCGGAGCGCGCGGATCTCCTCTTCCATCTTCTGCGTCGTGCGTAGAAAGGCGACGCGCTCGGCGTTTTCCTGCGTCGCCATCGTGCGGACGAGGTCCGGCAAGGCGGAAACCGTCGGCCAGGCGGCCTCGGCGATCAGCCAGCCGGCGAGGCCGGCGGCGCCATAGAGCAACGCCGCCCAAAGAAGCCGAGAGCCGTGGATGAAAGCGCTTTTGAGCGCCGGAAGCAGGCGTTGCGCGACAGCCGCCCTGGAATGATCCGACACATGTGGGGAGATCGTCGCGTCCGCAGACCCGACTTTCGGCTCCGGAACGTCAGCCGCGGGAGCCGCGGCAGGGCTGAGGTCGAAGGCGGCTAATCCCGTTTGCTCGGTCATGGGCAGCTTCGAATGCGATGCAAGACTTTTGAGCCTCACGCCGATTGCTTGAGAATGGATTAACGGCCTGCGCGACGCGCGCCTCGGCCACGCCAAGAATCCAAAAACCATGATTCAGGAAATAGAGTTGATGCGGAGGAAAATCGTTCGTTCTTGGGGAATAGAAAAGCTTCTTCATGAGGGCTCGCGGCCCTCTTCCTCAACCAGTTTCAGGCTCGAAGCAGGCGTCAGAAGATTAAGGCGATTTTCAAAGCGCCGAGGCGCGGCGCCTTTCCGACACAGGCGCAAGCGCGCTTTCTGAAGCATCGTTTACAATTTGATAACAGGATGCTGTTCCCCTCGTCTGCCACCGGATATTCGCCACGCAAGCGAGGAGTGAGCTTATGGACGAAGCAAGCTCTGCAAACGAGGCGTCCAAAGAAGCAAGCGCGCGAGCGCGCGAGGACAAAGCTCCGCCAGCTTGCGCGGGGGCGGAAGCCGCGGTCAAAATTTCCGCTTGCGAACACGCGACGTTGGTCTCTGACGGCGAGAGTTCGGACGCGGGAAGAAAGGTTGAGATCAGGATCAATTTTGGGTTCGACGACCAGACGCTGCAAAGCTTTCTATCTTCTCTCAAGAACGCGCAACTACAACCACCGACCGCTGAATATATCAGCCTGACCGCGCCTTATCGGGAAGAGGCTTGCACCACGCGGAGGCCGGCCCGCGACGAACGAAGCACGCGCGTTTCTCCGGTCGCTCTAATGCTGGTCTTCGCCGTTGGATTCGGACTGAAACTGCACTTCCACGACATTCATTTTCCAGTTCCCGATCAGGCCGCCTCGTCGCTCAAGGCTCTGGTCGATAGGATCACCATGTCCGAATCACAGGGAAATCCGGACGCTAGAAACAAGTTTTCCTCTGCCGCCGGGCTGGGACAGTTCGTCAACGCCACATGGATGGGGTTGATCAAGAAACACCGTCCCGACCTCGCCGGCAACTTAAGCGACAAAGAGATTCTCGACTTGCGAAGGGACCCTGATCTCTCTCGAGAAATGACGACGCGCTATGTCGAGCAAAACACGTCGATCCTGATGAAAAAGGGACTCCCGATCACGCCGGGGGCGCTTTATCTGGCGCATTTCGCCGGCCCGGGCGGCGCGGCGGCGATCCTGTCCGCGCCGGAAGAGGTCGATGCGGCGACGGTGATCGCCAGCGTCGACGGACAGCCGAGCAAAACCCGCGAAAAAATCGTCAATGGAAATCCCTTCTTGAAAGGCTTCACCGTGAAAGACCTCAAGAACTGGGCTCATCTCAAGATGCAGGGGATCAGCTTGGAGCTTGGCGCGACGGCGCAGGAGAGTTTGGCGCGGCCAGATTAATCCGCAACTTCAACGCCTCCGGGTCGCCGCCGCGGACTCCGTAGCTGTGACGAATCGCTACGCCCTGACCGTTTCTTCGGACCACACTTGAAAACAACGTGGGCCTGCTTAATTCGCCATTGCGGCTCTTTCCCGAGGACTTTGCAATGGCTGATGACGAAAATCTTCAGAAGCAACTGACCGATGAAAACCCCACCGTTAAAAAGAACAAATATCTTTTTGGCGGAGTCGGCGCCGTTCTCGGCGGCCTGACGGGCGTCGCGATCGGCGGCCCGCTCATCGCGGTGGTCGGCGCAGGCCTTGGCGGTCTGCTCGGATATAATATGCTGAAGCGTCTGTGACGCGTTAGTCGTCGCGCTGACCCAGAAACAGCATCACCAGCGCCGCGCAGCCGATGAAGCGGAACGCGGCCTGCTGCATGTCGGGTCCGGCGCGCCACATCTGGAACCATTCGCCGCCGATGGCCATGAAGCCGAACAGGTAAAGGCCGACGGCGAGCGCAAGGCCCGCAGTGGCGAGATCCTTCGCGACGTTGAATTGCGTCGCCTGCGCCTTGCGCGCCAGCAATAGCCGCCACACGCCGGCGAGGATGAGCGCGGCGGCGGAGAATTCGATTGCGATGATGAATGCGTAAAACATTCTGTGCAGCTTCACGCTGGTGAGGGCGCGCCACTCGAGCGGGCTGCCGGACGGCACTTGATCCATCGACATCACATGGCTGACGACCTGGAAATTCGTGTCGTAGTCCGTGACATTATTGACCGCGACGAGCAGAATGAGCGCGCCGAGCGCAGCCGTCAGCAGAATCTTCGAATATCTCATCAACATGTCGACCACTCCCGGGCCCAGCCTAGCATGACCTGAGCCATTGATCTTGCGACGCGAGGGCTTAAAACACAGTCTGGTCTCCCGTCGGACATGCGACCATGATTGATCTTTATTACTGGCCGACCCCCAACGGCCACAAAGTGACGATTTTTCTCGAGGAAGCGGGGCTCGCTTATCGGATCAAGCCCGTCGACATCACCAAAGGGGACCAGTTCAAGCCGGAGTTTCTGGCGATCTCTCCCAATAATCGCATGCCGGCGATGGTCGACCGCGCGCCCGCCGATGGCGGCGCTCCGGTCGCGCTCTTCGAATCGGGCGCGATCCTCGTCTATCTCGCGGAGAAGACCGGACGACTTTTCCCCGCGGACCTCCATGCCCGTGCGCGAACGCTGCAGTGGCTGTTCTGGCAGGTCGGCGGACTCGGCCCCATGGCCGGCCAAAACCACCACTTCGCAAAATACGCGCCGGCGAAGATTCCCTACGCGATCGAGCGCTATCGTAACGAGACCGGCCGGCTCTATGGCGTCATGGACGGTCAGCTCGCCAAGACGCCCTATCTCGCCGGCGAATATTCGATCGCCGACATCGCCTGCTATCCCTGGATCGTTCCGCATGAGGATCAGGGTCAGGATCTGCACGACTTCCCGCATGTCAAGCGCTGGTTCGAGGCGATCCGCTCCCGGCCGGCGGTGATCCGCGCCTATGCGGCCGGCGCGCCCTATGAACGAACGCGTCTCGATTTCACGGCGCTGGAACGCGAAATACTTTTCGGCCAGACCGCCGAGCGCGGCGGCGCGAAATAGGCTATGGCTGCGCGGCCTTTTGCAAACAGGGACACGCCGCATCCATGTCGAACGACCGCCAAACCGCCGCACGCGAAACCGCCAAGGCGCTGATCGAAGTGCAAGCGGTGCTCGTGAACGTCGATAAGCCTTTCATAACGACCGCCGGCTGGGCGTCGCCGGTCTATATCGACATGCGCAAGATCATCGCCTTTCCGCGGCTGCGGCGTCGCCTCGTCGAATTCGCGACGCGGACGATCGAGCGCGACATCGGCTATGAATCGCTCGACGTCGTGGCGGGCGGCGAGACGGCCGGCATTCCCTTCGCGGCCTGGATCGCCGACAGCCTCATGCTGCCGATGCAATATGTGCGCAAGAAGCCCAAGGGCTTCGGCCGCAACGCCCGCATCGAAGGCGATGTGATGGAGGGCGGCCGCGCCCTGCTGGTCGAGGATCTGGCGACCGACGGCGGCTCGAAAAAGGACTTCGTGCAGGCGCTGCGCGACTCAGGGCAGCGCTGCGACCATGTCTTCGTGTTCTTCTTCTATGATATTTTCGCCGGCGCGCGGGAGGAGCTGGCCGCACTCGGCATCAGCCTGCATGCGCTCGCGACCTGGCGCGACGTGCTCGCGGTGGCCCGCGAGCACAAATATTTCCCCGATGTCGCGCTGAACCAGGTGGAAGCCTTCATCGCCGATCCAATCGCTTGGTCGGCGGCGCATGGCGGCCTCGCCAAGGCGAAGGGGTGATCTTTGCGACTTCTTACGTCCTACTGCATCGGGTGTAGAGACGATCGGCGTTCGACCAATTGAGCGCCTCCGCCACAACTTTTACGTAGTCGGCCGCCTTGGCGCCGAAATCCATCTGATAGGCGTGCTCGAACATATCGAGGACCAGCAGGGGATCGCCGCCAGCCATGTTCTGCGTGTGGTCATTCGCCCAAGTGTTGACGAGCCGCTTGCCATGCTTGTCGTAGGCGAGGATCACCCAGCCCGAGCCCCCGCCCAGCGCCTTGCCCATGCCGAGGAATTCGGACCGCCAGCGCTCGAATCCTCCAAAATCACGATCGATCGCCTGCGCGAGCTCGGCGCCCGGCTTGCTCGCGTCGCCGAGTCCGGCGAAATAGATCTCGTGCAAGATCATTGAATTGGCGGCGATGAGTTCCTCCCGCTTCAAGCCATTGATCTGAAACCCGGGAGCCTTGTCGAAATCGAGCGCCGCAAGTTCCTGGCCGATCGCATTGAGGCGTTTGATCGCGCCGATGTAGTTGTTCTCGTAATGCGAGATCAGAAGTTTTTCTGACAGTCCTTTGATCTTGGCGGGATCAAAGGGCAGAGGCAGCGGCGCGTTCGTCGCGCCCTTACGCGAAGGAGCGGCGACGTTTTCGGCGCCCGCTGCGGCGGCGGCGTTGAGCGCCGCGCCGGCGACGGCGGAGGCGGCGAGAAACCGCCGACGGCCAATCCGAATTGTCATACGTCTCCCCACCTGCCCCGTCACGACCCGAAACATAGTCGGCGCTCATGACGCCCCGATCAAGAGCAGCTGATGAATTCGCGATAAAGCCAACCGAGCCGCTTGCCGCCGGGGCTCGCCACATAGGCCCAGGGCTTGCCGTGATCGTCCTCGCCATAGCGCTGCACGATAATAGCGCTCCCGTCTTCGATGGCGCCGACGACATTCTTGCGCTGATCGCGGATGGCGATCGAAGCGCCCATGGCGCCTGTCGCCTTGCAACGATCGCCGGCGAGCGCCGTCGCGCCCCACGCGATCGCGGCGGCGAGCGCGGCGAGAGTGAGGCCGGCGAAAGGCGCGAGTTTCTCGGACATCAAAGGCCTCCCGATTGCGTGGGAAAGACCTATAGTCGAGGTTCGGGCGCAGCGAATTGCGCCAACGCACGTGGAGCCGCCATGCGCAGAGTGATGTTTCTTTTTGTCGGGGCGCTTTCGGCGCCCTATGCGCACGCCGGCGAACCGCCGCCGGGCTTCGCGCGCCTGGCTGACGTTGCGCCGACCATCATTCAGGAGATGCGCTATGCCGGCGCCGACAATTTCACCGGCGCCCCGGTCCCCGGCTATGGCGCGCCGCAATGCTGGCTTCGCGCTGAGGCCGCCAAAGCGCTGGCCGCCGCGCAGAAGGATGCGCGCGCCCGGGGGATTTCGCTCGTCGTCTACGATTGCTATCGACCGCTGCGCGCCGTTTCGGCCTTCGTTGACTGGTCGCGCAACGCCGACCAGCGGACGAAAACCGAACATTATCCGCGCCTCGCCAAGAGCGCGCTGTTTCCCGAAGGCTATATCGCCGAACATTCCACCCATTCGACGGGATTGGCCGTCGACATCGGCGTCAAAGGCTGGGATTTCGGCACGCCGTTCGATTTTTTCGATACGCGCTCTTGGACGAAGGCCAAAACCTCGAAGACGGCGCGGGCGCATCGCGACGCGCTCGTGGCGCTGATGCGCCGCCACGGCTTTGAGAATTTTCCGCGCGAATGGTGGCATTTCACTTACAAAGGCGCGGAGGGCGCGCCGAGCTACGATGTCGAGATCAAGTGACTCGCTCCGCGCCGGCGAGCTGAACTGAACCTTCATGCGTCCTTCCCTGCTCGACCCCTTCTTCGGTCGCGTCGCGGCGCTGCCCGGCGTCGGACCGAAAACCGCCAGACTGTTCGATCGGCTCCTCGCCAAGCCCGGGGCCGAAGCGCGCCTCGTCGATCTGCTATTTCATCTTCCCTCGACCGTCATCGACCGCAGCCTGCGGCCGACGATCGCCGCCGCGCCGCTCGAAACGATGGTGGTGCTGAAGGCGCGCGTCACCGAGCATCGTCGCCCTCAGGGCCGGTATTCGAAATCGCCCTATCGCGTGCTCGTCGAGGATGACACCGGCGACGTCGAACTCGTGTTCTTTCTCGCCAATCCCGACTGGATCGAACGCAGCCTGCCGCTCGGCGCGACGCGCTGGATTTCGGGGCGCATCGAGCTTTACGACGGCCGCCGCCAGATCGTGCATCCGGACCGGGTGCTCGACGAAGCCGGATTGGCGAAGCTCCCTGCGTATGAAGCCGTCTATGGCCTCACCGAGGGCCTGCAGGCGCGTTACGTTTTGCGCGCGACGGAAGAAGCGCTGACGCGCCTGCCGAACCTTCCGGAATGGCAGGACGCCAGCATTCTCGCCGCCAGCAAGCTTCCCGCATTCGCCGAGGCGCTGCGCGCGGCGCACCGGCCGGCAAGCGCCGATGCGCTCGCGCCGCAGCATCCTGCCCGTCAGCGTCTCGCGCTCGATGAATTGCTCGCGAGCCAGCTCGCGCTGCGCCTCATTCGCGCCAAGATGCGCCGCCCTCCGGGTCGCGCGCACAAGGGCGACGACCGCTTCGCAAAAGCGATCGAATCCGCCCTGCCGTTTCGCCTGACGCGCGCGCAGCAGCGCACGCTGGAAGAGATTCGCGCCGATCTTGCGTCGGAACGGCGCATGCTGCGGCTCGTTCAGGGCGACGTCGGATCCGGCAAGACCGTCGTCGCGGCGCTCGCCATCGCGAGCGTCGCCGAGACCGGCCGGCAAAGCGCCTTGATGGCGCCGACCGAGATCCTGGCGCGGCAGCACTATGATCGGCTGACGCCAACGCTCGCGTCCGCGGGACTGCGCGTCGCGCTGCTGACAGGCCGCGCCAAGCCGAGCGAGCGCGCGGCGCTCCATGCGGCCATTGACGCGGGGGACGTCGACGTCGTCATCGGCACGCATGCTCTCGTGCAAAGCGATCTCGCCTTTCACGACCTCGGCCTCGCCGTCGTCGACGAGCAGCATCGCTTCGGCGTCGAGCAGCGGCTGGCGCTCGGCGCCAAGGGTGACGCCGTCGACGTGCTGGTGATGACCGCGACGCCCATTCCGCGCACGCTGGCGCTGACGGCGTTCGGCGACATGGATTGCTCGGCGCTCGACGAAAAGCCGCCCGGCCGCACGCCGATCTCGACGCGCGCGCTTCCTGCCGAAAGGATCGACGACGTCATTGCGGGGCTGCGCCGCGCCTTGGCGGAGGGCGCGCGTGCCTATTGGGTCTGTCCGCTCGTCGAGGAGAATGAGGAGCTGGACCTTTCCGCTGCGCAAGCGCGCCATGCGGATCTCTCGAAGATTTTTGGAGCGGCGGTCGGCCTCGTTCACCGCCGAATGAAGGCCGGCGAGAAGGACGCGGTGATGGAAGCCTTTCAGCGCGGCGAGGCCAAAATTCTGGTGGCGACCACGGTCATCGAAGTCGGCGTCGACGTGCCGGAAGCGACGATCATGGTCATCGAACACGCCGAGCGATTCGGCCTTGCGCAGCTGCATCAGCTGCGCGGACGCGTTGGACGCGGCTCGGGCAAGTCCTCATGCCTGCTTCTGTACAAGGGCCCGCTAAGCGAAGCGGCGAAGGCGCGGCTGATGATCATACGCCAGACTGAGGACGGATTCCGCATTGCCGAAGAAGATCTGCGGCTGCGCGGCGAAGGCGAAATTCTCGGCGTGCGGCAGGCCGGTCTGCCGAGCTTTCGGCTCGCCGACCTTTCCGCCCACGCGCGACTCCTCGCCGTGGCGCGCGACGACGCCGAATTGATTCTGCGTCGCGATCCCGAGCTTGCGAGCGACAGAGGCCGGGCCTTGCGCGCCCTGCTCTACCTCTTCGAACGCGACGACGCCGTGCGCCTGCTGCGCGCCGGCTGACGCGAGCGTCACAACCGACGCGCGACGACCACGCGATTGCTGTTCACGCCCTTCACATTATTGGCGACTCCCCAGCAATTGCTGGTTTTCGTGAAGCTTTGCTCATTGACGAGCACGCCCAATCGCTCGAACGGAAGATCGTCGAGCGCGCGCCAGACCAGCTGTTCGAGCGGGAGCGCCCCGCCCCTGACCTCGCCAACCTCGTACGCGACGTGACCGCCCGGCTTCACGACTCGCGCCAACTCTTCGAAAACGTCGCGAGTCATCGCGCGCCAGTCTTCCGGCGCGCGAAGCTGCGAGAGGCGGATGTTCTCGACGTCGACGCCAGCAAACCAGTTGCGCAGCCAATTGTCGCCGCGATAGTCGACGACGTCGAGAAACGGCGGCGACGTGACGACGAGATCGACCGTCGCCTCTGCGATGTGCTGCAAATGCGCGGCGTCCGCGACGACGAGCTGCGCGTCGCAGGCCATCGGCCTCTCCGCCTCCGCCAGAAGCGTACGCGATTTCTTGAATATGAGCTCGGCGATGTCGCGCCGCGGCGGCGTTTGTTCCCGACGCGCGTTGATTTTCAATTGCGCCTTCACGGAAACGGCCTGGTTCGGCGGCATCGTATAGACGGAAAAAAACCCGGGAGAATGGCCGGTCAATCGATTGAGCGCCACCATTCGGATCCAATCGTCAACGGCGTCGAGACGTCGGTCATGCTCGCGCGCGAGCAGATACGCACGCAGCGCGCATATCTGCCGCAGCGTCTCGGAATGGTAGAAAACGAGAAGGTCGTCGCGCTCAACCTCGCCGCGTCCCCAGGGCGCGGCCGCGAGCCTGGCCTCGATCTCGCAAAGCGCAGGCGGCCGCAGCCGCGGGCGCGTCAGCAGCAGCGACAGCGGATTGGCGTCCGAGCCGATGGGCCGCCGCCCCATCAGCGCCGCTTGCAGGATGGTCGTGCCGCGGCCCATGAAAGGGTCGCAGACGAGGTCTCCCGGCTGCGTCAGCCGATCGATGAAAAACGCCGGGAGCTGCGGCTTGAAACAGGCGCGATAGCTGATCTCATGCAGCGGATGCGCGCGCCTTTGCCCGGCGGTCCAGAAGGCGTTGACGTAATAAGGAACGCCGTCGGCGACAACGGCGCGGGTCGCCGCGCCGAATTCCGCGGACCAACGCAGGTCGTGGAAGAATTCCGTTTCGGCGAGCTTTTCAACTGCGCTCATGCCTCAGTCGCGCTGACGATCGGCGAGGCTCGGCAGCGACTTGATTCTCGCTCCGGCCGCGCGGCGCGCGAGAGAAAGCTCATATTGCGTCTGCAGCTCCAGCCAATCTTCGGGCTGGACGCCGAACCAGTGTCCGAGTCGCAGCGCGGTGTCGGCGGTGACGCCCCGCTGGCCATTGAGGATGGCGGTCACCCGATTGACCGGCACGTCGATGTCTCGCGCCAGATCCGACGCCGTCAGACCGAGTTCCTGCAAATGACGGGCAAGAATTTCGCCAGGATGCGACATCCCATTCTCCATCGACGCCGGTTTGGATTTTGACGGGCGCACGCGAATGCTCTCGCGTCGCGGATGCGTCGGTCGACGCGCATTTGCTGGCGCTTCCTGCCGAACGCCGATCAAAAATCTTCTGGTGAGCTCTTCATGGTAGCGGCCCATGTTCCGCCCCCGCCGAATATTGTTTTCGTAAACCATATTATCTGGTCCGTAAACTCGGCTGAGGTCGTTAATCAGGGCGATCGGGTGAAGGGCTTCCTCATCCCTTAAGGAGCGTGCGCAGCACGCGTCTCGAAGGACGAGGAAGTCCCCGTTTGCACATGTTTTCCTGACTCTCGTCCTTCGAGACGCCGCCTTCGATCTCGGGCCTGCCCGAAATCGACATTGAATTCGCAAGGAATTCGCAAGTCGGGGCAACCCGACTTGCGGGCGGCTCCTCAGGATGAGGGTGAGGAAAACAATCCTTCACCCGATCGCTCTAAATCATTAAGCGCTTTCGCCCTCGATCCATGTGGCGCGCGTTTCGGCGATAAAGTCGGCGAGGCGCCCGGCGCCGATGGCTGCGCGCAGACCCGCCATCAGCTCCTGATAATAGGCGACATTGGCCTGGGTCAGCAGCATCATCCCGAGGATTTCCCCTGCTTTGACGAGGTGATGCAGATAGGCGCGCGAATAATCGCGCGCCGCGGGGCAGGACGACTGCTCGTCGAGCGGCCGCGGATCGTCGGCATGGCGCGCATTGCGCAACGTCACCCGTCCGCGGCGGGTATAGGCAAGGCCGTGTCGGCCGGCGCGAGTCGGCATCACGCAATCAAACATGTCGATTCCCCGCGCGACGGCCTCAATGATGTCATCCGGCGCGCCCACGCCCATCAGATAACGAGGTTTTGATTCGGGCAAATGCGGGGCGGTCGTCTCGAGCATGTCGAGCATCACGTCCTGAGGCTCGCCGACGGCCAGGCCGCCGACGGCGATCCCATGGAACTCCATGCCGGCGAGCGCCTGGGCGCTTTCGATCCGAAGCCGCTTCGATTCGCCGCCTTGCACGATGCCGAACACCGCCCTGCCCGGCCGCTCGCGAAAGGCCTTGCGCGAGCGCTCGGCCCAGCGCAGCGAAAGACGCATGGCGCGTTCGGCCTCGCTTTCGGAACATGGCAGACGCACGCATTCGTCAAGCTGCATCTGAATGTCCGACCCAAGGAGATCCTGAATTTCCATCGAGCGCTCGGGCGACAGATGATGCCGCGAACCGTCGATATGCGACTGAAACGTCACGCCGCTTTCGTCGAGCTTGCGCAGCTTCGCCAGCGACATCACCTGAAAGCCGCCTGAATCCGTCAAGATCGGATAGGGCCAGCGCATGAAGTCATGGAGGCCGCCGAGCCGCGCGATCCGTTCTGCGCCCGGCCGCAGCATGAGATGGTAGACATTGCCGAGCAGAACGTCGGCGCCGGCGGCGCGCACGTCGTCGACGAACATCGCCTTCACCGTCGCCGCCGTGCCCACCGGCATGAAGGCCGGCGTGCGGATGATTCCACGCGGCGTATGGATTTTGCCTTGACGCGCGAGGCCGTCGGTAGCGAGAACGGAAAAGGAAAAGGCCTGCGTCACGTCCTGTCCTTTGCGCCAAGCGCCGCAATTTTGACGATGCGATAATGGCCGCTATCGCTCTCATTGAACCATACGCCGAAATCTGATCCGACTTTTATCGTCGCCTCGCGCAAGTTGGTTCGCCAGTGCTCGCCCATTCCGAAGTCGATTCGACCGTCGCGCCGCAGGACGAACGGACGCACGCTATCGCCATCGAGCGCGAATGCGCCAAAAAGATCCCATGGCGAAACGATGCGCGCATCGTCAATCCGCGCGTCAATGGTCATCGGCGCTTCTTTCGGGTCGTCGCGCCAGAGCGCTACAATGCGGACGTCTCGGGCGGCGCTCATGCGTCGCGACGCTGCAGCAGACAGGCGTCGCCATAGGAATAAAAGCGATAGCCGCTTTCGATCGCATGCACATAGGCGGACTTCATCCGCTCGAGTCCGGCGAACGCCGCGACCAGCATGAAGAGCGTCGAGCGCGGGAGATGGAAATTGGTGAGCAGCATGTCCACGGCACGGAAACGATAGCCGGGCGTAATGAAGATCCGCGTGCGCGCGGCATAAGGCGCGAGCCGTCCGGCGTCGTCCGCGGCGCTTTCCAGCACGCGCAACGCCGTCGTGCCGACGGCGACGATGCGCCCGCCTCCCGCCCGCGCCACGTTCAGCGCCTGCGCCGTTTCAGCGTCAAGCCGGGCGTATTCCTCGTGCATCCTGTGCAGGTCGGTGTCCTCCGCCTTCACGGGAAGAAATGTGCCGGCGCCCACATGCAGCGTCACGCGGTAAAGACGCACGCCGCGCGCTTCGATCGCTGCGAGCAGCTGCGGCGTGAAGTGCAGGCCGGCGGTCGGGGCGGCCACCGCGCCCGCTTCGCGCGCAAAGATGGTCTGATAGTCGCTTTCGTCGCGCGCGTCGGCCGAGCGCTTGCCGGCGATATAGGGCGGCAGGGGCATCGCGCCCGACTGCTCTATCGCTTCGTCGAGCGCGGGTCCGTGAAGCTCGAAAGCAAGCGCAATCTCTCCGTCGTCGCCCTTCGCCTCAACGCGCGCGTCGATCTCGCCTCCATGGCCCGTAAAGCTTATGCGATCGCCGATGGCGAGCTTCTTGGCCGGCCGCATCAGCGCGCGCCAGCGGGAAGCGTCCAGACGTTCGATCAGCGTCGCTTCGACATTGGCGCTCAATGCGCCGCGTAGGCGCCGACCGGAAAGCCGCGCGTGAATGACGCGCGAATCATTGACGACGAGCGCGTCTCCCGCACGAAGGCAATCCGGCAGATCGCGAATGATCCTGTCCTCGAAAGGCCCGCCCGACGGGACCACGAGCATGCGGGCGCTGTCGCGGGGATCGGCGGGCCGAAGAGCGATTCTGTCTTGCGGGAGGTTGAAGTCGAAAAGGTCGACGCGCATGCGGAGCTTGCAAAAACCATAAGCTCCGTCAGGTCAAGTAGGCGAGAAGGGTCAGCGGCGCCGATTGTCGATCAAGCGGCGCCGCGGCGAAAGCTACTGATATGAGCCGACGCGTCGGCGGCGCTCGTCGAACCGGAACTCCGGAGCGTTGCGCAGATCGTCGCGAGTCGTGTTCACGATCGCTTCGACGTCGCCATCTTCGTTCCGAGAAACGACCATGGATGACGGGTCAATCGCAATGTGGCGATCGCCGATGCCAAGGAAACCGCCGACGCTGACGATGATCGCGCGCACATTCCTATTGTTGTCGAAGATGACGTCCTCGATCTCGCCGATGTCATCATTCTGAAGATTGCGGACGTCGCTGCCGATCAGCTGAGACATGCGCATATCGGTGGGGCCGAGCCTGTAGAAAATCACGCGGGCGGAGCCGAGCTGCTCCAGTTCGCGCATTTCTGCTGCGGAACGCCCTTTCGTCGTCCGCCGATCCACGCCCGTCCGGTCCATGCCTGACTGACTGTCCTGATCGCGCATCCGTTCCCGCGCTGCGCTGCCTCGCCAGGTCGGCGCCGCGTCGTCATCGCGGCCCATCTCCCGCCAGCCGCCGCCAGACGTCGTATCCTCCGCATCCTTGGCGGATTGGCCTTGTTTCTCCTGCCACTGGTTGCTGCTGCGAGACTGAGTTTGAGTCTTGCTCGAGCTCGCGCCCGTGCGATCGCGCCCTGCATTCGCTGTCACGCTGGCGGAAAGCGCGATCGCCGCGACTGTAGCGATCAACAACTTGAGCGATTTCATCGGATACTCTCCACTGTTCCGCCCGCCCGTCTCGGCGAGCGATACGCTGCAACCAGCGTCTGGAGAGATAGTTCCGAATCCCGCGTCCAACTCAGGTCTTTACTGCACATGCGCCCAAGGCCGGGGCGCATGCTTGACCAACGGCTCGACCTGTCGCGTCAGTCGATCAACCCAACGTCGCCTTGACGATCTTGTCCGGATCTTTCACCGGCTCGCCGCGCTTGATCTTATCGACATTCTCCATGCCGGAGATCACCTCGCCCCAGACCGTATATTTGTTGTCAAGGAAGCGCGCGTCATCGAAGCAGATAAAGAACTGCGAATTGGCGCTGTCGGGGCTTTGCGCGCGGGCCATCGAGCAGGTGCCGCGCACATGCGGCGCGCTGTTGAACTCAGCCTTGAGGTCCGGATATTGCGATCCGCCCGTGCCGGTGCCGCGCGGGCACCCGGTCTGAGCCATGAAGCCGTCGATCACGCGATGAAAGACGATGCCGTCGTAGAATCCTTCCGAGACGAGCTTCTTGATATGCGCCACATGATTGGGCGCGAGGTCTGAACGAAACTTGATGACGACCGGTCCCTTGGTCGTCTCAAGCGTCATGGTGTCGGCGGCTTCGGTCATGATCATTTCCTTTGATTCTTGCAGGCGCAGCGTCTCTTGAACTCAGCTCGCGTCGCCCGCGACGCGCATCTTGATGATCTTATCCGGACTGTCGACCATGCCATTACTGGATTTCGAGCCCTTCTTGATCTTGTCGACGACATCCATGCCCGAGACCACTTCGCCGAATACGGTGTATTTGCCGTTGAGCTGCGGCGCGTCGGCGTAGCAGATGAAGAACTGCGAATTGCCGGAATTCACGTCGCCGCCTTCGCGCGCCATTCCGACAGTGCCGCGCTTGAACGGCGTGTCCGTAAACTCGGCCTTCAGATCCGTATAGCGCGAACCTTGCATTCCCGTGCCGGTCGGGTCGCCGGCTTGCGCCATAAAGCCGTCGATGACGCGATGGAATACGATGCCGTCGTAGAAATGCTCCTTGGCGAGCTTCTCAATGCGTTCGACATGCTTGGGCGCGAGATCGGGCCGCAGCTTGATGGTGACGCGGCCATCCTTTGTGTCGAGATAAAGGAGATGATCATCCGCCGCGCTGGCAGGCGCGACGCTAAGCGCGGCGACGGCCGCGGCGGCAAGAAGCAGACGGCGGGTGAGTTTCATGAAGCCTCCCTATGTATTGCCGCGCCTTTTGACGGCGCGTTCAAGTGCGGCGACGGCGGCGGCCGGCGCAAAGGCCGACACGTCGCCGCCAAGCGCCGCGATCTGGCGCACGAAGGTTCCGCTGACATGGCGTAGCCCTGGCGAAGCCGGCAGGAAAATCGTGCGAATGTCGGGCGCAAGCGTCCCATTCATCCCCGCCATCTGCATCTCATAGTCGAAGTCGGCGCTATCGCGCAAACCGCGGAGAATGGCGCAGGCGCCGTGCTGGCGCGCCGCCTCGACGACGAGTCCCTCAAAGCCCGCGACCTCGAAGCCGCAAGACGCGCCCAGCCCGGCGCAGGCGTCGCGAATGACCGCCGCGCGCTCATCGAAGGAGAGCCACGGTTTCTTGCCGTGGTGCACGCCGATCGCGACGACGATCCTGTCAAACAGCGCCCCGCCATGCGCCATCACGTCGAGATGGCCAAAGGTCAACGGGTCGAACGTGCCGGGATAGAGGGCCGTCCGCGCGGTGGTGGCAGAGGTGGCGATCATCGCAGCGGTATAGGAGATTTTGCGCGGTTTCGCGAGACGGCGAGCGCCTTCGCCGCCGCAACCCGCCGCGCGCCGCCTGCGATTGCCCGGACGTCGCGCCTGGCGCCGCTTTTCGGACGCGCCTACACTCGCGCGTTGCGAGCGGGGCGCTACAATAGATCAGGCGCATCCGGCGTGAACCGCCGGACCTATGAAGGAGACTCCAGCATGGGACTTTTGGATTTTCTGACCGGAAAGGGCAAACCGGGGCCCGCCCCAGACGCGCTCAAGAAAACCGCCGAGGCCACCCCTAAGGCCGAAGCTCCGGCCGCAGGGTCGTCCGCGACAGAGACCTTTTACGTCGTGAAGCCAGGCGACACGCTGTGGAAGATCGCCGAAGCGCATTACGGCGCCGGCAAGGGCGCCAAATATATGGAGATCTTCGAGGCCAATCGGCCGATGCTGACCGATCCCGACAAGATCCAGCCAGGCCAACGCCTGCGCATCCCGGACGCGCCGACTGGTCCCTCGGCCGGGGGCGACTGGAAGCCTCCAAGCGAAATCGCCAGCAAATAGGCTTCGCCGACAGCTTCGCTTCTGGGTGGGCGGAGCAGATCCCGGACAGGCGCCACAAGCGCTCGGGCCGATTTTAGACCTTCGTCGCGTCGAAGGCAGGGACGGCGCGCGCAAATTCCGTAAGCCACGAGACGAGATGCTGGTGGTTCTCTCGCCAGGCGCCGGCAAAACGCAAATCAAGATAGCCCAGCGCACAGGCGACCGCGATATGGCCGATGTCGACCGAACCGGCCGGCGGGGCGGCTTCGAGCGCGCCGAGCGCCCGATCGATTTTGCCTTGCTGAAGCGCGATCGCTTCCTCGTAACGCAATGCTTCTGGGCGGTTGAAGGTCTCATAGCGGATCAAGAGAGCGGCGTCGTTGATCCCGTCGCCCAGCGCTTGCAGCCGCAAGGCCGTGAAGCGAGCCGTAGACTCGGTCGGAATGATCCGCCCGCCGCCGGCGAGATGATCCAGATATTCGGCGATGACCCGACTGTCGTACAGCGTCGATCCATCCTTCAAAACCAACGTCGGGATTTTCCCGAGCGGGTTCTGACGCCGCAGACTGTCGGCGGGATCGGCCGCATCGGCGGCGGCGATTTCGATCCTTTCGGACAAGCCGAGCAATTCGGCGGCGATTCGGATCTTCCTGGCGTAGGGCGAAGCGGGAGAATAACGCAAGATGAGCATGGCCGCTCCTATCATCCGTGCAGGAAACCCACAACGGCTCTGTCGCGCGCCCGTGAACCTTTGCGTCCTCCGTCGGATGGACTTGATAAGCGCGCATATCGGGCCAGATGTCGAAAGATCGACATGCATGACGGCGCAGCATTGGGTCGTCCTGGCAGGGAGAGGTTAAGATGGAACGCCGCACCCTTATCACGGCGCTGCTCGCCGGCTTTGGCGCGACTGTCGTCGTCTCACAAGCGCAGGCGCTTTCTGGGCTGGCGCCGCTGCAAGATGGGATGGCTCCCGCCCGGCCCGAGCTCGGCGTCGCCACGTCTGAAGACATGCAGAACGCAAAGATCGAGAAAAGCTGGTGGCGACGCCGTCGATACTGGCGCCGGACCTGGCGTCGTCGTCGGTGGCGCCGCCGCTGGTGAGCGGCTTACTCCCCTTAGTCGAGCTACTCTTCCGAGTTCTGCCGGAGTCGGTAGGGGAAACTTGATCGGCTCATTCGCCTGCGAGCCAGTCGATCTCGTAGCCCGCGCCTTCGCCGTGCGCCATCCGCGCGGCGAGGAAGGCGAGGAGCGTTCGCGCCTCTTCTTCGAACACGAAGGGCGGATTGACGATCGCCATCCCGCAGCGGCGCAATCCCTCGCCGTCTCCGCCAATGCTCAACGAAAGCCGCAGGATGCGCCGTATGCCGCTTTCCCTCAGCCTATTGTGCAATTTCCGAGTGTCGCGATCGCTCTTGGAGGGATGCCACAAGACGTAAACGCCGGAACTCCATTTCGCATGGGACTTCTGCAAAGCGTCGAATGCGGCTTCGAACTCGTCTTCGCGCTCGAAAGGCGGATCGATCAGCGCGAGTCCGCGCCGCTCCTTCGGCGGAACATAAGCGCCAAGCCCCAAATAGCCGTCGATATGAATCGCCTTGATGCGTTCGTCGCGCGAGAATCGGCGACGCAGCGCCGCAAAGGCGTCGGGCCGCAGCTCGCAGAAAATCGCGCGGTCCTGCGGGCGCATCAATTTTTGCGCGATCGACGGCGAACCAGGATAGAGCGCGGGCTGTCCCTCGTCATCGCGCGGCCCGAGACACTCGATGTAGGGCGCAAGCAGCGCGCGAACGTCCGCGCTCGCGCCGGAGAGATCAGCGAGGCGCCCAACGCCGCCGCGCCACTCGCGCGTGCGCTCCGCCGCCTCGGCTGAAAGATCATAGGCGCCCTCTCCTGCGTGCGTATCAATCACGCGAAACGGCGTCTCCTTGCGCCTCAGATAGACCAACAGGCGCACAAGCAGCGCATGTTTGAAGACGTCGGCGAAATTGCCGGCGTGAAACCCGTGGCGATAATTCATATGCGCTACAGCGGCGCGGGCGCGCTGATTTCCCGAACGTGGCAACCGCGCTGCGCAACGGCGGGACAGGCGCGAAATTCGCGCAGGTCCTTGGACATGCAGATGCGCACGCCGTCCATTACGCCCCGCCGGCACGACACCGCCATCATGCCGGGCCCCAGCCGCGGATTGGCGTCGTAGAAGGCGCGCTCGACGTCGATCGGCGTAATGGTCTGGTCGCGGGCGGGTTTGACGAAAAGCGGCGGGATGGCCACGGCCGCATGCGCGCGCGCCACATCGGCGAAATAGTCGCTCGGACTTTTGCCGCTGCAGACTCCATGCTTGCGCCACTCGTAGCGCGCCAGCCGCTCGTCAGGAAACAAGCCCGCCGCCTTTTCGAGCGCGACGCGCGATGGGGACGGCGCGCCCGGACATTCGCTCGGAACGCCGCTTTCATATTGCGGCCAGAGCCCGTGAACGACGAAGCCGAGTCCCTTTCCCGGCTCGCATTGGTCGCGCGCGCCCTCGACGCCTTCGCAGAAGCCGGGCGACCAGCTGAGCGCCAGCACGTAAAAGTCGAAGTCGCGGACCGCGCCGGTCCGCGAGACTGCGCGATTCGCGCAATCCTCCGCCGTGCAGTCGCCTTCCTTCGCGATAGCGCCGAAAAATCCGCCCGACGCCGCCGCGCCAACAATGAGCGCCCATGCGGCGCAGCGAATGAAAACTCTTCTCATTTCAAACGACTCTGCAAATAGGACGGCTAAGGTCCTGCGGCTCGGCAATCCGGACTGAAGGCGTGATTGCGGTCCAGCCCGACGACGCACCATGTTACGCCAGGTCCTGCGCCGATGAAGCCTAAGGATTCTCCGATATTATAGACAACCTCGCGTCTCACGCCGTCGTTAAAAAGCGCCAATGCGCGACAATAGCGACGGGGAATATAGCTCAGGCCGTTGTTGCGCGCGCCGATGTCCTCGACGCCGTCAAAGGCCACAATGACCAAAGGCGAATTCCAGAACCAGGCCTCTCTTGCAGCAAAACCCTTGACGACTTCGTTGAGAATCGTCGGATCGACACAGTAGGGCGTCAGTCCCGAATAGGGCAGAATCCGAAATTCCGCCGGCGGGTTTTCCTCGCGTGCGGGCTGGGCGGCCGCCGTGGCGGCGGCAAGCGCGAAAAGCGCGGTCGCGGCGGCTCGCGTCCAAACTCCGCCAGACCCCCGGTTACGGCGCCGCATCTCGCTCCTCCTAAATCCCGCCCAGTTGCGGACGATTGACGCCAAAACCGCTCCATGCGTCAAGGCTGTGCGGCATAGAATTAAGCGAAGAATCGCTACAAGGATGCCAAGGCGTTCGGGACGCGCTATAATGGCTCCATGTCTAAGAGCGTACAGACCCTGCGCCGGATTATGGCGCTCTTTCTTGGCGCATTGTTGACGAGCGCGACGCCCGGCGCGTCCTTCGCGCAGGACCCCTTTACGGAATTCTTTGGCGGCATCTTCGGCGGCCATCCGCAGCATGGCTGGGGGCCTCGCGGCGAGCCAAGAGTGCGTCGGATCATGCCGCATCGCGAGAATCGCGCGCCGACGTACTGGCACGGCCAGACGGATAATCCGCGCCGGGCGGCGAAACGTACGGACGGCGCCGCCACGGACCAGTCTCAGAACACGGCCGTTACCCAGCCGACCTTCGTTGTCGCGACGCTCGGCGACACTCTCGGACTGCTTCTCGCCAACGGCCTGAAAGACGGGTTTTCGGATCGCCCGGACGTCGCCGTCCTTCGAAAAGGCCGGGAAAGCAGCGGTCTCGTGCGCGAAGACTTTTACGATTGGCCCAAGGCGGCGAAAGAGATCGCCGCCGACCCGCAAAAGATCAATGTCGCCGTCGTCATGCTCGGCAGCAATGACCGTCAAGCGATCCAGCAGGGCCAGGAGTCGATCGAGCCGCTGTCGCCGCGATGGCGCGAAATCTACGCAGCGCGGGTCGACGCGGTGATTGCGGCTTTCAAGGAAAAGAACATTCCGGTCATTTGGGTCGGTCTGCCGGTCATGAAGAACGAGCGCCTGTCCGCCGACATGGCGCAGCTCAATGAAATATTCAAAGCGCGCGCGGCCCACGCCAATATTCCCTATGTCGATCTCTGGGAGGCGATGACCGACGAACATGGGCAGTACAGCGCTTTTGGGCCGGACATCAACGGCCAGATCGTCAAGCTGCGCTCCGCGGACGGCGTGCACTTCACCGAGGCCGGCGCGCGAAGCGTCGCCCATTTCGTCGAAAGCGAGATCAAAAAATATTACGACGCCTCTCGCCAGCAGGCCCCAGTCGCTGACGCGCCGGGAGCGCCGCAAAGACCTGAGGCGGCGGGCGCGACTCCGCCACAGCAGCCGGCGGCGGCGCCAGCGGACGGCCAGCCGATCGTCTTCCGCTCGCCCGTGGGCGGGCCGTCGGCGGCGCCGAGCTTGCCCGAACGACCCGCCGTTGGCCCGACGCAGCAACTGACGGGCGCCGGAGCGGCGACCGAGCTCGCCAGGCGAGCCCCGGCCGGCAAGTCGGGGACGGACGCAGGCACGCCGGCGCAGGCGCTCGCGCGACATGTTTTCATTGAGGGCGGGGACCAGAATCCGCGCAGCAATCGCGCCGACGACTACAGCTGGCGCCCGGCGGCGAACGCGCCTTCTCAGCCGCGTTAACGATTTGTGCGTTTGCGCACGGAACGCTTTTCGGTGGTTCTGCATTCTCTCTGCACGACAGAGAAATTGTGGAGCCGCCGTCATGTCCCGCCGTCAATTCAACGCCCGCCGCTTTCTGAAGGTCGCCGCCGTCGCTGCGTTTGCGGGACTTTCGTCGTCCGCCGTCAACGCTCAGGAACGCTCCTTCATGGCGCTGTTCGACCCGTCGGCGGGCGCGCAGGAAATGACCGCGTCCTACGACGACTCCCGCGAGCAGCAAGCCTATTATGGCGGCCAGGATCAGCAGGCGGATTATGGCTATGGCGCGCAGGACCCGCAGGCCTACTACGGGGATCAGGAAGACGCGCGGCTCGCGCGCGAATATCCGACCACGACGCGCGAGATCGTGCAGGATCCGACCAATGAGCGTCCTGGCACCATCACCGTCGACACGAACAATCGCTATCTCTATCTGTCGCTGCCGAACGGACAGGCCGTGCGCTACGGCGTCGGCGTCGGCCGCCAGGGCTTCACCTGGAAAGGCCGGACGCATATCGGCCGCAAGGAAGCCTGGCCGGATTGGACGCCGCCGGCGGCGATGTTGAAGCGCCGTCCCGACCTCCCGCGCCATATGGCCGGCGGCGAGGACAACCCGCTCGGCGCGCGCGCGATGTATCTTTACTCAGGCGATCGGGACACGATGTTCCGCATCCACGGCTCCAATGAGCCTTGGACAATCGGCCAGGCGGTTTCCTCGGGCTGCATTCGCATGCTGAACACCGACGTGACCGATCTGTTCAGCCGCGTGAAGGTGGGAACCACGGTCGTCGTGCTGTAAGCCGGCTCTCCGTCAAACGAAAGGCCCCGATCGCCGGGGCCTTTTATTTTGCGCCTATTCGAGCGCGCAACTGAACACGAGATTGGTGAGCGCCGAAAAGGTCACTTGAGCGGCGACCCAAAAGCCGATCAGCGACCAGGCGAGCTTGTATCTCTGACGGCCATAAAAGAAGGCCCCTATGAGCGGCACGATGAGAAAGTAGAATTGCCAGGGCGTGCTGACGAAGGTGTCGCAATACCAGAGATTTAGCTTTTCACTGACCATTTACTCTCACCTTGGCAGATTGGTTTCGCCCATCAGGAATTCGTCCACCGAGTGGGCGCATTGGCGTCCCTCGCGAATGGCCCAGACGACGAGCGATTGTCCGCGCCGCATGTCTCCGCAGGCGAAGATCTTCTCGCGCGACGCCCGATAGGCGCGCGTGTCCGCCGCGACATTGCCGCGCGAATCGAGATCGACTCCGAGCGTTTCGAGCAAGCCTTCCCGCACCGGCGATACAAAGCCCATCGCAAGCAGCACCAGATCGGCCCTAAGCTTGAAGTCGCTTCCGGGCTCCTCCTGCATTTTTCCGTCGACGCGCACGCAGCGCAGCGCCTTCACCGCGCCGTCCGCGCCCTCGAATTCGCGCGTCAGCACCGAAAATTCCCGCGAGGAACCCTCGTCGTGCGAGGAAGAGGTGCGCAGCTTTAGCGGCCAATCGGGCCACGTCAGCAGCTTGTTCTCCTTCTCGGGGGGATGCGGCATGATTTCGAGCTGGGTGACCGAAAGCGCCCCCTGGCGCACCGAGGTGCCGATGCAGTCCGAACCGGTGTCGCCGCCGCCGATGACCACGACATGTTTGCCGGTGGCCAGGATCGGCTCGTTGGTTGAGAGCGGCTCGCCCGAGACCCGGCGATTCTGCTGCGGCAGAAAATCCATGGCGAAGTGAACCCCGCGCAATTCGCGGCCGGGGATCGACAAATCGCGCGGCTGTTCGGCGCCGCCGGCGAGGACAACGGCGTCATGGCCTGCGACCAGATCGTCGGCTGACAAATCGACGCCGACATGAACGCCGCAGTGAAACACCGTCCCTTCCGCCTCCATCTGCTGAACCCGACGGTCGATGAGGTGCTTCTCCATCTTGAAGTCGGGAATGCCGTAGCGCAGCAGGCCGCCGGCCTTGGCGTGCTTTTCGTAGACATGCACGTCATGGCCGGCGCGCGCGAGTTGCTGCGCCGCCGCAAGTCCCGCCGGCCCGGAGCCGACCACGGCGATCTTCTTGCCTGTTTTGCGCTTCGGCGGCTCGGGCACGACCCAGCCCTGCTCGAATCCGCGGTCGATGATCGCGCATTCGATGGTCTTGATGGTGACCGGCTGGTCCTGGAGATTCAGCGTGCAAGAGGCTTCGCAGGGCGCCGGACAGACGCGGCCGGTGAACTCCGGGAAGTTGTTGGTGGAATGGAGATTGACGAGCGCGCGCCGCCACTCGCCGTGGTAGACGAGGTCGTTCCAGTCGGGAATCTGATTGTTGACCGGGCAGCCGTTATGGCAAAACGGAATGCCGCAATCCATGCAGCGCGAGGCTTGGCTGCGCGTGGTCTCGTCCGACAACGGAATGACGAATTCGCGATAATGGCGAATGCGGTCGGCCGCCGGCTTATATTTGCGGTCATGCCGGTCAATCTCGAGAAACCCGGTCACCTTGCCCATCTTGTCGCGCACCTCTCGCGCCGCGCGTCGCGGCGGCAAACGGCGATCCTCGTCGGCGCGGCAGTCTCGCGTGGAAAAGCCAATTCACTTTCCCGATCGTCCCGAGCCGCCGCGATCTTGGATGTTTTCTAAACGCTTTCGAGGGGTCGCCGTCAAGCCGCGACGCTTCCGCGTCGTGACGATCGCCAGCGTCCGCTATTGAGTGCTGGGGCGCATGCCGCGCGACTCCGGCGCGATGCGGCGAGACTGATCCTCCTTGACGAGGGTGTGCAGCAAGTTCACCTGCCTCTGAGCCTTCGCCTCATAAAGCGCTTCATCGGCCACCGCGAGAAGCGCCTCCGCGTCTGCGCCATGTTCCGTCACCAGAGCGATGCCGACGCTTACGCCGATCGTCGCGCAAACGCCGTCGCCGAGGTCATATGGCGCCGATATGGAATTCGTCAGCCGGTGACTCAGCTCCGCCGCCTGCTCGCTCGTCAAGTTCTTGGCGAGCACCACGAATTCGTCGCCGCCAATCCGCGCCGCCAGGTCGGTCGCGCGCAAGGACTGGCGGAGGCGCTCCGCGACCGATTTGAGCAACCTGTCTCCGGCGGCATGTCCGTACGTATCGTTGACGATTTTGAAGTTGTCGAGATCGAGAAAAAGGACAGCCAAATCGCCGCCCTGGATCGGCGCGCTTTTCGCATTCGCGTCAACCGCGGCGGCGAGCCCGACACGGTTCGACAGGCCGGTGAGCGCATCATGCTTGGCGCGATGATCGTTCAGACGTTCGGCCTGCATCGTCGCAATAAGCATTTTATTCAAGCTGTAGGCGGCGGCGATCATGGCGGCGAGATAGAAGGGAATCTGAAGAAAAACAAGATAAAGCAACGGTTCGCCAGAAAGGGCGGCGCCCGGCAGGAAGGGGCCGAGGCTCGTCAGGATCATCGCGCCGGCCAAACGCGGCGCGCCAAAATTGCGAAACCCAATTCCGCCGACCATGGCGGACCCGGAGAGACAAGCGAGCGTCGCGGACACCCAGTCGCCGCTCGCGAGGCTTATAAAGGCGCCGTAGCCGACGCCGCTGCTCCATAAAAGCTGAAGCAGGAGATAAACATCGGTCGGCGTCGGGCGATGCTCGAGAGCGGCGCGCCGCGAGACGTTCAGGACGATCAGACGCACGGCGCCGAGCATGATTTCAAAGACGAACCAAGCGACGAAGGGGAGCGTCTGCTCGCGCGCGGCGATCGCTCCCGACACGACAATCGTATTGATGACGCCGCCAAAAAAGACTGGCAGGGTTCCGAACAACCCGCCAATCAACGCCACCTCGATGTCGCGAGTCGCGCCATGCCCCGGGTTCACGAGCCAGCGCATCGCGGGCCAGCGCGGCAAGCTGTAAACTCTAGAGTCGTCTCGCATCAGGCTTCCTGGCCGCCGTCAAGGAAAAACCGCCGCGTTTAAAGCAGGTTAGCCCGACTCCCTCTCTTTAACAATCATTGTTGACAAAGGCAAAGGCGAAGCTCGAACTTCGCCTCCGATTCAGGAGCGCCTATTCATTCGCCCGCGGCTTTCAGCTGTTGCGGCTGCCGCTTACGCGCGTTGAGTTCGTTGAGCGCGCGCCGATACTCGACCGGCATCACCTTGCGGAACTTGCCCACGTAATTTGGCCAATCCGCCAGAATGTCGCGCGCCCGCGTCGAGCCGGTGTAGCGCAGGTGGTTGGCGATCAGCTGACGCAGCCGCTCGGCGTCGAAGCGCGTCATGTCGCTCATCACGTCGACGCGGCCGTGGCCTTCCAGATCGCCGGACTGGTGATAAGTCTCGGTCATGACGATCTCCTCGTCGCGCACCGGCTCGAGGTCGACCATGGCGAGATTGCAGCGCGTCGAGAACGCGTCATCCTCGTCAAGGACATAGGCGATGCCGCCCGACATGCCGGCCGCGAAGTTGCGGCCGGTCTGCCCGAGAACGACCACGACGCCGCCCGTCATATATTCGCAGCCGTGATCGCCAACGCCCTCGACGACGGCGAGCGCGCCCGAATTTCTTACCCCGAAGCGTTCGCCGGCGACGCCGCGGAAATAGCATTCGCCGGCGATGGCGCCGTAGAGAACGGTGTTGCCGACAATGATCGAATTTGAGGGGTCGATCTGCCCGGCGTCGCGCGACGGATAGATGATCAGCTTGCCGCCCGACAGGCCCTTGCCCACGTAGTCGTTGGCTTCGCCTTCCAGACGCAGCGTCACGCCGCGCGCGACGAACGCCCCAAAGCTCTGGCCCGCGGTGCCCGTCGCGCGAATGTCGATCGTGTCCTCGGGCAGTCCCGCATGGCCGTAAATTCGCGCGACCTCGCCGGAGAGCATCGCGCCGGTGGCGCGGTCGACGTTGCGGATCGGCGTCTCGATGGAGACCTTCGCGCCGCGATCGAGCGCCGCGCGCGCTTCGGCGATGAGCTTGTTGTCGAGGACCTTGTCCAGGCCGTGGTCCTGCGCGGCGCTGTGCCGGATCGCTCCGCCTTCGCCCTGCGGCTTGAAGAACAGCTTGGAGAAATCGAGACCGCGCGCTTTCCAATGCGCAATCGCCTTCTCCTTGTCGAGCATTTGCATCTGCCCGATCATCTCGTCGAAGCTGCGATACCCCATGGAGGCCATGAGTTCACGCGCTTCTTCGGCGACGAAGAAGAAGAAGTTGATGACATGTTCCGGCAAGCCGACGAAGCGCTTGCGCAGAACGGGATCCTGAGTCGCGACGCCGACCGGGCACGTGTTGAGATGGCACTTGCGCATCATGATGCAGCCCGCCGCGATCAGCGGCGCCGTCGCGAAGCCGAACTCGTCGGCCCCGAGCAGCGCCCCGATCACCACGTCGCGGCCGGTGCGCAACCCGCCGTCGACTTGCACGGCGATGCGCGAACGCAGATTGTTCAGCACGAGCGTCTGATGCGTTTCGGCGAGCCCGATCTCCCACGGCGAGCCCGCGTGCTTGATCGACGTCAATGGGGAAGCGCCGGTGCCGCCCTCGAAGCCGGAGATCGTCACATGATCGGCGCGGCCCTTGGAGACGCCGGCGGCGACCGTGCCGACGCCGACTTCCGAAACGAGCTTCACCGACACGGCGGCGCGCGGATTGGCGTTCTTCAAGTCGAAGATGAGCTGCGCCAAATCCTCGATCGAATAGATGTCGTGATGCGGCGGCGGCGAGATCAGGCCGACGCCGGGCGTCGAATGGCGCACCTTGGCGATGACCGCGTCGACCTTGTCGCCGGGCAGCTGGCCGCCTTCGCCTGGCTTGGCGCCCTGCGCCATCTTGATCTGAATCATGTCGGCGTTGACGAGATATTCCGTCGTCACGCCGAAGCGGCCGGACGCCACCTGCTTAATGGCGCTGCGCATTGAATCGCCGTTCGGCAGCGGCTTGAATCGATCCGCCTCTTCGCCGCCCTCGCCGGTGTTGGATCTGCCGCCGATGCGGTTCATGGCGATGGCGAGCGTCGTATGCGCCTCGCGCGAGATGGAGCCAAACGACATGGCGCCCGTCGAGAAGCGCTTGACGATCTCGTTCGCCGGCTCGACCTCGTCGAGCGGAACCGGCTTCCGACCGTCCTCCTCCGCGCCTTTGACGCGGAACAGCCCGCGCAGATTGAGAAGCTTCTCGTCCTGCTCATTCAGGAGCTTGGCGAAAGCGCGATATTTGTCTTGCGCATTGCCGCGCACCGCGTGCTGCAGCAGCGACACGGTCTGCGGCGTCCAGCTGTGCGCTTCGCCTCTGATGCGGTAGGCGTAATCGCCGCCGACGTCGAGCGCCTCTTTGTAAACGGGCGCGTCGCTGAAGGCGAGGCGATGGCGACGCACGGTCTCGCGCGCGATCTCTTCAAGCCCGACGCCTTCGATGCGCGTCGTCGTGCCGGTGAAGAATTCATCGATGAAGCTCTGCGCAAGACCGACCGCGTCGAAGATCTGCGCGCCGCAATACGACTGATAGGTGGAGATGCCCATCTTGGACATCACCTTGAGAATGCCCTTGTCGACCGCCTTGATGAAGCGCTTTACGGCCGTCGGACCGTCGACGTCGGAGGGGAACTCCTCCGCCGAGGCAATGAGCGTTTCAAAGGCGAGATAAGGATTGATCGCCTCGGCGCCATAGCCCGCGAGGCAGCAGAAATGATGCACCTCGCGCGCCTCGCCGGTCTCGACGACGAGGCCGACGGAGGTGCGCAGCCCTCTGCGGATCAGATGATGATGCACCGCCGCGGTCGCGAGCAGCGCGGGAATCGGGATTCGGTCCGGCCCGACCATGCGGTCCGAGAGGATAATGATGTTGTAGCGACCGCTGACCGCCTCCTCGGCGCGTTGACATAGCCGCTTGATCGCGGCGTGCATGCCTTCGGCGCCCTTCGCGGCGTCGTAAGTGACGTCGATCGTCTTGGTGTCGAAACTATCCTCGACCGTGCCGATCCAGCGGATCTTTTCGAGATCCTCGCTCGTCAGGATCGGCTGGCGCACTTCGAGACGCTTCTTGTTCGCCGAGCCTTCATGGTCGAGAATATTGGGCCGCGGACCGATGAAGGACACGAGGCTCATGACCAGCTCTTCGCGGATCGGATCGATCGGCGGATTGGTGACCTGCGCGAAGTTCTGCTTGAAATAGGTGTAGAGCAGCTTCTCCTTGTCGGAGAGCGCCGACACGGGCGTGTCCGTGCCCATGGAGCCGATCGCCTCCTGGCCTGTGACGGCCATCGGGAAAAGCAAAAGATCGAGGTCCTCCTGCGTGTAGCCGAAGGCCTGCTGACGGTCGAGCATCGACACGTCCCAGCGCGCCGGACGCGTATCGACAGGCTTCAGATCCTCGAGCTGAATTTGCGTGCGCGCCAGCCACTCCTTGTAAGGATGTGAGTTCGACAGCTCCTTCTTGATCTCGTCGTCGGAAATGATGCGTCCCTGCTCCAGATCGACAAGCAGCATCTTGCCGGGCTGGAGACGCCACTTTGTAACGATCTTCTCTTCGGGAATCGGCAACACGCCCATTTCCGACGCCATGACGACGAGGCCGTCATCGGTGACGAGATAGCGCGCCGGCCGCAATCCGTTCCGGTCGAGCGTCGCGCCGATCTGGAGCCCGTCGGTGAAAGCCATGGCGGCGGGACCGTCCCAAGGCTCCATGAGCGCCGCGTGATGCTCGTAGAAAGCCTTGCGGTCGGCGTCCATCAGCGGATTGCCGGCCCACGCTTCCGGAATCAGCATCATCACCGCATGCGCGAGCGAATAGCCGCCGCGCACGAGGAATTCGAGCGCATTGTCGAAGCAGGCGGTGTCCGACTGACCCTCATAGGAGATCGGCCACAGCTTGCTGATCCCGTCGCCAAACAGCGGCGAGGAGACCGACGCCTGGCGCGCCGCCATCCAGTTGAGATTGCCGCGAAGCGTGTTGATTTCGCCGTTATGCGCCACGAAGCGGTAAGGATGCGCCAGCCGCCACGACGGGAAGGTGTTCGTCGCAAAGCGTTGATGCACGAGCGCCAGCGCCGAGATAAAACGCTCGTCCTTGAGATCGAGGAAATATTCGCCGAGCTGCGAGACGAGCACCATGCCCTTGTAGACGATCGTGCGCGAGGAGACCGAGACGGCGTAAAACTCCCGTCCGCCATTGCCGAGCCGGTAAATTTCGTTCGAGGCCGCCTTGCGCGCCAGATAGATGCGCCGCTCAAAGATGTCGGCGTCAGCGACGTTCGGCCCCCGCCCGATGAAGATTTGCGCATGATGCGGCTCGACCGCCTTCACCGCCTCGCCGAGATCGCTCGAATCGACGGGAAGATCGCGCCAACCCAGAACCACGAGCCCTTCTTCTTCGATCGACTTTTCGATGATGCCGCGCGCGCGCGCGCGCGTTTCGGGATCGCGCGGCAGGAAAAACTGCCCGATGGCGTAATCGCCGGCGGCGGGAAGCGCGATGCCGAGCTTCGCGCACTCCGCCTTGAAGAACGCATGGGGGATCTGAACCAGGATGCCGCAGCCGTCGCCGAGCTTGGGATCAGCGCCGACGGCGCCGCGGTGATCGAGATTGAGCAATATCTGCAGGCCCATCTCGACGATGGCGTGCGACTTCTCGTTGCGCATGTTGGCGACGAAGCCCACCCCACAGGAATCATGCTCCTTGGCGGGATCATAAAGACCTTGCGCCTGCGGAAGAGCGGGGTCGCGGCCGAGCGGCTGCGGTCCGGCTTCAGCGAAGTGCTCGGCGGGTTTCGTCATTTCGGCGTCTCCTCGACAGGACGGCGCGCCTTTTCCTGCGCCCCTCCCGCCCGCTCATCGAACCATAAAACTGTCGTAGGCGTGACCTAAATCGTCGAAGCCCGACTCTCGCATTCCTGTAACGCAGGTTTCGCAACGATCGCGAAACCTGCGCGTCCTCGTCTTGCGTCCAGGCGCAAGGCAAGGGACGCGCCACTTTGCGCGCCCTCTCATTTACGTTGGCCGCGGCGCGTGTCGAGCGGCGACCGTGAAAATGAACAGAGGCTCCAAAAGCGCGCGCCGCCTTAAGGTCAGCAACACTGACATATCTGCGGGCTAAATTACTGCCAGATTTACGCTGAAGTGACAAGCAACCGCTTGGACTTTGGACGGTTGACGGTCCAATGCTCGCCGCAATGTTGTCAGAGCATCCGCGCCGCCGAGAGGGCTGGATAGGAAAGAATCAATGCGGTCATTCAATGGGAAAGCGGTTTTGCCGTTCGCGTTGGCGCTGGCGGCGAGCGCCGCCGCTCCGCAGCACGCCGCCGCGCAGTTTTTCTTTCGGCCGTTCGCCTATAGCTACCGCACCCCGGTCCCGGAGGAGGAGCCCGCCTTCGCCTCCCGTCGGGCCGTCGCCTCGATTCTTGGACGCGAGGGCTATCGACTCATTGGACCGCTCGGTCGCCGTGGTGATCAGGTCGTCGCCACCGGCGTCAGTCGCCGCGAGGGCGAGATGCGCTTCATCATCGACCCCTACGAGGGCCGCATCTTGCGCGCGGTGAGGCTTGGACCTCCGCCGATGTATGATCGCGGGCCACGCTATGGCGGCGCTTACGGACCTTCCGGCGGCGATGCTTATGGCGCGCCCCCGTCGACCGCCGGAGCTCCATACCCGTCCCCAGGCGCCGGCGGTCCCGGGGCGGCCGGCCCCGGCCCGGCCGCTCGCGGCTTTGACGCCGGCCGCTACCCCGATGCGGAACGCGGACGCCAGCAGCCCGGCGGCGCAGCTTTGGCGGATAAGGCGCCGAACGGCGCCAGCCAACAGCGCGCTCGGGCGGCGCAGAAAAGCGCTGCGTCGAAGAGTTCGCGCGCAATCGCCCCGACGACGAAGCCCATAGCGCCACCCGAGGCGCCGATGGCGGCCGCGCCCGCCGCCTCCCCTGCTCCGGCGCCCGCCGCGGCTGCGCCGACCGAGTCCAACCCTGCGCCAACCGCCGCCCAGTCGCAGGAGCCCAAGCCGAACGCTCAGAGCGCCAAGACCGCGCCCACGTCGGGCGCCGAGACGCCGCCGGCGTCGAGCCCGGAGCAGAAAGGCCAAGCTTTAACGGCGACGCCTGCGGCGCCGACAGCCGATAAGACCGCCGGCGACAAGCCGATCACGTCTTCGGCTCCGTCGGAGCGGAAGGCCGACGAAGCCAGCGCCGCAGCGCCGGCGCAAGCGGCCCAGGGGCCGCAGCCAGCCACGGAAAGCTCAGCTCAGCCGGCGCCGGCCTCTGCAGAAAGGGCTGCGGACTCTGGCGCGGCTCCTTCGACGCAGGCCGCTAAGGACCCCGCCGCCGACAAGCCGGCGGCGGATCCAACTTCGAGGCAGACGAACGCCGAGGCCGCCAGCACGCCGCCGCAAGCGCAAGCGACGCAGCAGTCGCCGCAAAGCCCTGAAAGCGCCCCCACATCGCCGGCGCCGGTCTCGGCTGATGTTGCGCCCAGCGCTGCGCCAGCGGCGCAGATCGCCGAAAAGCCCGCCGCGCCTCCGCACGGCGTCTCCATGCCTGCGAAGCGCGCAGCGGCCGCCCGCGCCGCCGGCGGCCTCTCGCGCCGGGCGATCGTCCCGCCGCCGGGCGCAAGCGGCACGACTGTCGTGACCCCGACCGCGTCGACGCCGCCGAATTCCGCCCCGATGGGTTCAGCGACGGCGAAAACGCCCGAGGACGCCGCAAAGCCGAAGACCGGCGGATAAAAAGAGGCGCCCGAACGGGCGCCTCCGGCATTTTCCTCAAACTTTCCGGCTTTAGAGCAGGTTCCGAAAAAGTTGACAGACTTTTCGATGAGAACCTGCTCCAACGGTTTGATTTTGAGCGATTCCTTATCGATCGCATGATTCCACGTGATCGGGAAGCGCTCTAGGCAGCCTTTGACTCGACGATCGTCGCGGCCGGCGCGGCGACGCCGATGTCAATGCGGCGGGGTTTCTGCGCCTCGGGAATCTCGCGCACGAGATCCACATGCAGCAAGCCGTTGACGAGGCTGGCGCCGGTGACGACGACGTGGTCGGCAAGCTGGAACCGACGCTCAAACGCCCGGGCGGCGATGCCCTGATGCAGGACCTCGCGGCCGTCGGAAGGCTGCGCCGGCTCTTTCGAGCCTTTCACCGACAGCGTGTTTTCCTTGGTCTCGACCGAGAGTTCCTCGCGCGAGAAGCCCGCGACCGCGAGGGTCACGCGATAGGCGTTCTCGCCGGTGCGCTCGATATTGTAAGGCGGGTAGCTTTGGGACGTCTCGAAGCCGCTGGCCTGATCGAGCAGGTTGAACAGACGGTCGAAGCCGACGGTCTGGCGGTACAGCGGAGAGAGATCGAACTGACGCATGACATATCCTCCAGTTGAGCGACATGCGGCGCGCTAGCGTTATCGCGCCGCGCCTCTTAGCGCGTCCGTTACGGCCCGCGCTGGCAACGATTTAGGAAGGCCTGCGGCGTCGTTCAAGAGGCGCCCGGCGGGGTCGGCGACACAGAATTTCAGGCGGGCAGCGATTGGCGCTCGGGCGCGCGGAACGGCGACTCGAGGGCAAGCACAAGCCTGACCAGATCCGCCTGCCGGCTGGCGCCGGTCTTCTGGAAAATGCTTTTCAAATAGCCTTTGACGGTTCCCTCGCTCAGGCCAAGCGCGCGCGCCGTGGCCGGGACGCCGCCCACTTCGGCGATGGCGAGCAGCACCGAACTCTCGCGGGCGGTGAGGCCGAACACGCCCGCGGCGACCGCTCCACTTTCGCTGGCGTTGAGGGCGAGCCTGCGCAGAAACAGCGCCGACAGCCCCTTCGACAGCGGCAGCACATGCATCACGCAGCAGCGCGACTCTCCGCGTTTGACCATGATCGCGAAGGCTTCCGCATCGGCGCCGCCGATCTGGGCGAGCGCTCGCTCCAAAGCCTCCTTTGCGCGCGGATCGCGCACTGTCAGCGCTTCGCCGGAGATCGCCAGCGCATCGCCCTCGCCGAGCATCTCGTCGGCGCTGCGATTCCGATGGACGACGCGCATCCTGTTGTCGACGACAAGCACGGGCGACGTCAGCTCCTCGAACAATTCGACGAGAGCCGATGTGTCAGGCGCCGGCTTGTGCCGCGCAATGGCCTTCGCGAGATGCGGCAGAAGCGCGTCAAGACGCCTCTTCGCCTCGATGTCGACAAGACCTGCGGCCTCGTCGCGAAAGGCGACGAAGAGGCAAGCGCCCGTCTCGGAGCGATGGATGACGCCGCCGATCATATCGGCGAGGCCGAAGGGCGCCATCCAGCGCTGGTAGGCGCCGCTGTGACGAAGCTCGTCCCGCGAGACGAAGTCCTCCGACGAGAACGCCCGACCGACGCCAATCTCGGCCAGGACTCGCGCCTTGACGGGATCGAGTTTGCGATGATTGCGCAGATATTCGACGATCCACGCTTTCTCGGCGCGCGTCGAATGCTTGAGCTCCAACAGCGCCGAACAACGGTCTTCGAACAGCAGCGCCGCAAAACGCGCATCCAGGAAACGCGCAATCTCGTCGAGCGTATCGGGCCAGTGCTGCGCTTCGGCGCCCGCGGCTTTGATCGCCGCGATGACGCGCGCATCCGCATCTTTCGTTGAGGTCATGTCTTCACCCGGTGCGACCTCTCGCCACACCTTCGCAAAGCCGGTCTTCGCGATGGCGCTTTCCCCGCAGCGAAAGGTCCTTTTGCCCTGGAGCCCCTAGAAGAATCGGCAAAAACACCGGGACGCCATTCCATCGCAGCTTAGCTACTGTGTTGCGCAACTGCAACAAGGACAAGAATTTACGCAAAGGCCGAGCGGCGCCCTCCCGATCGGGGGGAACCGGAGAAAAACGTAGCGGCTAAGTTGCGCGAAATGAATCGGCGCGGCGGCATGTCACCTTCGGCTTCAACGACGACAGCAAAGACGGGCGCACGGCGGAAAGGCCTGCGCGCCTTTCTTGCCGCGACGCTTTTCGTCGTTTCGGCTTTGTTGCAGACGACGATCGCGCCGCATGCGGCCCTGTCGGCGACGCAGGAGTTCTGCGTCGCCAGTCACCCCGCCGCGGACGAGACGGCGCCGGGCCGCACGCCGGCGCATGGCTGGCACGCGCACTGCGGCGCCTGCCCGATCGGAACTCCGCCTTTCATTTCCGAAAGGCCGCCGATCGCGCGGCTCGAACAGCCGCCAACGCCGCTTGTCTTTTTCGACGCCTGGCCCTTTGAACCGCGCGAACGGCGCCGGCCGGGCGAAACGCGCTCGCGCGCGCCTCCCGCGCTCTCCTGACGAAACAAAACACACACCGTTTCAACCGCCGTTCGCCGGCGGATCAGGAGAACTCATCCCATGTACCGTCCCGTCCTGCTGCGCGGCGCAAGCGCTTGCGCGTTGATCCTCGCCTCGCTTGCGGCCGCCAAGGCGCAAGTCTCTCTTCCGCAGATCGTCGTCGGCGCGGCGCAGAGGGCGCCAACCACGCCGCCGCCGGATAAGGCCGACGAGACCGTCGTCACCCAAAAAGAAATCGTCGAGGAGAAGCCGCCGGAGACGGATACCGCGAAGCTTCTCGAGCATCAGCCGGGCGTCAGCGTGCAGACGGGCGGCGGCGTCTCCGGCATCCCCGCGATCCGCGGACTCGCCGACGATCGGCTGAAGATCGTCGTCGGCGGCGTGCAGGCCACGTCTTCCTGCGCCAATCACATGAATTCGCCGTTGAGCTACACCGATCCCAACACGATCGGTCGGGTTGAAATCGTGACCGCGGTCTCGTCAGTCAGCAAAGGCGGCGATTCGATCGGCGGCTCGATCCTCGTCACGCCGAAATCGCCGGTCTTTGCGACGCCGGTCGTCGCGCCGGGCGGCGTTGCGCCGGGCGGCGCCCCTGTATCGCCGATCGTCGCCGCGAGCCCCTACCCGCCCGTTCCCTATTTGCCGCTGCCGATTCCGGGAACGCTGCGCTTTGGCCCCAACAATGAAGTGCTGGCGACGGGAACAGTTTCCGCCTTCTTCCGCGGCAACAACAATGGCGTCGGCGTTTCAGCGAACATCAACATGGCCAACGACCATTGGAGCCTGCTCTACAATGGCTCCTGGCAGCGCGCGACGAACTATCACGCCGGCGGCAACGGCGACAAAGTTCTCTCAACGAACTTCATGTCCGAGAATCACGCCGTCACGCTCGGCTACCAGAATGAAGGGCATCTGTTCACCTTCCGCGGCGCTTATCAGAACATCCCCTATCAGGGCTTTCCGAACCAGCGCATGGATATGACGCGCAATCGCTCCTATTCGCTGGACGCCCTCTACAAGGGCGCCTTCGAATGGGGCACGCTGGAGGCGCGCGCCTACTGGCATCAGGTCTTCCACAAGATGGGATTCCTGGAGGACAGATTCTGGCTCAATCACCCGATGATCGCGCTCGGCCGCGACTTCGGCTATTCGGTAAAAGCGGAAATTCCATACAGCGAACAGGATCTCTTCCGCATCGGCAACGAGTTCCACGGCTATCGGCTGCAGGACTATTGGCCTTCCGATCTCACCGGCTTCACGCAGGGGTTCGCCACGCCGCCCGGCAGTTTGAGCCGGCCTTTCGCGAATGTGAACATCAACGGCGGCCAGCGCAATCGCGTCGGAACCTATGCCGAATGGGAGCGCCGCTGGACAGTTCAGTGGTCGAGCCTGATCGGCGTGCGCAACGACATCGTCTGGATGGACACTGGTCCTGGCCAGAGCTACACGCCCTTCGTCTTCCCCAACACGCCTTTGATCGCCCGCGCGAATAATTTGGCGGTCAATATCTTCAACGCGCAAAATCGCGCGCGCACCGACATCAATTTCGACATGACCGCTCTGGCGCGCTACGAGCCGGAGCCCGGCAGCCTTTACGAGTTCGGCTATTCGCGCAAGACGCGCTCGCCCAATCTCTATGAACGCTACACCTGGCCGGTGGCGGGCCCGTTCACGGCGATGTTCAACTGGTTCGGCGACGGCAATGGCTATACCGGCAACCTCAATCTGAAGCCGGAAGTGGCGCACAATGTCGCATTCACCGGCGCGTGGCGCGACATGTCCGGCGCCAACAATTGGGAAGCGCGGATCTCGCCCTTCTACACCTATGTCGAGAACTATATCGACGGCGCGAGAACCGGCGGGACCTTCAACACCTTCCCGGTGGCGAATTCCTATATTTTTCAGATCATGCAGTTCCGCAATTTCAGGGCGGAGCTCTATGGCGTCGATGGCTCGGGCCGAGTGAAGCTGCATGAATCGCCCGAATACGGCAGACTGCAGGCGGTCGGCGTCGTCAGTTTCGTCTATGGACGAAATCTCGACATCGGCAATCCGCAATATTGTCTGCCGGGCAACGGCTTGTGCTCTGCCGCGTCCTTCTTGATCAAGAAGGGCGATGGTCTGTGGAACCTGATGCCGGCCAATGCGCGCATCGCGCTCGAGCACCAGATTGGCGGATTGAGCATGGCCGCCGAAACGCAACTCGTCGCGCCCAAGGATCACGTGTCGGCCAACAAGGGCGAGTTTACGACCCCGGCATATGCGCTGCTCAATCTGCGCGCCGCCTATGACTGGAGCAATATGCGGATTGACCTCGGCGTCGACAATGTCACCGACGCGCTTTACTCGTTGCCGCTTGGCGGATTCGATTTAACGAACTATTCGCGCAACGCCTTCCTGTTCGGACGCAATGTGGGTCTTGCGAGCGTGCGTCAGGTGCCCGGCATGGGCCGCAATTTTTACGCTGGCCTCACCGTAAGGTTCTGACCGCGGCATGCTATCTTGCAAGGCGGCGCGCCGTTGCGCCGCCTGTTCTCGGACGTTCTGATGCGACGACTCCTTATTATTAGTGCTTCGCTGTGCGCCACGCTTGCGTCGGCGCACGCCGAGATCATCGGGACGAATGCGCCGCGCGCCGTCACCGAGGACGAAATGAAGGCCTCTTTGAGGGAGGTCGAACTTGTCGGCGCACATGGCGCGCCGCTCGATCTGCGCGCGCTGATGGCGAATGGCCGGCCGACGCTTGTCAGCCTGTGGGCGTATTGGTGTCCGAATTGTCTCGCCGAAATGAAAGGCTTCAAGGCGATCGCCGAGGCCTGCCCGGAGCGCTGGAACATCGTCTTCGTTTCGGCGCGCGCGAGCGATTATCCCAAGGATGCGGCGAAGTTTAAAACCTACGGCCTGCCGTGGAAGATCTTTCGCGTTGGCGATTCCACGAGGACGGACGTGTCGAAAGCCATGAGCGCTCGGGCCTTCTATGGCGCTATGGCCGACGGCGCCGTCGTCACCCCTCTCCACTATTTCATCGGCGCGTCCGGACGCGTCGACGCCATCGTCAACGGCAGAATGAACTTCGCCGAGCCGCAACGCCTCGCCGCTTTCTGCGCCGACTGAAACGGCGCCGTTCGGCCTTGTCGCCAAAATGCATTATCCTGGCGCGAAGATTCGGCCTGAGAGCGCCGAGGAGATCCCATGCGAGAACTTGTCGCGTCGCCCGGCAACCCGATCCCCGAGGGCGCCGCCGTTTACACCCTGAAGACGCGGGACGGCCGGCGATTGCGCGCCGCCGCTTTTCCCTGCAGCGAGAGAGCGCGCGGCACGGTGGCGCTGTTTCAGGGCCACAATGAATTTATCGAAAAATATTTCGAGACCATCGAGGATTTGCGCAGCCGCCGCCTCGACGTGGTGGCGCTCGATTGGCGCGGCCAAGCCGGCTCGGAGCGCGAGCTCGCCGACCCGCGTAAGGGCCACATCGACGATTTCTCGCAATATCAACGCGATCTGGAGGTTTTCATCTCCCAGGTGTTGAGCGACCGGCCGAAGCCCTGGTTCGCGCTCGCCCATTCCATGGGCGCGGCCATCCTGCTGGACGCGGCGCATGCAGGAAAAACGCCGTTCCAGCGCTTCGTGCTGACCGCCCCCATGATCGACCTCGCCAATCTGCGGTTTCCGCGCGCCTCGCGCTGGCTCGCCGACACGCTCGACATGTGCGGACTGGGCGGCATGTACATTCCGGGCGGAACCGGCGCCTCCTTTATCGAGAAGCCCTTCGAACGCAATCTGCTGACCACCGATCGCGTCCGCTTCGAACGAAACGCCGCCATTCTCAGGGAGGCGCCGCAGCTCGCCATCGGCGATCCGACGATCGGCTGGGTCAACGCCGCCTTCCGTCTCATGAGGGGCTTCGAATCGCCCGACTACGCCCGAAGCATCCGCGCGACCATCCTGATGTTCGGCTGCGGTCGCGAGATGATCGTCTCTAACGGCGCCATCGAGCGTTTTGCTCAAAATCTCGACAGCGGCGTTCTCGCGATGGTCCCCGGCGCCAAGCATGAACTGATGATGGAGCGCGACGAGTTTCGCAGTCAGTTCTGGCGCGGCTTCGACGCTTTCATCCCGGGCGAGGCGCGCGTTTCCTAGAGAGCGTGATCGCCGAGCAGCTTCAACGCCTCTTCGTGCAGCGCCGGGTCGCCCGCCGCGACGATGGCGCCGCCCAGCGCCGCCGCGCCGCCGCTCCAGTTGGTGACGACGCCCCCCGCGCCCTCGATGATCGGAATCAGCGCGACGATGTCGTAGGGCTGCAAATTCGTCTCGATGACGAGGTCGACATGGCCGGCCGCAAGCGCGCAATAGGCGTAGCAGTCGCCGCCGTAGCGGGAAAGCCGCGCCCCGCGCTCGACGCGGTGAAAATGCTCGCGCAGCGCCGGATCGATCAGCAGCGGCGAGGTCGTCATCAGCGTCGCCTGCGCGAGCTTTGGACAGTGGCGCGAGGCGATCTTGCGCGTCTCAAGAACGCCGCGCGCGCCCCCCGGCCCGCGCGCCGGCCCCCGCCAATAGGCGGCCTCGCCGTCGCCGAAGAAGCGCTCGCGGGTAAACGGCTGGCTCATCAGGCCGTAGCAGGGGCGCCCGCGATGCGTCAGGCCGATCAGCGTGCCCCACAGCGGCAGGCCGCAGATGAAGCTCTTGGTGCCGTCGATCGGATCAAGCACCCAGACATATTCGGCGTTTTCGCGCAAATGTCCGAATTCTTCGCCATAGACCCCATGGTCGGGGAAGGTCGCCTCAATCAGCCGCCGCATGGCGAGTTCGGCGCCGCGGTCGGCTTCCGTGACCGGATCGAACGCCCCGCCATGCGCCTTGTCGTCGGCGGCGAGCGCGGTCCTGAAAAAAGGCATGATGGCTTCCGCCGAAACGTCGGCGAGTCGCTCAACGAACTTCTCGAAATCAACGGCGGTCATGCCAGCTCCCAGCGGGACGGTCGACGCCCGCCTATTCGGCCGCCGCCCGCCGCTCGCCGCCCAAAATCTCGCTCAAGTCTTCGTGCCGCGCCACCACCGCCATGACGTCCGCAAGATCGCGGGCGACGGCGTCGAAACGCTCGTTCTTCTGAAGCGTAGACTCGTCCATGTAAAGACCACGCGACACTTCGATCTGCAGCGCGTGCCAGCCCGCGACGGGCTTGCCGTAATGCTCGGTGATGAAACCGCCCGCGTAGGGCCGATTGCGCATGACGTGATAGCCGCGGCCGCGCAATCGATCCTCGACGACGTCGACGAGCCCGGTGCAGGCGCTCGCGCCGTAGCGGTCGCCGATGACGAAGTCGATGCGCCGCTTGTCGCCCCGCGTCGAGAGCAAGGGATCGCGGGCGCCGGTCGAAGGCATCGAATGGCAGTCGATCAGCACGGCGACGCCAAAACGCGCCGCGGCGCGCTCCATCAACCCGCGCAAGGCCGCATGATAGGGCTTGTAGAGCCCGTCGATGCGCCGCAAGCCTTCCTCGAGCGTGAGGCGGCCTGCATAGATCTCGCGCGCGTCGGCGACCACGCGCGGGATCGTGCCCAGTCCGGCCGCGACGCGCAGAGAGCGCGTGTTGGCGAAGGACGGCAACGCGCCGTCGAAGAGCTTGGGGTCGAGTTCGTAGGGTTCGCGATTGAGATCGAGATAGGCGCGGGGAAAGCGCGCCCGCAGCAGAGGCGCCCCCATCGACGAGGCCGAGGCGAAGAGATCGTCGACATAGGCGTCTTCCGAACGGCGCAGCGTCGCCGCGTCGAGCGGGGTCGCGGCGAGAAAGCGCGCAGGATAGATCCGCCCTGAATGCGGCGAGGAAAAGACCAGCGGCGAAACAAGCGCGTCCGGCTCGATGATGTCGAAGGCGCGTTCAAATTCCGGTTCGCAGCAGGGCGTCGCCGTCAAATTGGTCTCGCGCCACTCGCGCATGCCATCGTTCATTCGTTTTTCTCGTTTGCGCGCCGCGACCGCCTCTTCAGGCTAGCGCCGGCGTGGCGGATCAGCTCAAAAAGGACGATGCGTCGCGCGACACTGGGCGCTAAGTTAACGCGGCGCCACCCCGGTTTCACCTGAAATTTACGAAGCTCGGGCGATATGGCTAAAAACCCCGCGAGGATGGCGATGAACGACAGACCAACCGCTAGAATTCTGCTTGCGGAAGACGACAACGACATGCGGCGCTTCCTGGTCAAGGCTTTGCAGCAGGCCGGTTTTTCGGTCACCTCATTCGACAACGGGCTTTCCGCCTATGATCAGCTGCGGGTCGAACCCTTCGAACTCCTGCTGACCGATATCGTCATGCCCGAGATGGACGGAATCGAACTCGCCCGCCGCGCGACCGAACTCGATCCCGACCTCAAGGTCATGTTCATCACCGGCTTCGCCGCCGTGGCGCTCAACCCCGACAGTCAGGCGCCGCGACAGGCGAAAATCCTCTCCAAGCCCTTCCATCTGCGGGATTTGGTCACCGAGGTGCACCGGATGCTTGCGGCCTGAGCGCTTCAGACCATGCTGGTGTTTAGCCCAGATGCGGATCAAATAACGCGATTTAAGCGCAGGCTTCGCAGATCGCCGCAACGTGGCGATCGTCCGTCCCGCAACATCCGCCGAGGATGCGCAAGCCGGGATATGTCTCGCGCAATTTCCGATATCTGCGGCCCAGATCAATCGGATCGCCCGAGTCGAGCGTTTCCGACTCATCCAGCTCGGCGTGGCTTTTCGTCGAAGCATTGGCCTTGACGCCGAGCAGCCGTTTCATCCAGGGCGCGTCCGCGGAGAGCGCCTGCTCGAAATGCGTCGGATGCGCGCAGTTGATCGTATAATAGGCCGGCGCCGCGTCGGTTTCGCGATCCACCGTCTCGACGGCGTCGCGCAGGCTCCGCCCGCCGACGAGCTTGCCGTCGGTCTCCACCGTGAAGGAGATTGAGCAGGGCATGGCGCGCGCGCGGGCGGCGCGGGCGATCCCGATCGCCTCCTCGACGTAATTCAAGGTATAGGCCGCGACCATGTCGGCGTCCGTTTGGGCGAAGGAGGCGATCTGCGGCGCGTGATAGTCTTCCGCTTCCGCAGCGCTCATGCGCCCTTCCGCATAGCCGTCTCCGCGCGGCCCGATCACGCCGGCCACGACGATCGGCGTTTGAGCCGTCTCCCAGGCCTGCCGAAGTTCGTCGAGAAGCGCGATCGATGCTTCATTGATGCGCTTCAACCCTGCCGCGTCATAGCCGAGCCTCGCGCCCCAGTCGGGATTGGCGCGCCACGTCGGACTGTCCAGCATCAAGCCGCGTCCGTGGCGGCGCGCGATCGCGAGGTAGCGCTCGTAATAGGCGCGGAGCCGCGCCCGGCCCTCCTCGCTGTCGAGCAGGACAAATGACGCGAAATGCGGCAACGCGACGCCTTCATGGAAGATCAGCGTCGTCTCCATGCCGCCGTCGCTGACGAAGAGCCCCGGCTTCAGCTGCGGCAGATCGGCTCGGCGTCCGGTCATATTCTATATTCCTCGCTTATGGCGCCCGGCCGTTAGGGGCCAACTTGCCCATTTGCCCGCAGTGCGTTATCAGCGCCAGCAAATTCGCTTGTTTCGAACGGCCGACCCCGCGCCGCTGCGGCGTGGGTCTTCCGTCGTTTCCATCGCAAAAAGGATGCGTCGCTATGAAGAAGGACATCCACCCCGGATATCATATGATCAAGGTCGTGATGACCGACGGCACGGAATTTACGACCCGTTCCACCTGGGGTAAGGCGGGGGACACGATGCACCTCGACATCGACCCGAAGACGCACCCGGCCTGGACGGGCGGGTCGACGCAACTGCTCGACCGCGGCGGACGCTTGTCGCGCTTCAACTCCCGCTTCGGAAATCTCTCTTTCGGCAAGAAATAAAAGGAAGGCGGCGGTTGAACCGCCGCCTCCAGTTGGTTCGCCTGAAGGATATTACTGGGCGAAAGCGGCGCGCAGCCTCGCGATCTGCGCTTCGACCGGACTGGAGGCCGGCGCCGGCGCGGCGAGCGCCGGCTCGAGCGCATGGATCAGCCGGTCAAGGTGGATGATCCGGGCTTGCAGGCGCAGCGACTGCAGCGACAGCTCGCGCAGACGGTGCGGCAAGCGCTGAAAAAGTTCCGGGGCCGAGGCCAGCTCCTGTTCGCGAAGCTTGACGCGATGGCGGTTGCTCGCCGCCTGATGGCGCGTCAGCTCGCCCTGATTCACCGCGCGCTGCACCAACAGCCAGGACGCAATCTGCATCAGCCTTGTCGTCAGCCGCATGCTTTCCGCCGCATAGGCGAGCGCTTCGGTCCGCGGCAGCGCCTTCGCGTCGAGACGGCCGTCGCCGTCGAGATAGGAGGCGGCCTCCTCGACGAGGCTCATTCCTTCGCGAAACAGGGCGCAAAAGCCCTCGGATCCCGCCAGTCTCTCGATGAAAGAGACCGGCTGCTTCTCCCCTGCGCTGCCTTTGACTCGAGCCATGCGAACGTTCACGCAAATGCGACGCGGTTGCGTCTTTCTATGGCATGGACTGTAACGCAGAGGACCGAAGGGCGCGCGCTTAGCCTTTCCTTAACCTTAACGAGGCCACGCCGAACGCAAAAAGAGAGCCGCGATGGCGGCTCTCAAGGCATCTTGACAGGGAGGCATCAAGGACGAGTGGAGAAGAAGCCACTCGAATGTCCCACTTAAGGGACGCATTCAGGCTGCACGATAATCCTTAATTTAAGGTTAACGCGTCAAACTGCCCGTTGTCGGGCCTTTGAGCCGATGGGAAGATCGGGCGGCAGAAGAGTCGTTTCCACGACGCGTTTCTCGGGCCTGGCGCCGCTCGCCAGCGTCGGGACGAAACAAGCGCCGAACGTTTCAGGTCAATGCAACCTTCTGTCAATCAAGCTGCAAAAGGGACTGGCTCCAGGACGAAAACTGGCGCATTTGAACAAGCCTTCGCGTTGCGTCTCCGGGCGCTCGAAAAGCGTTGAACCTCCCGCAACCCTCCCCCTAGGCTCTCCTTAAATGATTCGCTCCGCCTTGATGAATGTGATGACCGCCGCCGCGCTGAAAGCGGGACGCGGCCTTAAACGCGATTTCGGGGAGGTGGAGAACCTCCAAGTGTCGGTGAAGGGTCCGGGCGATTTCGTTAGCGCGGCGGACAAGCGCGCCGAGAAGACTCTGTTCGACGAATTGTCGAAGGCGCGACCCGGCTACGGCTTCATTCTCGAGGAAGGCGGCGTCATCGAAGGTTCCGACAAGAGCCACCGCTGGATTATCGATCCGCTCGACGGCACCTCGAATTTCCTCCATGGCGTTCCGGTCTTCGCCATCTCTATCGGGTTGGAGCGCGAGGATCGCCTCGTCGCCGGCCTCATCTATAATCCCGCCACCGACGACATGTTCGTCGCGGAACTGGGCCAGGGCGCCTATTTCAACAATCGCCGCATGCGCGTCGCGGCGCGGCGTTCGCTGGGCGAGTCGATGGTGGCCTGCGGAATTCCGCCGCTGGCGCGGGTCCGTGACCATGAATCCTTCAAGCGCGAGCTTGCGGCCGGCATGGGAAAGATCGCAAATATTCGCCGCTTGGGCGCCGCGGCGCTCGATCTCGCGATGGTCGCCTGCGGGCGTTTCGACGGCTATTGGGAGCGCGGCATCAGCTCCTGGGACGTGGCGGCGGGCATCGTGCTCGTGCGTGAAGCCGGCGGCTTCGTCAGCGATCTATCCGGCGGCGCAGACATGCTTGGGAAGGGCGAGATCTGCGCAGGCAATGAGGCGATTCACCGCCAGCTGCTCGATCTGATGAGGAAGGCATGAACGCTCCGCCCGCACATGCGTCGCTGAGTCTGCGTGCGCGCGTCGACGCCGACTGGCCGTTCATTCTCGACGTTTGGGTCGCCTCCTGGCGGGTCACCTATCCCGAGATCGACTTCGAGGGGCGCCGCGACTGGCTCCTGCGCCGCATTCGGGAGTTGGAAGAAGCGGGAGCGGTGACGCTCTGCCTGTTTGACGCTCAGTCGGCGCTTGCAGGTTTCGTCGTGATCAACCCGGCGGACGGCTGGCTCGATCAGATTTGCGTCGCTCCGGATAGATTCGGCGCAGGCTTCGGCGCGTTGCTGCTGTCGGCGGCGCGAAACGTCTCGCCAAGGCTTATTCGGCTGGACGTCAATGCGGACAATGCTCGCGCCATCCGTTTTTACGAACGTGACGGATTTTCGCGCGTCGGACGCGGCGCGAACACATTGTCGGGTCGCGAAACCGTCATGATGGAATGGCGGCCGCAAGGAGACTAACAATTCTCGCCCGCTGGGTTTTCATCGGGCGTTCGCTCCTATAATATTGTTCGCGCATTCGAGTTTCGGCCGAACGATCTTGCTCTCTCGTCTCAAGACGCGCGGCGCCTGACCCTTCCCAAGCTTCGATTGACTGAGAAAAACGCAGCGATCCGCAGCGTTCCCGCTATTTTGAAAGGAAAAGCCATGCCGACAGGCGCCGTAAAGTGGTTCAACGCACAAAAGGGCTTCGGCTTCATTCAGCCGGACGCCGGCGGCCAGGACGTCTTCGTTCACATCAGCGCCGTCGAGCGCGCCGGCCTGGACAGCCTCGCTGAAGGCCAGAAGGTTTCCTACGAACTCGTCGTGGACAAGCGGAGCGGCAGATCCTCCGCCGATAAGCTGCAGCTGCAGGACTAGACTTCGCCGCTTTGGCGCTGCTCGCCCAGATGCGCGATGCGGATCATGTTTGTTGCGCCCGGCGTGCCGAAAGGCATGCCGGCGACGATGATGACCCGGTCGCCAGGGCCGCCGAATCCCTCGCTCTCCGAATATTCGCAAGCGCGCCCCACCATATCTTCAATATCGACGGCGTCGCGCGTCTCCAGCGCGTGCACGCCCCAGACGAGCGCCAGGCGACGGGCGGTGTCGCGCTTCGGCGTCAGCGCCAGAATTGGCGACTGGGGCCGTTCGCGGGCGATGCGCAGCGCCGTCGTGCCGGATGACGTCCAGGCGATGATCGCCTTCGAATGAAGCGTTTGCGCCACGTCGCGGGCGGCGACGGCGATGGCGTCGGCTGAGGTCGGATTGGGCAATTCGCCGCGCTGGGCGTTGATAATCGAGCGGTAGATCGCGTCCGTCTCGACCTCTTCCGCGATCCGGCTCATGGTGGCCACGGCTTCGTGCGGATATTGCCCCGCCGCGCTTTCGGCGGAGAGCATGACGGCGTCCGCGCCTTCAAAGACGGCGGTGGCGACGTCAGACACCTCGGCGCGCGTCGGCAAGGGCGACAGGATCATCGACTCGAGCATCTGCGTCGCGATGACGACCGGCTTGCCCAGCCGTCGCGCCGAACGGTTGATGCGTTTTTGAAGTCCTGGGACGCGCTCGAGCGGCACTTCGACGCCAAGGTCGCCGCGCGCCACCATCAGCGCGTCAGAAACTTCGATCACCTCCTCGAGCCTCGAAATCGCCTGAGGCTTCTCGATCTTCGCCATGATCATCGCTCGGCCTTGCGTGATCTGCTTCACTTCAAGGACGTCTTCAGGACGCTGGACGAAGGAGATCGCCACCCAGTCAACGCGCTCTTTGAGCGCGGCGTCGAGATCGGCGCGATCCTTGTTGGTCATCGAGGTGATGGGAATTTCCGTATCGGGCAGGCTCACGCCCTTGCGGTTCGAGAGGCGGCCGGCGACGTCGACCACGGCGTGCGCCCGCTCCGGCGACGTCTCGACGACATGCAGCCGCACGCGGCCATCGTCGATGAGGATGGAATCATTGACCTTGAGCGCCGCTAAAATCTCGGGATGCGGCAGACGCACCCGCGTGACGTCGCCGGGTTTAGGATCGCTGTCGAAGACGAAGACGTCGCCCTTGCGCAAATGCACCGAGCCTTCCTCGAAGGCGCCGATGCGCAGCTTCGGGCCCTGGAGATCGACGAGGACGGCGATCGCGCGCGAAATGTCGTTCTCGATTTCGCGGATGATCCGGACGTAGCTGGCGAGGCCGGCGTGATCCGTGTGGCTCATGTTGATGCGGAAAACGTCGGCGCCGGCGCGCACGAGCCCCGCGATGACCGCTTTGTCGACCGTCGCCGGACCAAGCGTTGCGATAATTTTGACGCGCCGCGACCTTCTCATGATGAAGCCGTTCCTGAATTGAGTTACTGCGCGGGCGCGGCGTTGGGGTCAGTGAGCTGAACCGTCCAGCTCTTCGCGTCCCGTCCCGTGTCGATTTCGAAAAATCCGGTTCGATCAAAACCGCGCGCGAAACAGTCCTCTCTGCCGTCGATGCGGAATTCCCGATCACGCGTGCACATGAACGCCTTACCCTTCCACTCGCCGCCGCGCTCGTCCATCGCGTAGACATAATAATATTGGGCGGCGAGCGGACCGCGCAGAAGCGTTTCGCAAACGCTCGGCCGAAGGTTCCACCACCCCTCCGACAACCAGTTGCGCCCGTCGGTGTAAGCGATGGCGACGCTGACGCGCGCGCTCGTGTTGTTGCACAGACGAAAATCCGCTCGGGCCGACCCGGCGGCGCAAAAGGTTAGAGCGGCAACAAGAACGGCGCGTTGAATCATATCTTTAGCGAGGCCTGGAGGGGGCTGAAGATAGCTCGCCGACGCGCGCGCAAGCGGCGCAGCGGGCGGTCCTGCAAACCATGCTTGCGAGTCTTTGTCCACCCCGCGGCGTCGGAGTCTCGCCGCGCCGCCCGCCCTACCGACGCGCCCGCCCTGCAATCGGCCGGAACAAAGCAATCGGCTTAATGTTTAGGACCCGTACGCGCTTGCGTCCTCGGGAGGCAGGAAAATGGAAAAGTCCGAAGTCATCACCACGCTGAATGAGCTTGCCGAAATCAGTCGTGACGGCGAGCAAGGGTTTCTGGCCGCGGCCGAAGACGTCGAAAATCCGACGCTAAAGACTGTGTTTCGAACGGCGGCCGCGCGCTGCGCCGAAGGCGCGAGGGAACTCGAATCGAAGATCGTCAGCTTGGGCGGCGAACCTTCGAAGAGCGGCTCCATGACCGGCGCCATGCACCGGGCTTGGACAAATCTGAAGGCCGCCCTGACGAGCCGTTCGGAACAGGCGGTGCTGGAGGAGGTCGAGCGCGGCGAAGACGCCGCCAAGGACGCCTATCAGCAGGCCATAGCGCAGCCTCTCCCTCCGGAGATCCGATCGATGGTCCAGCGCCAGTATCAGGGCGTGAAGGAGAATCACGACCGCGTGCGCAGCCTGCGCGACGCCGCGTGACGATCCTTTTGAAGAAAGTGACGCGCGCGTCACTTTCTTCCTTGCAGCGCCCGCGCCGCGCTGAGGGCGAAATAGGTCAGGACGCCCGAGGCGCCGGCGCGCTTGAAGGCGAGTAGGCTTTCGAGCATGGCGCGTTCGCCGTCGATCCAGCCGTTTTGCGCGGCGGCGGCGATCATCGCGTATTCGCCCGACACCTGATAGGCGAATGTCGGCGCCCGGTAGACGTCGACGACGCGTCGCACGATATCCAGATAGGGCATGCCGGGCTTCACCATCACCATATCGGCGCCCTGCTCCAGGTCGAGACCCACCTCGCGCAGCGCTTCGTCGGAATTGGCCGGATCCATCTGATAGGTGCGCTTGTCCCCTCTCAGCGTCTTGCTCGTGCCGATTGCGTCGCGGAACGGCCCGTAAAACGCCGACGCATATTTCGCGGCGTAGCTCATGATCTGCACGTTCTCGAAACCCTCGGCGTCGAGCGCGTTGCGGATCGCTTCGACGCGTCCATCCATCATATCCGAGGGCGCAATGACGTCCGCGCCTGCGCGCGCCTGGGCGACCGCCTGCCGCGCCAGCACGGCGACCGTGGCGTCGTTGACGATCTCGTCGCCGACGAGAAGGCCGTCGTGCCCATGGCTCGTGTAAGGATCGAGCGCGACATCGGTGATGAGGCCGATGTCGGGAACGGCGCTCTTGATCGCCCGGCAGGCGCGGCAGACGAGATTCTCGGGATCGAGCGCCGCGCTCGCGATTTCGTCGCGCAAATCCGGATCGGTATAAGGGAAGAGCGCAACAGCGGGCACGCCAAGCGCGGCCGCCTCCGCGATGGCTTCGACCGCCGCGTCGACCGAGTGACGGAACACGCCCGGCATCGAGGATACGGGCTCGCGTCGATCCGCCCCGTCGATCAGAAACAGAGGCCAGATGAGGTCCGCGACCTCAAGCGTGTTTTCCCTGACGAGACGGCGCGCCCATTCGCTCTTCCGGTTTCGACGCGGGCGCTGTAGCAAGCTCAGCCGCGCGGCTGCTTCGACGGGCTTTCGTGCATCGTTCATGGCGCCTTCGCTCCCTCTCTGCGCGCGGACATGCGCCCTCCTGAGGCCGTCGCCGTCATCCGGTTTCGAGGCGAACGGACTTCAGGCTATAGAGGATCGACGGCCCAGTGCGCTTGCGCGAGGAAAAACCATTGAAAATCGGCTCGCGCAACTCTTCTCTGAGCCGCTTGGCGGGCGCGTCGGCGATCGCCGCCGGCGCCCTTTTCGCTGCGAGCGCATCACTCGCACAGATCAAGCCGGCGACGCCAATGCCGCCGGTGCGAGCCCGCCCGGCGCAGCAAAAGCAAAGAACCCCCTCGCCTCCGCAGGAGGTTGGGCGACCGCCGGCGCGGCAGCCCCGCGCAACGCGGCCGGCAACGGTCGTATCGCCGACGCCGAGCGCGAAGCCCGCTCCGCAAACTCCGCCGGCCGCTGGCGTCGACGCGCTGTCGCCGCCGCAAACGCCGCCGCCGGTCGACATCAGCCAGCCGCCGCCGACTCTCCCCCGCGCGCCGCGCGAGAAGATGCGGGCCTGCGCCGAGGAATGGGACAGGATGAAACGCGAGTCGAAAGAGGGTTTGCCGATGTGGCGCGATTTCGCGACGGAATGCCTGACGCGCTAGGCGCCGCTAACGGCTGGCGCGCGCCGGACGCGTCGCGCAGAAAATGCAGTGAGCTGGACACTGCTATCGCCCGGGATGCGTCTCACTGGACGCGCGCCCCCGGGCGATGAGTGCGTGAAGCGCTGCCGCAGTGGCGCGAAAGACCGATCGCGCATGCGAGGCGCTTCGACTTACGCGGTCACTGGCGCGGCTGGCGGGGTTGGCGTTTTCGCCTTGCGCGGAGTGCGCTTCTTCGCGGTCGCCTTGCGCGCGGTCTTCTTGACGCCGGCCTTTTTTACAGCGCCGCGCTTTTTCGTCGCCACCTTGCGGACGCCCTTGCGGGTCGTCTTTTTCGCAGCGGACTTTCGCGTAGCCTTGCGGGCGCCCTTCTTGGCCGCTGACTTCTTCGTCGCTGCCTTCCTTGCGGTTTTACGCGCACCTTTCTTCGCCGCAGCCTTCTTGGCCGGCTTACGCTTCATTGTAGCTCTCGCCATAATAAGTCCCCTTGATCCGAATTGCCGGAACTATGGTCCACCGACAATACGCGCAAATAGCGTAACGCGGTTAAGCAGTCGTTCAAGTGCTGCGCGCGCAGAAGTGATCAACGCAACGCATGACGAGGCATGTTGAGCGCTGTCGCGCGACAAGCAAAATGATCGTGAAGCTGCTTTGCAAACGCTTCCGCGAGACTATCGCGACAGGTTTGCGCCGCGCGTTTTATTGACGACGATCGGTGCGCGGAATCGGTTGGCGACATGTGTTCCGAGAAGGCCTCCAGACATGCGGCCCACGCTGTGGCGCAAGTCGCGCCTGTTGTTCAATTACTTGATTTGCTTTTGTATCCGCGAAAAGTTGCGATGCGCGCGCGCTGCCCGAGATCGACCGCGACGCATTATGTCGCGACACGATAAAAAATTGCGGAATGCGCCTGTCGCGGTCGGGCGACTCGACGCCGGCGGAGAGACGGAAAACGTCGAGCGGCGCCGACCTCGCGCGCTTTCGCGGCGCGCGCGAGGTCGCGCATTCGGAGAGAAAAAAAAATTGTGGTCAGCGCGATCGGATCAAAAAAATTGGCGCGCGACAGCGGCGCGGGGAGAAGAATCGCGCAGCGCAAGTCGTGAACTGATTCGTTTTTTCGACGAACGGACGCGCGTCAGACGCCCAACTTGCACTTGAGCAGCTCGTTCACCGCCTGCGGATTCGCCTTCCCGCCCGTCTGCTTCATCACCTGTCCGACGAACCAGCCGAGCATCGTCGGCTTCGCCTTCGCCTGCTCCGCCTTGTCGGGGTTGGCGGCGATGACGGCGTCGATGGCGGCTTCGATGGCGCCCGTGTCCGTCACCTGCTTCATGCCGCGCGCTTCGACGATCTCCTTGGGGTCGCCGCCTTCCGTCCAGACGATCTCGAAAAGATCCTTGGCGATCTTGCCCGAAATAACATTCTGCGAAATGAGATCGATGATCGCGCCCAAAGCCTGCGACGACACGGGCGAGCGCGTGACGTCGAGCCCCTCCTTGTTCAGACGGCCGAACAACTCGTTGATCACCCAGTTGGCCGCAAGCTTGGCGTCGCGTCCCTTCGCCGTCTGCTCGAAATAGTCGGCGGCCGCGCGCTCCATCACCAGCACGCCGGCGTCGTACGGCGGCAGGCCATATTGTTCGATGAAGCGCGCGCGCTTGGCGTCGGGCAGCTCCGGCAACTGCGCCCTCAGCGCGTCGACATAGGGCTGGTCGAATTCGAGCGGCAGCAGATCCGGATCGGGGAAGTACCGGTAGTCATGCGCTTCCTCCTTGGAGCGCATCGAGCGCGTCTCTCCCCTCCCTGGATCGAACAGCCGCGTTTCCTGATTGATCTTACCGCCGTCCTCGAGAATCCCGATCTGACGGCGCGCCTCGACTTCAATGGCCTGGCCAATAAAGCGGATGGAGTTGACGTTCTTGATTTCGCAGCGCGTGCCGAGCGGCGCGCCGGGGCGGCGCACGGAGACGTTGACGTCGGCGCGCAGCGAACCCTGCTCCATGTTGCCGTCGCAGGAGCCGATGTAGCGCAGGATGGTCCGCAGCTTCGAAACATAGGCGCGCGCCTCCTCAGCCGAACGCAGGTCGGGCTTGGAGACGATCTCCATGAGCGCGACGCCGCTGCGATTGAGATCGACGTGGCTTTCGGTCGCCGAAAGATCATGCAGCGACTTGCCGGCGTCCTGCTCGAGATGCAGACGCTCGATGCCCACGGTGATGCGCTCGCTGGGCGATACGTCGACGATCACCGCGCCTTCGCCGACGATCGGGTGCTTATACTGAGAGATCTGGTAGCCCTGCGGCAGGTCGGGATAGAAATAGTTCTTGCGGTCGAAAACCGAACGCAGGTTGATCTTGGCCTCTAAGCCGAGACCTGTGCGGATCGCCTGTTTGACGCATTCCTCGTTGATGACCGGCAGCATGCCCGGCATGGCCGCATCGACCAGGGAGACGTGATCGTTCGGGGCGCCGCCATACTCCGCGGAGGCGCCGGAGAAGAGCTTGGCGTTGCTCGTCACCTGCGCATGTATCTCCATGCCGATCACGACTTCCCAGTCGCCGGTTGCGCCGCTGATGAGCTTGTTGGGAGCCGCCTGTGTCGTCATATCCGCCTCGCTAAACCTATCCCTTCCATATAAACCACGCTTCGCAAGAGCGGAACGGCCGGCGCGCAGCAGAGGGAACGGGCGAGATGGCCACGGAGCGCAATTCTGAGGACAGCCGCCGAAAAGGCCTCATCGCCCGCATGCGCGGCGCACCCCGCTATGTGAGCATCCCTGTGGGCGTCGGCCTGATCCTCGGCGGAACCATTCTTGCGCCGCTTCCCGTCTTCGGGGTGTGGATGTTCCCCTTGGGCCTTGCGATCCTCGCCCCGCACTCTCCGGGCGCTCACAGGCTGTCGCGACGCTTCCATTGGTGGTCGCTGAAGTTCCTCCGCTGGTCGATCCGCAACGGTTTCGTCCGCGTCAGGAGAAAAGCCCCCGAGGGCGATCAGGAAGAGCGGTCGCCGTCCGCCGATCCTTGAGAGACGCCCTTTAGCGCGCGCGCGTCCATCAGCCGCTCTTCGTACTGGATCGACCAGTCGATCAGCGCGCGCCACAAGGTCATCGCGACCTCGACCGACAGTCCTTCGCGGCGCGCGGCGCCAAGCACATGCGCCAACACTTCCTCGACGCGCTCGGGCACATTGGCGGGGATTCCCAGCGCGGGTTTGATCCGTGCGGCCCGCTCGATCTGTCGCTGGCGCTTTGCCAGCAGCGCCACAAGCTCTTCGTCCAGCTCGTCGATCAAGCGACGCACGTCGGACATTTCATCCTGCAGCGCTTGCTGCGGGCGCTCCGCAATGTCCTTTTCAGCGCTCGGCGTCGTCATCATCAGCCCTCGCGCCACCATGGCTGCGGAAGTTCGATCTTGGGCGCCGCCTGTTCGATCGCCGCAGCAAGAGAGAACAGCGTCTCTTCGTCGAATGCTTTGCCGATGAGCTGCAACCCGAGCGGCAAGCCATTCGCCGCGAGGCCGCCCGGAACGGCGACGCCGGGAAGACCGGCCATGTTCACCGTAACGGTGAACACGTCGTTGAGATACATTTCGACAGGATCGGCCGAGCCCTTCTCTCCCAACGCGAAGGCGGTCGACGGCGTCGCCGGCGTCAGGACGGCGTCGACGCCGGACGCGAAGGCTTCGTCGAAGTCGCGCTTGATCAGGCTGCGGACTTTCTGCGCACGGACGTAATAGGCGTCGTAATAGCCGGCGGAGAGCACATAAGTGCCGATCATGATGCGCCGCCGCACCTCCGGACCAAAGCCCGCTGCGCGCGTCTTCTCGTACATTTCGCTGACGTCGCGGCCCTGCTCGCGACACCCGTACCGCACGCCATCATAGCGCGCGAGATTGGACGAGGCTTCAGCCGGCGCGATAATGTAATATGTCGGCAAGGCGTAGCGCGTATGCGGCAGGGAGATTTCAACGATCTCCGCGCCCGCGTCCTTCAGCCAAGCGGCGCCTCGATCCCATAAAGCGGCGATCTCCGCCGACATGCCATCGATGCGATATTCCTTCGGCACGCCGATGCGGCGTCCCTTTACCGAGGCGCCGACGGCGGCTTCATAGTCGGGCACAGGCGCGTCGACGCTGGTCGTGTCTTTCGGATCGTGGCCGGCCATCGACTTGAGCATGATCGCCGCGTCGCGCACGGTGCGCGTGATCGGACCCGCCTGATCCAGCGACGAGGCGAAGGCGACGATGCCCCAGCGCGAGCAGCGGCCATAGGTCGGCTTGACGCCGACAGTTCCCGTGAAGGCGGCGGGCTGGCGGATCGAGCCGCCTGTATCCGTCGCCGTGGCGCCAAGGCAAAGACGCGCGGCCACCGCCGACGACGAGCCCCCCGAAGAACCGCCCGGCACGATCTTGGCGTCGGGATCGGCGGCGCGGCGCCATGGCGAAACAACGGGGCCGAAGGCGCTCGTTTCGTTCGACGACCCCATCGCGAATTCGTCGAGATTGAGCTTGCCGAGCATCGCCGCGCCGTCGCGCAGCAGATTTGCCGAGACCGTCGATTCATATGTCGGCGTGAAGCCGTCGAGAATTCGACTTCCCGCCGTCGTGCGCACGTCTTTGGAGCAATAGAGATCCTTTATGCCGAGCGGCAGACCCTCGAGCGGGCGCGCGTCGCCGCTAGCGATGCGGGCGTCGCTCGCCTGCGCCTGCGCCAGCGCGCGTTCCGGCGTCTCCGTGATGAAGCAATTCAGCGCGCGCGATTTGCTGATTGCGTCGATGTGCGCCTGCGCCAGTTCAACGGCGGAGAGCTGTTTGGATTTGAGAGCGTCGCGCGCCTCGGCCAATGAAAGATGCGTAGGGTCGGACATTTGTCCCTTTATATCTGAGGCCGCCGCATGCGCGGCATATCTGAGGCCGCCGCATGCCGGCGCCGGCGCGACACGCGCTATTCGATCACCTTGGGCACGACGAAATAATGATCCTCTCGCAAAGGCGCGTTGGCGAGAATCTCGTCAGCGATGCCGCCGTCGGTCACGACGTCGGCGCGCTTCTTCATTTGCATCGGCAAAGCGGAGGTCAACGGTTCGACCCCGTCGACATCGACCTCGCTCAGCGTCTCCACGAAAGCCAGGATGGCGTTGAGTTCGCCACGAAGGCGCTCGACCTCGCTGTCCTCGATGGCGATGCGCGAGAGATGGGCGATCCGGCGGACGGTCGCGGAATCAACGGACATCTAGGGCTCCGCAAGAAAGGTCTCGACGGGCGCTATAGCGCCTGGCCTTTCGCGGCGCAATGTTGCGAGGCGATCGCGGAGGGAAAAAGCGGACGCGCGGGGCCAGTTGAGTATGCGAAACGGCCACGGCGTGCTAGCCCAATCGCGGTGACCATGCGCGCGACGACCCTTGAAGAACTGGCGGCGCTTCTGCCGCCGAAGGGCCGGCTGATGGGATTGGATCTCGGGACCAAAACCATCGGATTGGCGCTTTCAGACGTCGAGCGGCGGCTCGCGTCGCCGCTCGATACGATCGGGCGAGTGAAGTTTTCTCAGGACGCCGCCGCCTTGCTCAACCGCGCGGCCGATTTCGATATTTGCGCGCTGGTCGTCGGGCTGCCGCTCAATATGGACGGCACCGAAGGGCCGCGCGCGCAGGCGACGCGCGCCTTCATGCGCAATCTTTCGAAGCTCGCGTCGCTGCCTTTCGCCTTCTGGGACGAGCGCCTGTCGACCGCGGCCGTAACGCGCGAATTGATCGCGCAGAACGCCTCGCGCGCCAAACGGGCCGAAGTCGTCGACCGAATGGCGGCCGCCTATATCCTGCAGGGCGCGCTCGACCGGTTGAAACGTCTGTAGTGGCCTGATCGCTGCATTACAACTTTTGGTAGAATTTTGTTCTTGACACGGGATAGGCGTAATGGAAGAAAAATATAAGAAAGTCTGATGTTTACCCTATTTTTAACCTGCCTCGTGGTCCGTGGAGACTGACAGCGATGCCCCGGCCGGATGGTTCCAAGAAAGATTGCAGCGAGACCCCTGGAACGACCGCGGAGAGTGCCAAAGCCAATGAGGAAGCGGCGTCAATCGCGTCATACATCGCTGATATGTCAGACGAAATGGCGAAACTCGCCAGCCGCTGCGACATGCCCATGCTCTGCTATTTCTTGAACCTCGCCCGCGCCGAGGCGGACATGCGGGCCCGCGAGCTTGGCGGCTATTCCATCGATCGCTCGGCTTGATTTACAATTTATAGTTGAATATGAGGGAAACGCTGTTCGCGCCATGACGCTGCAAGCGCCCCTCAATGTCGAGCTCAATGAGGACTCCCTGCACCTCGCGCGCCGTCAATCCGGCGACGCGGATGAGATCGTCGATCGCGATCGGCGCAGGCCCGAGCAGGGACAGGATGACCGCATGCGCGTCGCGCTGCGGCGACTCGTCGCCTCGCGGGCGCGCGTCAAGATCGGCGACGTAGTCTGCTGGCGCGCTCGGCGGCGAGAATTGTTTGGGAGCGGCTCTTTCCTCGAACGCCGAACCGTCGAGGCCGGCGAAAAGATCCAGTTCGTCGATCAGAGGATCCTGTCCTTCGAGAGAGTCGTCGTCAAAGAGAGTCTTGCGCGGCGCGGTCCCCGCGTTTTCGGCAAGCACCGAAATCACGTCCTCGGGGCGCGCGCACAATGTCGCGCCTTGGCGAATGAGATCGTTGACGCCTTCGGCGCGCGGATCCAGCGGCGAACCCGGAACGGCGAAGACCTCTCGCCCCTGCTCGTTGGCGAAACGCGCCGTAATCAGCGAGCCGGAACGCCGCGCCGCCTCGACGACGATGGTCCCGCGGCTCAGCCCGGAAATAATGCGATTTCGGCGCGGAAAATCGCGGCCGCGCGGCTCCCATTCGAGCGGCATTTCAGAGACGATCAATCCCCTCTCGGCGATCTCTTCGACGAGACGCGCATGCTCGGCCGGATACGGTCGCGCATGGCCGCCGGCGAGCACGGCGATCGTGCCCGTATCGAGCGTAGCGCGATGCGCGACGGCGTCGATGCCGCGCGCGAGGCCTGAGACGACGACGTAATTCTCAAGCGCGAGGCTGCGCGCGAGCCGTTCGGCGAAGGCGAGACCTGCGGCCGAAGCGTTGCGCGAACCGACAATCGCCACGCCGTCGCGCTGCGCCGTCCAGGAAACGCCGCGCATTGCGATCAGCGGCGGCGCATCGGCGATTTCCCGCAGCAGCGGCGGATAGTCCGGATCGCCCGTGGTGGCGAAGCGAACGCCGAGCGCGCCCGCCGCCTCGATCTCGCGCAGCGCTTCCTCGCGGGTGGCGATGCGGATGGTCCGACCGCGCAGGGACCGCGCGGCGAGGGACGGCAGCGCGTCCAACGCCGCGCCGGCGCCGCCGAAACGATTGATGAGCTGCCTGAATGTGCGCGGTCCGACATTTTCGCTGCGGATGAGCCTCAGCCAGTCGACGAGCTGCTCCTCGCTCAGCCGACCTGGCGACGCCTCGGTCACGCCTTCTGCCCTATGCGCGTTTCAGTGCCGGCGCGCAGACGGGCGATGTTCTCTCGATGCCGGTAGAAGACGATTGCGGCCATCGCCGCGACGGCGAAGGCTTCGCCGCCGTGCCCGAGCATGAACAGGACCACTGGCGCCGCCGCGCTCGCGGTCAGCGCGCCGAGCGACGAGTAACGCCACAGCGCCGCCGCCGACAGCCAGACGGCGCAGAAAATCAACGCCGTCGGCCAGCTCAGCCCGAAGAGCACGCCAAGGAACGTCGCGACGCCCTTTCCGCCCTTAAACTGCAGCCAGACCGGCGCGACATGGCCGATGAACGCTGCAAGCCCGGCGATCACGCCCCCTTCGGGCGAAAGCGAGGCGCCGATGAGCGCCGCCGCCGCGCCTTTCAGCCCGTCCAGCAGCAGCGTCGCCGCGGCGAGATCCTTTCGACCGGTGCGCAACACATTGGTTGCGCCGATATTGCCGGAGCCAATCGCGCGCAGATCCGTCGTGCCCGCAAGGCGCGTGAGCAGGAGACCGAAGGGAATGGAGCCCAGCAAATAGCCGATCGCAAGGGCGACGATGTCGTAAAGGATGGAGTTCATCTGTGAAAACGCGATACTTCTCGACAGCGAAAGGCCGCAGGATGCTAAAGGAGGCGCTATCGCGCCGCAATAAGCGTTTTCAGCCGCGACGCCCGCCTATATTTCAGGACGGCCGTCGAGGCCTTGTGGGCGCCTTTTTTAATTGAAATCGCTCTCTGGAGGCTCGGGCGACACATCCGCGCGTCGCATTTTCGGACGCGAGGCGGTAAGAAGGCCAAAATCAGGAATAAAATGACTGAGCAACGCAGGCCGCGCCCACGGGCTTTTCGCCTCGAAGGCGACCAGACGGTCACCGCCAAGCCGACGACGCAGACCGACGACGCCGGGAGGCCGTCTATCGAGGTCGTCGAAGCGGAATTCGACGCTTTCGCGCTCGAGGCCGCCCAGTTCGCGGACGGCCTGACCGGCGATGAGGCCGCCGTCGAAGCGGCGCAGGCCGACGGCATGCTGCGCCGCTACGTTTTCTCATGGGGCGGCGTCTTTTTGTCGGCGGTCAGCGGGCTTATGTCGCTGGCCTTCACGCTCTGGATATGGGGGTTCGTCGAAGACCTGTTCCAGCGCTCCGCTCTTCTCGGCATGGTGGGATTGAGCCTTGCGGGTCTCGCCGCCGTCGCCGCCCTCATCTCCATCACGCGCGAGTTTCGCGCCATCGGCCGGCAGAATCGTATCGCCAAGCTACATGCCGCGCTGGCCGAGGCGCATGCGAGCGATGACGGCAAGGCTGCGCGCGAGCGCGTCGGCGAACTTTGCAAGCTCTATGAAGATCGTCCGGACACCGGCCGGGCGCGCGCGCTGCTCAACGACTATTTGAAACGGATCATCGACGGACGTGATCTGATCACGCTCGCCGAACGTAATCTCGTCGCGCCCCTGGACGAAGAAGCGCGGCGCGAGATCGCCGGCGCCGCCAAACGCGTGTCCGTCGTCACGGCGATCAGCCCGCGCGCGCTGCTGGACGTTCTTTTCGTCGTCGGCCAGGCGATCGTGCTGATGCGAAAAATCGCGGAGATTTACGGCGGCAAGCCGGGACTGCTCGGTTTCTTCAAGCTGGCCCGCTCGGTCGGCGCGCATCTCGCGATCACCGGCGGCGTGGCGGTCGGCGATTCTATCCTTCAGCAGGCGCTCGGCCACGGCATCGCCGCACGCATTTCGGCAAAGCTCGGCGAAGGCGTATTGAATGGCCTTCTCACCGCGCGAGTCGGCCTTTCCGCCATGGCCGTCTGCCGACCGACGCCCTTCATCGCCGAGAAGCAGCCGGGCGTCAGGGACGTCGCGCCTTTCCTCTTCGGCGACAAGACCAAGAGCTGATCCGCATTGAAAGCAGCAAGCCTGAAGATCACCACCTGGAACATCAATTCCGTGCGGCTGCGCCTGCCGCTGGTCGCCGATTTTCTCAAGAGCCGGGCGCCGGACGTGCTCTGTCTGCAGGAGACGAAATGTCGGGACGCCGAATTCCCGATGAAGGATCTCCATTCGCTGGGCTATGAGCACATCGCGATCAACGGCCAGAAGGGCTACCACGGCGTCGCCGTCCTTTCGAAGCGGCCGTTACGTTTCGTCGAGAAGCGCGATTTCTGCGAAAAGGGCGACGCGCGTCACATCTGCGTGGAAATTGACGCCCGGAGCGGCCCAATATCGCTGCATAATTTCTATGTGCCGGCCGGCGGCGACGAGCCCGACGTCGACATCAATCCGAAGTTTCAGCACAAGCTCGATTTTCTCGATGAAATGCGCGACTGGATCGTCGCCGAAGGGGTCGCGCGCGGCCGCGTGGTGCTGGTCGGAGACCTAAATGTCGCGCCGCTCGAACATGACGTCTGGAGCCACAAGGCGTTATTGAAAGTGGTGAGCCATACCCCAGTCGAGGTCGAGAAGCTGACCGCGGTGCTACAGGCGGGCGCTTGGATCGACGCCATGCGCCATTTCGTCCCCGCGGACGAAAAGCTTTATACGTGGTGGAGCTATCGCGCCGCCGATTGGGCGGCGTCGAACCGGGGACGCCGGCTCGATCATATTCTGGTGAGCGAGGCGCTTGGCGGCGGGCTGGAACGTCTGGACGTGCTGCGCGACGCGCGCAGCTGGGTCCGACCGTCTGACCACGTGCCGGTGACGATCGAACTGTCGGACTGAGCGCAACGGGATCGAGAGGCGAGACGGCGGCATGATCGCGCGCGATCTGATGAACAGCGACTTTCCTTATGTGACGGCGGACGCGGATCTCGATTACGTCGCGAAGCTTCTCGCTGAATGCGGGCTGGGCGCCGTGCCGGTCGTCGATGAGGAGCTGGCGCCCATCGGAATCGTGACGCGCAGCAATCTCGAACAGGCGGGCCCGCACCCCCTGCCCGACCTTGGCGCCATTCCGGAATTTCTGCTGCGCAACAGGCCTAAACCGGCATTTCACGCAAATGGTCGCGCGTTGCGCGAAGTGATGACGTCGCCGGCGATTTCAATTTCCGACGTCGCCAAAGTTCCCGACATCGCGCGAATTATGGAGAGCCACAGCCTCAAACGCATTCCCGTCGTTGAAGGGCACAAGATCATCGGACTCGTGCTGCGAAAGGAAGTCATGGAAGCGATGGCGGGAGGCTTTACCGCCATGGCTTTGGAGGCGCATCGGCGTCGTCCGCTGATCTCCCTTCCGCAGCAAACAGGCGATCGCTGCGCCGTCGCGACGGCGCAGGAATTTCGTGAACTCGTCGCGGCGCATGAGCGTCAGCTCGACCTCGAACGCGTCGAGCGGCGACGGATGGCCGCCGAGCTGCGTGAGCAGCGCATTCGTGATCTCGCCAGCCAGCGGCTGACGGACCCGCAATGGCGCGAAATGATCGAGCAGGCGCGACGCAGCGCGGCGAGCGGCCTCACCGAACATCTGCTCATCAGATTTCCGTCGCAGCTTTGCGCCGACGGCGGCCGCGCGATCAATGCGCCAGACCCCAATTGGCCGGCCACTCTGCGCGGCGAGCCAGCCGACGTCTTTCATCGCTGGCGCAATGAACTGCACCCGCGCGGCTTTCGTATCGCGGCGCAAATCATCGATTTTCCCGACGGCCTGCCGGGCGACGCGGCGCTGTTCCTGATGTGGCGCGCGGCGCGCAATTGAGTGGGCGTCACCCGCCGCCGACGCCCGTGTCGGCGCGTAAAGCCGCAAGCGAAGAATAGCGCCGCGCGAGTCCGTTGGTCTGCACTTCGACTGAACCGTCGGAAAACATCACATATACCGATCCGGCGGTCATATAGCGGTCGACCTCAACCGGCGGCTTCGGCGGCGGCGTGGCGGCGACAGGCTGCTGCTGCTGTTGCGGCGCCGGCGCGTCTTCAACCAGATCCGCGGTCGCGCTCGCCTGCATCGCCGGAACCTTGTCGGCGATGCGGCCCAAAACGCCGATCGCGCGACCAAGCGCCATCGTCACCACGCCGCCAGAGACCGCCGTGGCGCCGCCGATGAACAGGCTCCAACCACGCTCGAGCTGAATGTAATCCCAGCCGGACCACATGCCATAGGCGCCGCAGAGCGCAAGCGCGAGCCCGAGAAAAATGACGCCCAGGCCGTATCGTCTCATCGCCATCCTTCGGTGATTGTCCGGGCCGGAACCTATCACAGGCCGCGCCGACCGCCATAGAACGCAAATCCCCGACGAGGCCCGCGAATAGATGCGCGAATACTTTAACGCGCGCGCCGCGCCGCCGGAAAATTCTAACAAGATATATGTATGTTGCTACATATAACATCAATATGTAGTGGTTGGAGTTATCTGCCACGCCCGCCACGGAATTATTTTTATCGTTTATTTTCAATAATATAGCAGTATATAAAGATGCGGCATGCTGTCACATCGTAATTCCCTCAATCAATACAAACGTCATCGTCACAGCGTCGACGCGCGCGTGCGACGGAAGCGCGCGCCGAAAACCGGCCGAATGAACGTCGGCAATCGAGGGAGAAGCGTAGATGACAAGTGTAACTGGCGTGCGCGGGCTGATGGCCGGCGCGGTGGTTGCCGCCGCGGCTTTTTTCGTCGCGCCATCAGCCGCTTTCGCGCATGGCGGCGTGATGCTCGAGCAAGACGAGTGCGTGCTGCGGATCGGTCCGAACACAATGCACTTCATCGGCTATCAGCGCTCGGGAGAAGAAGCGGAGTTTTGCGAGGACATCGCCAAGACCGGGCCGACCGTCATTGCGCTCACCGCGGTTTCGCCTGATCTGCGCGACATGGCGATCGGCGTCCGCATCGTTAAGGATGTCGGCGATGAGAAGGAAAAGGCCAACCTCGATGCGGTCACCGTCGCCTTTATCGAGCCGAAGGTCTATCGCAACGGCACCATGACCTTCGAGCACGACTTCAAGGATGCCGGTCGTTATGTCGGAATCGTCACGGTGCGCGACGATCTTGGCAATGAATGGGTCTCGCGCTTTCCCTTCTCGGTGGGGCTCTACACCTTCTGGGGACTGATCGAATATATCCTCTACGCCGTCGGCTTCTTCTCGCTTGTCGGCCTGATGTGGTGGATGCTGCGCGCAGGCGCAAAGAAGAAGACGCAAGCGGGCGACGCAATCGCCTAAGCAAGCGGCCCGAAGATTGCAGCATGGCTCGGTCGCCGACGGGCCATGCTTTTTGTCGCTACAAAGCGAACATAGCTGCGCCGTTCGGGATCTCGCGATATTGCCGCACGAGGCGCGCGGGTTTAGTTAAGCGCGTGCAGCTGAGGCTGACAGGCTACGCTCGTCTAACGTATTCAGGAGAGAATTATGTCCTTCACCCTGGAAGATCTGCCTTATCCCTACGACGCTCTGCAGCCTTATCTTTCCCGCGAGTCCTTCGAATATCACCACGACAAGCATCACGCGACCTATGTCACGAACGCCAATAATCTGGTCAAAGGCACCGAATACGAAGGCAAGCCGATTGAGGAAGTGATCGTCACCGCCTACAATCGCAACACGCCGATCTTCAACAACGTCGCCCAGCATTTCAACCATCACCACTATTGGAAGTGGATGAAGCCGAACGGCGGCGGCGCCATTCCCGGCAAGGTCGAGAAGGCGATCATCGAGTCCTTCGGCTCGGTCGATAAATTCCGCGAAGAATTTCAGAAGGAAGGCCTCGGCCAATTCGGCTCGGGCTGGGTGTGGCTCGAAGCGAAGGATGGAAAGCTCGCCGTGCGCAAGACGCCGAACGCGGAAAATCCGCTCGTTCATGGCGCCGCGCCGATCCTCGTCGCCGACGTCTGGGAGCACTCCTATTACATCGACTATCGCAATCGCCGCGCCGACTATCTGAAGGCGTTTCTCGACCATCTCGTCAATTGGGAACATGTCGAGGAAATGTTCGACGCGGCGTAGCGTCACGTCATTTCGCGCGGTGCGCCTCATTCGCGCGCCGCGCATTTTTTGCGTTGTGGATAAGCGCCGAGGCGGCAAGCAGCAAGAGCGCCGCGAAGGCGAGCACGGCCGCCACGGCATGCGAATCTTCCCATTGACGTCGCGCCGCCTCGAACGCCGGCGGCATCTTGGTCCAATTCTGCGTCGCGACGTTCATGGGATAGGTCCATGTCCAGAAGATCGCCTGCGTTCCGGTGAGCGTTACGAAGGAGGCGAACGAGAGCACCGCGGCGATCCGGTTGCGGCGAACGGCGATGGTATGCGCCAACGTCGTCAATAATGCGAGGACGACGGCGATGCCGAAATAGGCCCAGCCGGCGTAGATCTGCTGAACGCTCATATATACGGCCGGCGATAGCGCCATCTTGTTGGCGCGCTCGAAAAAATGCGCGCCCGCTGGAATCACGCATAGCGCGACGCTGGTGATCGCGGCGATCTGCAAGCCAAAAAGCATCAGCGGCTTCTTTCACGGCGCCTATAGGCCGCTCGGCGCCGTCAATCAGCGGCGATTTTCGGCTGCGACTCGACGACTCGCTTAAGGTCCGCGAGGCCGCGATCGAATTGCGCCCCGACCTTCTTGTCGATGTTCAAGAATTTATGCATCGCCTTGCCCACGAATTCGTGGTGGCCGGACATCGCCCAGGTGACTTCCGTGGCGTTCTCGCCCAAGGGCTTGAGATTGAACTGCACGTCGTGCTTGGCTTTGAACGGTTTCTTGAATTCGAGCTTGATGCCGACGCGCTCGCCCTGGCGGCTCTCGACGATTTCCATCTGACCGACGCCGACCTGCTTGTCGCCGGACCATGAATAGATCGCGCCATAGCCCTGCGGCGTCCCTTCATATTCTTCCTTCATATTGGGGTCGAGCTTGGCCCAGGGCGACCAGTCGCCCCAATTGTGAAAGTCGTTGATGTGGCGAAAAACCACCTCCGGCGGCGCGTCGATCACGATCGAGCGGGCGATGCGGAATTTATCGGGCAGAAAGGAGATGTAGGCGATCAGCGCGCTGACGAGAGCAAGCAGAAGGAGAGCGAAAATCGTCATGGTGCAGGTCTCCGCAAGAGCGTGAGTCCGTCGGCCGAAGACCCACGGGCTCGCAATTGAGTTCCGCGCTCTCCGGGCCGAGAGACGTCGCTCTCCTGGCGAAGCCACTCGCCCACGGCCCGCCGCCTGACGCGCTGGGCGTCAGTTTAGAGCGGCGGGCGCAATGCGCAATGCATTGTGGGATTAGACGAGGCTGCCGCAGAACGCCTGGATCTTTCGGCAGGCGTCTTCGAGCAACGCGTTCGACGCGGCGTAGGACACGCGGAAATTAGGACCGACGCCGAACGCCGAGCCTTGCACCACGGCGACGCCCTGCGTTCCCAGGAGTTCGGTCACGAAGTCCTCGTCGGTTTCGATGACCTTCCCGTCGGGGGTCTTGCGCCCGATGGCGTCGGCGCAGGACGGAAATACGTAGAAAGCGCCTTCCGGCGTCGGACATTTCAAATATTTCGCCTGGTTGAGCATGGAGACCACGAGGTCGCGCCGTTCCTCAAAGGCCTTGCGGAAGACGGCCAGATGGTCTTGCGGCCCCTCAAGGGCCTCCACCGCCGCCCATTGCGCGATCGAACAGGCGCCCGACGTCTGCTGACCCTGGAGCAGGTCCATGGCCTTGATCAGTGCGCTGGGCCCCGCGGCGTAGCCGATGCGCCAGCCGGTCATCGCATAGGCCTTGGAGACGCCGTTCATGGTGAGCGTGCGCTCCATGAGCGCCGGCTCGACCTGAGCCGGCGTGACGAATTTGAAATCGCCGTAGACGAGGTGCTCGTAGATGTCGTCAGTGAGGACATGCACCTGCGGATGGCGCAGCAGGACGTCCGTCACCTTCTTCATTTCATCGTATGCGTAGGCCGCGCCCGAAGGGTTCGACGGAGAGTTGAGCACGAGCCATTTGGTCTTGGGCGTGATGGCGCGCTCGAGCGCCTCGGGCTGAAGCTTGAAGCCGTCCTCCATCCGTGTTTCGACGAAGACGGTCGATCCGCCACAGATCGCCACCATCTCCGGGTAGCTCACCCAGTAAGGCGCCGGAACGATCACTTCGTCGCCGGGATTGAGCGTCGCAAGAAACGCGTTGAACAGGATGTGCTTGCCGCCCGTCGCGACGATCGTGTCCGACGCCTTGTAGTCCAAGCCGTTTTCACGCTTGAATTTTTTCGCCACGGCCTCGCGCAGCGGCGGAATGCCAAGCACTGGCGGATACCGGGTTTCGCCGCGATCGATCGCCGCTTTCGCGGCGGCGCAGATGTGCGCGGGCGTGTCGAAATCCGGTTCGCCGACGGAGAGGCTGATCACCTCGCGGCCCTGCGCCCGCAAGTCCCGGGCTTTCTGCGTCACAGCGATCGTCGCCGAGGGCTTCACGCGCGACAGGGCGTTGGCGAGGAAGGTCATTGGAGTCGAGTTCCTGCGGAGGGGATAGTGCGCCGCACCATAATTTGCGCGGCGTAGCGTCGCAACGGGATTTACGCGGCCGCAGGACCGCATGGGTCTATTGTTGATGAAGACTTGCGACCGCCTCGCGGGGGGCGCGCGATCGCCGCGCCGCCGCGCGACGCGCCGGCGTGATTGTCAGCCAAGCTGGGTGTCGGTGTTTTCCTATGAAAAACAATCGTCTTTTATCAAATAGCCCGAATCGGCGACTGAGCTTTGGCTCAACTTGATCAAATCAATATTGACAAGTGTTAACTCCGTTTCACGCACTTCTTAAAAATTTATAAAATTTCTGAAGAATGATGCAACTTTTTCAGCCCATCCTCGTTTCTGTCTTGAGAACGCGGCGACGCGAGTTAATCGCGCGCGGGCCTTGGGGAGAGGTCAAGCGTTACACAAGGGCGAATGCGAGAGGATTAGGGAAAATGTCGCTCGTTGACAAATTTGAAGATCAGATGGAGCCCGCCTTCACGCGCAGCTTCGACCGGGATTCGGCGCGTCGCCAGTTTCGCGTTTCACTGCTGCTGGTCGCCGCCATGGCGATGGCTGCATTCGTTCTCGGCTTCGCCCTCCCGATCGGCTCGCCCGCGCAGAAGGCCACGCCTGTTGCGACCGACGGCGGCGTTTTCGCCGGGCGACTGGTTACGATCGACCGCTAATCTCCGCAAATTTGCAAGCGGCAAGCAAGGCGCGCGTCTTCTGACGCGCGCAATCTTTTTGACGGGTTCCAAACCGGCTGCTTTTCAAGCGGCCGGTTTTTGATTGCGTCAACGCCGACAAGACCATCTTAGAGCAGGTTCCGAAAAAGTTGATAGACTTTTTCGATGAGAACCTGCTCCAACATTTTGCTTTTGAGCGATTCCTTATCGATCACATGATTCCATGTGATCGGGAAGCGCTCTAGCCCGCGATCACTTCTTTTCCATGTGATGGTGCTCGTGATGCGCGTCGCCGCCCTCCTTGGGCCCGGCGGAGTCCTGGCCATGCGCCTTTTGCCAGCGCTCCATCGCTTCGGCGTCATGGGCATGGGCCGCGTCCGGCGCATCGATCGCCGCGTCAATGACCACTTCGCCGGCCTTTTCGAAGACGAGCGTCATCTCCAGGCCCCAGCCCACCTCAAGATGCTTCTTGATGTCCAAAAGCGTCACATAGACGCCGCCAGGCGCGAGCGTGACTTTCGACTTGGGCGGCAGGACGACAGGCGTGATGAGGTCGAGCTTCTTGGGATCGCCGTGGATCTCGGCCTTCCCGAATTTTTCCGACTTGACGGCGATGAGCTTGTCAGGCGTCGCGCCATTATTGTGCAGCATTGCATAGAACTGCGCCTTGTTGTCGCCGTCGACGGGGGCGCGAAGCCAAGGATGCTCCACTTTCAGATTGCCGACGTCGTATTCATGCGCCGCCGCGGAACCGCGCCCGGCGAAGAGCCCGAGCGCCGTCCCGGTGAGCAGAGTCCCGCCAGTCAGCAAAAATTCACGCCGCTTCAGCATCTCGCTTCTCCCATTGCGCCGGACCTTGCTCTCGCCGGCCTGCGGGCATCATGACGAAGGACGCGCCGCTCCGATAGGCTCGCGCCTCGTTTGCGCTTGCGACAATATGGCGCGCTAATGCGAATGCAGGCTGATCTCGATCAAGGGTTCACGCGCGAATTCGGCGGCGAGTCCAGATAGTCTCTGCGCATTCCCGTCGTCGGGCGCGAAGCTGCGGAAACGCGCCCGAATGTAGCCGGAACGATCCACGAGGAAATGCGCCTCTTCGATCTCCTCGGAGGGCGTTTCATTGGGGTAGCGATTAATCACCGAATAGGCGGTCTCCACCGCCTTGGGATGAACAGCCTCTCGACCTTTCGCCTCCTGCGGGCAGGCCGCGTCATAGATCGTCACCTGGTTCACGCCGGCGGCCTTGGCGGCGTCATGCGCGATCTTCACGCTTGTCGCGCGGGCCGTCGGATCGCCGTTTGGCGACGCGCAGCGCGCAAAGGAGATCAGCGTTGGAACGCCACGCAGCTTAAAGAGAGACGTTGCATTCTCCTCTGGATCGATCAGGGCGAAATCGGGCGCGATCAGCCACTGAATCATGGGCTGAGCGCTCATGAAGCGCGCGCGGTTTGAGTAGGACATCATCAGCAGGAAGTTGATGACGTCCCAGCGGTCGTCGACGTCGAGCTGCTCGGCGAAGGCGGGCATGACGCCGCTTTGTCCGCCATGAGTCAGCCAGTGGAAAATGTCGCCAATCGTATGAGTGCCGACATGCGGAGCCGTCAGATCAGCGGGCTGAACCGGGAGTCCCTGCTGATTCTTGAGGTCCTTGGCGAGGGGACCATTGCCTTCGCCCTGCCCGCCGTGGCAACCGACGCAGTTCTCCTGAAAATGCGTCAGCCCGCGCGAAACCGATTCCGCAGTGTAGTCCTGCGTTGGATCGTCGTATGTGTCCGTATAGGCTTCCGTCGCAAATGACACGGCGAGCGAAATCGCCGCCGCGGCGGAAATGGCTGGCGTCGCATAGAGACGATACTGGCGAGTCGACGGCGTCCACCAGATCAGCGCCGCTATGATTGCGAGCGCGACGGCGGCGATCCCCCACCACCAGATCGGGCTGAACATCGCTGGGTTCTGTCCCCATGTCGCGATGTAGGACAGGCGAAACGGCAACGGCCAATAGAGAATGGTTTCATGCGAGGCCGGCGTGATGACCGCGATGTAGCCGGCGATCGACAGCAGGGCCAGCGCAAAGACCGACTCGCCCGCGCCGACCTTGCTGTACCAGCCGACGTTGAATTCGCCTTCGGGCCGGCGCGTGATGTAGCGCGCGAGCGCCAGCGCCGCGAGCAGGACGGCGCACAGAAGGACGAGCTTCAGCGTGAGCAGCCGGCCATAGGGCGTCGCCAGCATGTTCGGGATGCTTCCAACGTTCTCCCAGGCGATCGCAAATCCCGTAACGGCGACGATCGCCATAGCGACCTTTGCGACGAACGACCAGCGTTCGGCAAGCCGCGCCGCCACTTCCGGCGGTTTGCCGCGCGCCGTGAACATCCACCAGACGAGGCCAAGCAAGCCGCCAAGCCAGGTCAGGCCCGCAGCTGTGTGGAGGAGGAAACTCGCCTGCGTCCACCGCGGCAAGCCGTCGTCGATGGCGTGGCCGGTCACGGAAACGGCGGCGATGAGGGCGACGCCGATCCACAGCGTCACCCGATCGAGCGCTTCCGAAGCGACGAAGAGGCGCGCCGCCGCGAGAGCGGCGAAGAGGAAAGCGATCAGTTGCGTCCCGATCCAGGCGTTTCCGACGCTCGTGTTGACGGTGAACTCCCACAGCGTGTCGAATTCGATCGGTCGATCGGCGGGAAAGATCGCCCGCGCGGTGACATATAGCAGCGCGAAGCCAAAAACGGCGCGCGCCAGCGCCAGCGCCGCGACGGCGCGCTTGAAACGCCCGCCGTCCTCGCCGATGAGACGCGGCAGGAGCAGCAGCCCGACCGCGAGGGCCGAGGGCAAGCTCAGAAGGAAGCGGATCGCCGCAAGAGTGAGATACATCTTTGTTTCGCCCGATATCCTCTGGCGCTCATCTCTTCAGCTCGCGCGAGATTCGAGAAACGAGCGGCAAGTCGCGCGGCGTCGCCGCGAGCCGGTCCACGCGCCCGATCGCCTTACTTCGCGTCCACGGTGAATTCGTAATTTCCCTCGACGATATGGCCGTCGGTGGAGAGCACGCGGTAGCGCACGATGTATTTGCCGGGCGCGAGCTCCGGCGCATTGGCCGACAATTCGCGCGGCTTTTCGGGAACGCCGCTGTTCCCTTGGGCGAGCACCTTGCCGTCGGGGGTTTCTATGGTGATCTTCGAGTACGGCGGCTCGACCCCACCGCCGAACCGCAATTTGATGGTCTTTGGCGGCGCCGCGACATGTTCCTTTGACGAAGGCGTCGCGTCGACAAGGAAAGAATGCGCGAGCGCCGCGCTCGTCCCGAACGCGGCTACGATGACGCTGGCGCAAGCCCCGGCGGCGGCGGGGAAGCCGAAGCCGGCTAAACGGCGCGCGCGCGCCGGCGAAGTTCTGTCAGCGTTAGTCACGGCGTCATTCGTCATGGCGTCCCTCCCCGGAGGCCTGAGCCCCTTTTGCTTTTGAGATGTTTACGCATGTCGCCGCGATCAAGACACAGCGGCGGCGTCGGCATCCTTCTTCTTGCCGGCGGGATGCGTGTGCTTCCAATACACGAAAACAATGCCGGCGATGAGCACGGTCCCGGCGATCTGCGGCACCCAGGCCCACAAGGTTTCGCCCACCATGAATTTGAATTCGGACGTCTCCTGCGCGCCGTCCGGGCGGGTTAGCGTGACGAGACCGATATAATGGCCGTTATTCTTGAAGTCGTGCTCCAGATTGAAAGTGCCCTTGGTGTATTTGGTCGCGGGACGATGAACTTCGGTGAGCGCCTCGAGATCGGTGTCCTTCGTGATCGGCGTCAGCGGATCGCGAATGATTCGCAGCTCCAGCGGCATGTCGCGAAACGCCGGATTTTCGATGTCGAACACCAGAATGGTTGGTCCGGAGGTCGGGATCTCGGCGCAATATTCGCTGCGCGATTTGCCGGGTTGATAGGCCGTAATGTGAATCATGTCGTAGCCGAACATGACCATGCACATATTGCCCATCGACATGGCTTCCGGGCCTGCGCCGCCCTCCGCGCGCAGCGGGGCCGTCGCCGCCAGAGAAAAAAGCGCGCCAAGAACAGCAGCTGCAACGCTACGCCAATTCTTCATATCCATCCCTCGATCCATATTGAGTCCCGGGCAGTCGCTCTTGTTGGCGAATGTTGCTGAGCCCAAGATCTTTATAGCGGATTTTTGGTTCGCGGCTCGACAATTGTCATGTCATCGCATCGCCAGCGCCGCTGGACGCTCATCCTACTTTTGACAAATGCCAGAAATTGACGCGAGGAAAAACGACCGCATCATTTGCGTCGAAAGGACGCACCGCGCATCGAGGCCTTCGACAGGGACTCGGCTTCTGTTTTGGCAAACGCCCTGCGCGGGATTTTTCTGGGCGCGGCGAACGCCGCTCGACGATCGGGGCGGGTCGGCCGCAAACGAAAACCCCCGGCCTTTTGGGCCGGGGGCTGTTGTTTCAATTCGTCAGTATCGCTTAGGGCATGTCGCCGGCGACGAACTTCGGAATGACCGGTCCGCCGATTTCGGCCGCAAAGCGGCGACCCGTCGGCGAGAAGAACATCAAGAGGCCGCCGATCTGGCTGTCGGTGTCGTAAGCCAGGTCAGACAGACGCTCGATGTCCCAACGCGCGTCCTGCACCTTCACGGCGATTTCCTTCGTCTCGCCCGGCGCGATCGGCGTCGGGTCCGTCGACAGACCGCGGTCCGCCAACAGATAGTCCGGGAAGTCGGGCTTCGTCGTGAACACGTCAGGGTTCAGGAAGCGCAGGCCGGCCGCCGTATATTCGCCAAGGCGAAGCGGCTCGGAGGTCGAGTTCGTGACCTTGACGTTGATCGTCAGCTCACGGCCAGGAACCTTGTAGACGCCGCCGTTCAGCTCGCTCGTCACGCGCTCCTTGCCGACGCCCGCCGTGCCGTCCGTAACGAGCGGCGTCAGAGGCTTCTGCAAGCCCGCCTGCAGCGGGATCGTGCGCGGGAAGGTCGAGTTGGTCACGGCGTAGCCGACGATCGTCGCCAGAATGGTCAACGCCAGCACAATCGCGCCAATCCGCTTGTCGTCGTCGGTCACCTGCTCGTCAACCTTGCCGGTGGCGACACGGAGATACGAAGCGATGATGCCCTTGCGCACGAACCAGAACAGGATCCACGCCGCGCCGACCGCAAGCCACGGCAGATGCCACGCATAAACGCGGCTGATGCCGTAGGTCTCGAGGTCGACCGTCGAGCCGTCAAGCAACGTCACCGGATCGGTGAAGTCCTTCATGTCGCCCTTGATCTCGATCCACTGGCCGGGGCCGATGATCGGACCGCCGCCCTCGACGTTGATCTGCGCATGAACGTGCCAACGGCCCGCGCGACGTCCGCGAAGGTTGATGGAGAAGGCGTAGTCGTTGCCAGGAACAAGCGACACCGAACGCGGCGCAAACTGCTCGCCGATGAACTGCGCCGTGCGCACCAGAACCGGACCGGGCTCGCCGGCGTTCAGGAACGACACGCGCGGATTGGCGACCGCTTGCGGCCAGGCCGAGAACACATGGATCTTGCCCGACAGCACCATCTCTTCATTGACGTTCACCGTCGTCTTCGACCACTGAACGTCATACCAGTTCAACGTGCGCATCCGAAGAAACGCCTGCTGAGACTTTTCGCCGTGCGCCGACGCAGGAGCAACAGCTCCCAGGGTCGCCGCCACAGCCGCCGCCGCGCCAATCGCGGCGAGCTTGACGAACTTTTTCATCGATAAACCTCCCAGGTTCCTCTTCCCGGCCGCCGCCTCGCGCGCCAACCGGTCTTGTCTCTCGCAGCGGACCTTCGCTCTTGAATAAGCGTCCAGCCCGCCGCTCTTCTTTCTTGCAGGCCGCCGCGGCGCCCGTTCAGCGCCGCAGCCCGCGACGCGGCTTAGATCGTGTCGATGATCTTGGTCGTCGAATACCAACGGCCCATGAACCACCACAGGAAATACACCATCATCGAGACGAAGCCCGAGAAGAACGCCGCGACCGGCACAACGTCCTTACCGAAGGTGCGCAGCGTGCCGCGCTCGACCATGCGGATATATTCCGGCATCGACGTGCGGACGAAGTGGAAGCCGATCAGATCCGCAAGCGTCATCAGCTGACCATGCTGCTCCGTCGCCTGGTGGAACGCCGCAATCGCCGGCCAGTTGTTCGGGTAGAACAACAGACCCCAGCCCAGCGAACCAACAATCGCCGTGATCACATAGGAGCCCGACAGAAGCAGGATCACGTCAAGCCAGATCGCCGGAACGATCAGAGCGGACGGGAACACAAGGCTGATCGGGAAGTAGGTCCAGCCCCAGAAGTTGACGTAGCGGTTGATCCACTCGCCAATCAGCAGGCCAAGAGCCGCGAACACCGCGCCGAACGGCAGACGGAAGTTCACCCACCAGAACGCCTGCGCCGCGGCGCAGAAGGTCACGCCGAGAATCGGCACAACCGTCGGCCACATACGACGATCCTTCCAGTCAACCCAGAAGTCCCAGTCGCCCGCCGTCAGCATGAAGTGGACGTGGTAGCCGCCAAGAACGGCGAAGAACAGAAGAACAAGAAGCATCCAGTCGACCGTCTGAACGCAACCCGCCGCCTCGGCGACGGAGTTGAACGGACCGACCGCCCCCCCGCTTTTCGATTGTGACATCACTCTTCTCCTTGGTGTTTCTCGAACTCGTAAAGCCCGAGTTCTTTCCTTATGGCCTCCGGCAGGCCTTCCCGCCGCCGGCGCCCGGACGGCGGAGATCCCGCCGACCGCATCGCTTTAAGCCCTTCGCTCCCGATCACCCCAGCGCCCGAAGACCCTGCTCGACCGCAACAAGCCAACCCACGCGCCAAGGCGACAGGCAAAAGCTCTCTGGTTTTTCGCGAAAAGCTCAGAGCCAGACGCCGCCCGCCGCGAAGCGGGCGGCGACGTCTCGGATTACTCGGTCAGGAGGGCGACGCCTTCCTTGCCGATCAGACGCTGAATGTTGATCAGCAGCTGAAGCACGACGCCGAACACGCCGAGCGCCATCCAGCCGAAGAACACGAAGCCCCAATGCAGCGGCGCGACGAACAGTTCTTCCATGAACCAGAACGTGTGGCCCCACTCATTCAGGCCGACGTTCGGGATGATCATGAACGGGCCGATCGCCACGATCAGATAGGCCACCGAATAGCCCTTGGCGAAATACGGAAGACGCGTCTTCGCATAGAAGAAGCCGCCGACCGCGATCACCGAGTAGATCGGGTAGCTCATGTAGAACTCGATGATGTGCGACGGCGTGAAGTCCGTGTCGCGAATCACCGTCATGTGCCAGGTGCCGTCCTGCTCCGTGAAGAACGACGCGCCCCAGTAAATGGCCGCGGCGTAAACCACCAGCCACTGCACTTCGACAACCAGGCGGCGCATTTCTTCGCGCGCCGTCAGAGTCGAGAAGTCGCGCGTGCGCGTCTTCCAAAGAAAGCCCGCAAGGCCAATGCCCGAGATCAGCTCAAGCGGAATCTCGGTCCAAAGGATCGACATCCAATAGGTCTGGAACTCCGGCGCAAACGAGTCCAGGCCGGCGCGCCAGCCATAAATCTGCTCGTAAATGCGAACGACCAGATAGAACCCGTTCAGAACGGCCAGGCCGATCCACATGCCCTTCAGGTCAACTACAGCTTCCGTGCCAGCAGCAGCCCGGGCTGCTGTGTCAGTCGTTGAGCTCATACCCTTCTCCTCCAATGTGCTCCCAGGGAATTGCGCGTGACCGGTATCGCTCCGCCTCCCACAACGGAGCCGCTTCGTCCTCGTTTCGTAAAGCAAAGCGAAAGCGCGTCTTCTTCTAAAAACACGCAAAACCGCCCTTGTTTGCCGCAGCCTTCCCGAAAAATTCCAGAAAATCCCCCGCCCAAAGGCGAGCAAATCATTCCAAAATCCCCAGAACCCGGCTGCTTGTTGTTATCGGACGAAAACCGACGTCGCCGCCTAAGCCAAAATCCCAAATCCAACCCCTTCAACGGGCAGACCGCAGACCCAGCTCAGCGTGCCGCAACATTCCAATAACCCCCAATATTCACAATACCCCTTAGTATAGAGCAAAACAATCTATCGAATAGCTAATGCAACCCTAGTGGATAGCATATCAGCCACACTTATGGGTTGGGTAAGACTACGCATGCGCCTGTGATTTGATGAATAATATCAATATATATCAGATACTTAAGCAGCGTGGCGCCATCGGCAGCAATTTTTTGGCATAACCGTGGCTGTTTGTGGCGACTCCTCGCCGATTGGACAGACCGTCTTACGGAAATCGACCGGAGCTCACGGAGCGGCCAAGGCGTTGCGCAGATCCGTCGCCTTCGCGTCGCGCTCGGAAAGCGGCGCAAGGCCGAAGCGGAGCTCGATCGTGCGCAGCACCGAGAGGGTGTCGTAGACGGTCTTGTCGACGAAGCCCTTCTTGGCGAAGGGAGAAATGATCAACGTCGGCACGCGCACGCCGGGACCGTAGTCGTCCCTTTTCGGCGGCGCGACGTGATCCCAGAACCCGCCATTTTCATCGGCCGTGACGATGATCAACATGTCGGCCCAATCGGGGCTCTTGCGCAGCCTTGCGACGACGTCGGCGACATGGGCGTCGCCGGCGGCGAGATCGGAATAGTCGGGGTGGCCGTTGAACACGCCGAGCGGCTTGTAAAAGCTCACCTGCGGCAGATCGCCGTCGTCGATGGCTTTGTAGAATTCGTCGGCGTCCTTGAGGTTGTTGCGGCCGTTCTGGCCCGGCGCGTAATTGGCGAAATAGGCGAACGGCTGATGGTGGGTCTGAAAAAAGTCGGGCTTGCCTTCGCTATAAGGCTTGAGGCGCCCGTCGACGACGTCGCGCCAGCCGCCCGCGTACCACGCCCAAGTGACGCCCTTCTCGGTCATGCGATCGCCGATGGTCGGCAAATGCGACGGCGGGAGTCGCTCCTGCGCTTCCGTCTTGTCATGCTTCGACACCGGATTTCCCGGCTGAAGCGTGCCAATCGCCTCCAGCTTCTTGGTCAGCGGGGCGAGGTTCATATGCCGCGGCGGGCCGTCGAGCACGTTTCGCGGCGAGTCGGGCTGTCGGGCGCGAATGACGAGCGCCGCCCCCTTGGCGTCCTTGATGGCGTCGAGCTTCGGATCGAATTTCTTTTTCGTTATTTCAACCGGATTGTCGAAGACCGGCGCGCAGCCGCAAATAAGAAAGAAATGATTGAGCATCGAGCCGCCGAAGGCCGCGTGAAAGAAATGGTCGGCGAGGGTGAATTCCTTCGCCAGGGCCCATTGTTTCAGCGGCGAACCATCGTAATAGCCCATGACCAGCGCGCCGGCGTTCGAGGCCTCGACGAAACGGTCCATTTTTCCGCCGTCGATCTGCTCCTGCTCGAGATAGAAATCATGCACCGGGTCCATGGTGTGGCCATCGACGTCGACATAGGGCTCGAGGCGAAACGGCGCGTTGGGCAAGCGTCGCGGGAAGCGATCGTCCCATCGGGGACGCGGCAGCGCGGGCAGCGGGCTTCCGTCAAAATCGACTTGTGGCGGGTGCTGCGCCGAATTGACGCCCTCGGCGCCCGGAAACAGCCCGAACACATGGTCGAAGCTGCGGTTCTCGGTGAAAATGACAACGATATGGCCAATGCGCGCGAAAGGATTTTCTTGGTCCTGCGCCGCGGCGCATGCGCAGGTCGCGGTCGCACAAATGACGAGCGAGATTATGAACCGTCCGACGGCTTTCATTGAAAGATTTTCTCCGCGCGGCGCAACGCCGCGCGGAGAATGTAGCTGGCGACACATCACAATTTGTGACGGCGCCGTCTTCTTTTTTAAGTGTTCAAGCGGCCCAATCGCTCGGGCGCGCTACTGCGGAAGCGGCGTGTCCTTGGTGCGCGGCGGCAGCACCGGATAGACCGCCTTAGGCTGGTCGCCATTCAGAGTCCCGAGGAATGCGACGATCGCCTTGACGTCTTGATCGGAGAGTTTCTCGCCGAGCTGGTCTTTGGCCATCAGGTCGACCGCCTCTTCCAGCGTCCAGACCGAGCCGGTGTGGAAGTAAGGCGCGCGCAACGCCACGTTGCGCAGCGGCGCGGAGCGGAAGACGAAATCGTCCGCGACGTCATTGGTGACCTTGGAGCGGCCCTTGTCGGCGACGGGCATAATCTCGACGCCCGGCTTTTGAGCGACCCCAAATGGGAAATAGCCGTTGCCGCCGATGTTGACGCCGCCGTGACAAGCGGCGCAGCCCTTGTCGATGAAAAGCCGCAGGCCTCTTTTCTCAACGTCATTGAGCGCGTTGACGTCGCCCTTCAGGAACTTGTCGAAAGGCGCATTCGGCGTCGTCAGCGTCGCCTCGAACGCCTCGATGGCCTTCGCCATATTGTCGAAGCTGACCGGTTTAGGGTCGGCGGGAAAGGCGGCCTTGAACTCCGCGACATAGGCCGGCATGCTGTTCAGCATCTTTTCGACCTGCGCCGGCGTGTTGTTCATCTCGACGTCGGCCTGGACCGGGCCTTTCGCCTGCGCCTTGAGGTCGACGGCGCGCCCGTCCCAAAATTGCGCGACGTTGAATACGGCGTTGAGAACCGTCGGCGCGCGGCGCGGTCCTTTCGCCCATCCGTGGCCGATCGACGTCGGGCCGGCGTCAACGCCGCCGGTTCCGAGATTGTGACAGCTGTTGCAGCTGATGATCTGACTCTTCGAAAGCCGGGGATCGAAAAAGAGCTTCCCGCCGAGTTCGATCTTGGCGGGCGTGATCTCGTTGTTCTTGACGACGCTCGCGACGCTCGCGGCGTCGATCGGCTTGAAGATGGCGTTGGCGTCGGCGCGCAAGTCGCCCGCTACGGCCATGGCCGGCGCCAGCAGAATCGCTGCCAGCGCGGCGAACCTGGTCAAATACATCCCTTACTCCTGCAGTTGATTGCGGAGGCGCTGTTTCGCGCCGCGAGGAGGGCCTCTCTGCGGACGTCAGCTACCACAGCCACGCTGTCGGCGGAAGGGCGCCCAGGGAGTGACCTGTTTAAAAACAGTCCAGTGTAGCATGAACACGACTTGAAGAGCGCAGGACCGGAACGGAACGTCAAGCACAGGCCAAGCACCATATCGGGTGATTTATTGCGCCACTCTAATGCAATGCACAATCACTACTCGCCACGACGCAATATTTGTCCGGCGAGTTCTTTCACGTCCGCGCCGAGCGTCACAGCTATGACTTGCCCTGCCGCTAAAAGCAGAGCAAACTTAATGTGAAAACAAAGCCGGCGAGAAGCCGAGCGGTCTCGGAGGGGCTCATGGCGTGCGTTCCTAAGTTTCGCAAATCCGTTGAGACGACGCTTGTTTCGCTTCCGCTTGTGGCGCTGCTCGCCGCCGGCGGCTGGGCGATGGCCGAGCCGCTCGGCCTGCCGAAAGTCCCGGTTCCGGCCGACAATCCGCAGTCTCCGGAAAAGGTCGCGCTCGGCGACAAGCTGTTCCATGACGCGCGCTTCTCGATCGACGGCACGGTGAGCTGCTCGACCTGTCATAACGACAAAAAAGCTTTCACGGACAGTCCGTTGCGGGTTTCCGAGGGCCACAACAAATTGACCGGCACGCGCAACGCCCCGTCGGTCATCAACGCGGCGTTTTACACGTCGCAGTTCTGGGACGGCCGCTCGATCTCGCTGGAGGATCAGTCGCAGCACCCGATGGTCAATCCGGTGGAAATGGGGCTGCCCGATCACGAGCCGGTGCTCAAGATCGTTCGCGAAGATCCCGCTTATATCGAGGGTTTCAAGAAGGCGTTCGGCAAGAGCGGCCGAGACGTGACGATGGATGACGTCAAAAAGGCGATCGCGAGCTTCGAGCGCACGGTCATCTCGGGCGATTCGCCCTTCGACAAATGGTATTTCGGCGGCGACCGCAACGCCATTAGCGATCAGGCCAAGCGCGGCTTCGACCTTTATGTCGGTCAGGGACGCTGCGTGTCCTGCCACGCCATCGAACAGACGCAGGCGCTCTTCACCGACAACCGGTTCCACAATATCGGCGTCGGCATCAACCGCATTCAAGCCGACGTGCCGCGCCTCGCCGCCGAATTCCTCAAGGCGAAAGCCGCGGGCGCCTCCGTCGACAAGACCGTGCTCGCCGATCCGAAGGTCTCCGAACTCGGCCGGTTTGCGGTGACGAATTCCTTCGACGAAATCGGCGCCTTCAAGACCACGACGCTGCGCAATATCGCGATGACCGCGCCTTATATGCATGACGGCTCGCTCAAGACGCTCAAGGACGTGGTCAAACATTACAATGAGGGCGGCAAGAGTCCCGGCGACCCGACGCCGGTCAATCCCTATCTCTCGGGCGGCATCCGGCCGCTGGATCTGAAGGATCAGCAGATCGACGATCTCGTCGCCTTCCTTGAGACGCTGACGAGCCCCGCTTTTGTGACGGCGCAGACGAAATAAGACGCTAGAAAACGGCGTCGCCGCGCAAGCGCGAAGCCGCGAGGGAGGATAGGACATGACCAGACTGATCACCCGGCGCAGCGTGATCGCCGCCGGCGCCGCCGCCGGTACGCTGACGACCCTGCCGATCTCCATGGTGCGCCTCGCCTTTGGCGGAACGCGCGAGGATTTCAGCTTCACCTATATTTCCGATTCGCACATTCAGCAGATCAAGGGCGCAAGCTTCGTGCGCAACTGGGACATGGGCCTGAAGCGCGCCGTCGCCGAAGCCAATCTGATCCTCCCGGAGGCGGATTTCGTCATGTTCGGCGGCGATCTCGCGCAGCTCGGCAAGAAGGAGGAGCTCGATCACGGCGCCGAGATGCTTTCGCACGTGAAGGGCAAGCTCCACTGCGTCATGGGCGAACACGACTATTATCTCGACCTCGGCGAATATTGGTCGAAGCTCTATGGTCCGCAGTGGTACAGCTTCGATCACAAGGGCGTGCATTTCGTCGTGTTGAATTCGATTCTTACAACGGATGAATGGACGTTTCATCGGTGGCCGACGGCCGAGCAGCGCATGCTCGAGATGGCCGGCCTCGACAATCCGAACGGTTCGCCGTTCATGGTCGGCGAAAAGCAGCGCGCCTGGCTCAAGGAAGATCTCAGCAAAGTGTCCAAGGACACGCCGCTGATCGTCTTCTCGCATTCGCCGCTGCAGAAGATCTACAAGGGCTGGAATTTCTGGACCGACGACGCCGAGCAGGTGCAGGAGCTATTGCAGCCGTTCAAGACGGTCAATGTGATCTACGGCCATGTGCACCAGATCCAGTATAATCAGATCGGCAACATCGCCTTCAACGCGGTGATGGCGACGGCCTGGCCCTGGCCGTATCCCGACACCTATGCGCAGGCCGGCGCGCATGTTCCTGTGCTGACCGTTCCGATGAACCGCGCTGACCCCTTCTTCGAACGCGACGCCACAGGCTGGCAGATGATCGACGTCAACTCCGGCCGCGTCACCGCGCGCTATCAGCTGTGGGACAACCAGGAGCGCGTCGTCGGCTACGATCAAAGGCTCGGGAAGCCGGTCGACAAGAGATATCAAGAGGCGATCGTCCGCAAGGCGCCGCAGCTGCATTACTAGCTCAAGGAGAATGACGATGCGCCGCTTAACGATTGCGCTTGTTTTAAGCGCTGTGCTGCTTTCGCCGGCAACTCTCGCGGACGAATTCACGGTGACAGACGTCGACCGCTGGCAGGGCGAATTTGATTCCGTCGCGAAGAAAGGCCGCGAACTTTGGACCAGTGGCGCTGTGGGCACGAACGGCGTCGCCTGCGCGCAGTGCCATCCCAACGCCGCCAACACCCATCCGGAGACTTATCCAAAATTCCAAAAGCAGCTTGGCAAGGTCGCGCAGCTCTTTGAAATGGTGAACTGGTGCATCAGAAACCCGCTGCAGGGGGCCGCGCTTCCGGCCGACGACCCGAAGATGACGGCGCTCGTCGCTTATATTCATAAGGAGCGCAAAGGAGTCGCCATCGACGCCGGCAAGCACTGATCAAATTCGCGGCCGGTTGGAACCATCCGGCCGGCTGCACGTTTGCATACGGTTTATTTCAAAGCGCACGCGCCTTTAGCGCGACCGCCAACTAGAGATATTGAATATGGTTCAGGAACTCATCGATCGCATTTACGAATGCTCCTTCGCGCCGGACATGTGGCCCGACGTGCTCGACGAACTTTCACACCTTGCCGAGGCCCAGGGCGGCGTGCTTTTCGCGGCGCGCGAAAAAGTCTCGCGCTGGACGGCGTCTCCGGCGATCTGCGAACATGTCGAGAACTTCATGCGCGGCGACTGGCTGAGCAACTGCACGCGCGGCGGCAGGCTGTTCAGTCGCCGACATCCGGGATTCCTTACCGACGACGACGTCTATACGGCCGAGGAGCTTGAGCGCGACACCAACTACAGCGACTTCCTGCGGCCCCGCGGGCTGGGGTTCAGCGCGGCGACGGCGATTTCGCTGCCGACCGGCGACACCGGCATCATCTGCCTCGAACGCGCGCATAACCGCGGACCGGTCGAGCCGTCCGTCATCCGCAAGCTCGACGAACTGCGGCCGCACCTCGCGCGCGCCGCCTTCCTCGCCACCCGTCTGCAACTCGAGCGCGCCCGCGTCGCCGGCGAAACCTTCGCGCTCATCGGCCTCCCGGCGCTCGTGCTCGACGACGACGGGCGCGTCATCTCCGCCAATGACCCGAGCAACGCGCTGAACAAATATGTCCGCTGGCGGGCCCACGACCGCGTGTCGCTCGTCGACGCCTCCGCCGACGGGCTGCTGCGTCAGGCGATGGACACGCTCGACGACGATCTCGTCGGGGCGCCGAAATCCTTCGCCGCCCGGGCCGGCGAAGACGAAAGTCCGATGATCGCCAATCTGGTGCCCATCCGCGGCGCGGCGCGCGACATTTTCGTGCGTTGCGCGGCGGTTCTGGTGATGAGACCCCGGTGGGTTCGCCGCAGGCGCCGGCGATCGAACTGGTTCAGTCGCTCTATGATCTCACGCCGGCCGAGGCGCGCGTCGCACGCGGCCTCGTGGCGGGCAAAACGCTCGAGGAAATCGCCACCGAGCAGTCCGTGTCGCGCAACACCGTGCGCACGCATCTGCGCGGCGTGATGGAGAAAACCGGATGCAACCGTCAGGCGGAAGTGGTCGCGCTTCTCGGCGGTCTCGCGCCGCTCAACCCGCCGAGGGGCGAATAAGCGTATACATTTGATTTCAAGGAATTGAGGGCCGGCCTCATCCGTTTGGATGATGTCGGCCCTTTTGTTTGGTCTTAACGTTTTCTTGAACGTCGGGGGGGCGGACGAAATTGCCGCGGACGCTTCAGTAACTCGGGGTTCGATACTACCCGCTCAATTTTCAGCCTGCCTTTTGAGCTCGACTCTTTCAGCAGCCATTTTGAGATTAAATTTGGAGGGTCTTCGCGAGGCCCTCTGTTCACCCACATCAGCTTAAGGGCGCGCCATCAGAGCGCTTCTTCCCGATCACGTCGACCCATGTGATCGGGAAGAAGAAGCGCTCGAAAATCAAAACATTGGCGCAGGTTCTCATCGAAAAAGCCTATCAACTTTTTCCAAGCCTGCTCTCGTCAAATACTTGAGCCATGCTTCAAAAAAAGCGCCGGCATCATCAATTCGCATGACGCGGAGAAGCGCCTTTGGTCGTAGTTTTTTTATGAACAGTGAGGGGCGCAAGGAGTTAGACGGGCGCAAACGCTCTCATTGTTCGCTTATCTGGCGCTCACTTCTCAGTGAAACTTTTACCAGCATGTTTCCTCCTCGACTTTTCTCCCATCTCTTAGGGGCCGTTGCGCGGCCCCATTTTTTTTACCCAGCGCATCAGACGCCCGTCGGATAGTTCGGGCTCTCGCGGGTGATCGCGACGTCATGCACATGGCTCTCGCGCAATCCGGCGTTGGTGATGCGCACGAACTGCGCGCGCTCCTGGAACTCCCTGACCGTCGGCGCGCCCACATAGCCCATCGCCGCGCGCAGGCCGCCCGCGAGCTGGTAGAGAATCGGCGCGATGGGGCCGCGATAGGGCACCTGTCCTTCGATGCCCTCTGGAACAAGTTTGAGCTGTTCCTTCACGTCGCCCTGGAAATAGCGCGTCGCCGACCCTGCGGTCATCGCGCCCACTGAACCCATGCCGCGATAGGCCTTGAACGAGCGGCCCTGATACAAAAACACCTCGCCGGGCGACTCCTCGGTTCCCGCGAACAGCGAGCCGATCATGACGACATCGGCGCCCGCCGCGATCGCCTTGGCGAGGTCGCCGGAATATTTGACGCCGCCGTCGCCGATCACCGGCACGTCGGCTTTGCGCGCCTCGTCCGCGGCCTCCATGATCGCGGTGAGCTGCGGCACGCCGACGCCCGCAACGATCCGGGTCGTGCAGATCGAGCCGGGGCCGATGCCGACTTTGATCGCGTCGGCGCCGGCGCCGATCAGCGCCTTGGCCGCCTCGGCGGTGGCGATGTTGCCGGCGATGATCGAGACCTTGTTCGACGCCTTCTTGACCCGCGTCACCTGGTCGATCACCGACTGCGAATGACCGTGCGCGGTGTCGATCACCACGCAGTCGACGCCGGCGTCGATGAGCTGAAGCGCGCGCTCGAAGCCGTGATCGCCGACGGTCGAGGCGGCGGCGACGCGCAGCCGCCCCTCGTGATCCTTGCAGGCGTAAGGATGCAGCGTCGCCTTCTCGATATCCTTGACGGTGACGAGGCCGACGCAGCGGTAATCCTCGTCGACGACGAGCAGTTTCTCGATGCGATGTTCGTGAAGCAGCCGCTGCGCCTCCGCCTGCCCCACGCCTTCTTGAACCGTGATGAGCTTTTTCGTCATCAGCTCGGCCACGGATTGGCTGCGGTCCTGGGCGAAACGCACGTCGCGATTGGTGAGAATGCCCACGAGCTTGCCCCTGCCGCCGTCGCCGGCGCGCTCGACGACCGGAATGCCCGAAATGCCGTGGCCCGCCATCAGCGCGAGCGCATCGGCGAGGGTTTCGTCGGGGAAAATGGTGATCGGATCGACCACCATGCCGCTTTCGTAGCGTTTGACCTTGCGCACCTCGGCGGCTTGCGCGGCCGGCGACAGGTTCTGGTGGATGACGCCGATGCCGCCCGCCTGCGCCATGGCGATCGCGAGACGCGCCTCGGTGACGGTGTCCATCGCGGCCGAAACGATCGGCAGATTGAGCGTGATCTCGCGCGTCAGCCGGGTCGTGACGTCGACGCCGGAAGGCATCACCCGCGAATGGCCGGGCCGCAGCAACACGTCGTCGAAGGTCAACGCCTCGGGCAACGTGACGGGCGATATGGCCATTGGCGCCAACTCCTCTGAGCGGCGATGCAAACGCGTCAGCCGCGGGATGGAAATTTGACGGCCTGCGCCGTCTGGGGTTGGCGCGTGCTCATAGCATTATTCAGGACGAAGGCAAATGACAGGAAACTCGCCTTGTACAGCCGACCGACAGAGTCTTCGAGAATAGCTCCGCTTGAGAGTCCGCGCGCGCAGGCCTTGTTGGCGCGTCCGGCGTCTGCGCGGGTCGGCGACCGGGAAAATTTGCTATGCTTTCAAGGAATGATCCGTCCGCGAGCAGATTATGCGCCTTATTCAACTTAGCTTTGCTTCGCGCCTCGTTGCATTGGTCGCTGCGCTAAGCGTCGGCGCGACGCTGATGTCCTCGATACTGCTCTCCTGGTCCAACTACCGCGCCATGCTCGCCGAAGCCGAAGTTGAAGGCGAGAGCATCGCGCGGCTTCTGGCGCGAAGCGCAAGCCTCGCGCGCGAACTTCCGCTCGAAGTCGAGCAAATGCTTTCGCAGCACATGATCGTTTCGGCCGAGCTTTTGGCGCAGTTTATCGACGCCGCGGAAAAGGCTGGCATGACGTCGTCGGAGATCAAGAACCGGCTCAGCGCAATTACCGAGAAGACCGTTCTCGACGAGTTCTGGGTGACCGACGAAAAAGGCTACGCCTACATCCACCGCGACAACAACGCGGACTTCCAGTTCAGCCCGTCCGCCGAGGCGCAGCCCCAGGCGCATGAATTTTGGAAGCTCTTGAGCGGCGCGACGGACGCGGTCGTCCAGGACGCCAGGAAGCGGGAGATCGACAATGAGCGGTTCAAATATGTCGGCGTGCGCGGCGTAGACAAGCCGCGGATCGTGCAGGTCGGCTACAATGCGCGCATTCTTGAGAAAGTTGACGAGCAGATCGGCCTTCCGCGCGCCATCGACAATCTTCTGGGCAGCGGCGAAATCGACGCGATCTTCGTTTTCAACAAGGATTCCAAGCTGATCGCCAGTCCAAAGGCCGCGCGGCTCAACAATGGCCGCGACCGGCTGACGGATGAGGAGCTGGCGCCCGTCCGGACCGTCATCGCAAGCGGCAAGCCACGGTCGGTGAACGGCGCCGGAAAGCTCAGCGTCATCTCCCCGATCGATGCGGAAGACGGCGGCGGCGCGATCGGCGCCGCTTTGATCAGAATGCCGACGGCGCGACTGAACAGCGCTCTCGCCTCGCAAATCGAAACGGCGCTCGCGATCGCTTTGGCCGCAACCCTGCTCGGCGGCGGCATCGCGGTCTGGATCGCGCGGAAACAGACGGCGCCTGTCGTGGCGATCACCCGGGCCGCGCGTAACGTCGAGCGCAGGGCGTTTTCGGCCGGCGAATTGTCGGATGTCGAGGAGCGCGCCGACGAAGTGGGACAATTGGCGCGCGTCTTCAAGAAAATGGCGCTCGACTTTCTCGATCGCGAACGAACGCTCGACGCGCTCGTGACGCAACGAACCCAGGCGCTCCAAGAGAGAAATACGGAGCTCGAAAGACTGTCGGCGCGCCTCTCGAAATATCTTTCGCCCCAGCTCTACGGCACGCTTTTCAAGAATAAAACCGTCGCCTCGATTTCAGCGAAGCGGAAGAAGCTGACGATCTTTTTTTCCGATGTCGTCGGCTTCAGCGAAATGGCCGAGCGGCTGGAATCCGAAGACATCACGCGCATGCTCAACGATTTCCTCAACGAGATGGCGAAGCTGGCCCTGGCCTATGGCGCCACCATCGACAAATATATCGGCGACGCGGTCATGATTTTTTTCGGCGACCCGGAGACGCGCGGCGTCAAGGAAGACGCCGTGGCGTGCATTCTGATGGCGCTCGACATGCAGGCGATGACCCGACAATTGGAGCGCCGGTGGCGCGAACAAGGCCTGGACCAGAGATTCCAGATCCGCGTCGGCGTCAACACGGGCTATTGCACCGTTGGCGATTTCGGCAGCCAGGAGCGGATGGATTACACCATCGTCGGTCACCAGGTGAATGTGGCGGCGCGACTTGAGCAGTCGGCCGCGCCGGGCGCGATCCTCATCTCTCATGAGACGATGACGCTTGTCAGCGACGCGATCGAAGTCGAAGAACAATCTCCGCTTCATGTGAAGGGCGTCAGCGGCCCGATCCGCACATACAGGGCGATTGGCAAAAAGGCGCCGCCCATGACGGAGGCCATTCACGAAGAGCGTGAGGGTCTGCGCGTCGACGTCGACCTCCTGAGAGCCAATAAGGACGAGGCGATCAGTCTGCTGAAGGCGACGATCGAGCGCATCCGTTCAAGCGAATAAGCCACATCCGCGCTCAGGCGGCGGCGCCGGCGCGGTCCGTGTCGAACTGCAGTTTCGCAAGCCGCGCATAAAGGCCGCCGGCGGCGGTCAGGCTCGAATGCGTGCCCTGCTCGACGATGCGGCCTTCGTCCATCACGATGATTCGATCGGCTTCCAACACTGTCGCGAGACGATGGGCGATGACGAGGCTCGTGCGGCCCTGCATGACGTCATGCAGCGCCGCCTGCACCAGAGCCTCGTTCTCCGCGTCGAGCGCCGAGGTGGCTTCGTCCAGGAGCAGCACCGGCGCGTCGGCGAGGATTGCGCGCGCGATGGCGAGGCGCTGGCGCTGCCCGCCAGAAAGCGTGACGCCGCGCTCGCCGAGCAGCGTGTCGTAGCCCATCGGCAGCGCCATGATGAAGTCATGCGCCTGGGCGCGCTTCGCCGCGGCGACGATCTCCCCGCTCGACGCGTCGTCGCGGCCGTAGGCGATGTTTTCAGCGACGGAGAGGCCGAAGATCACCGGATCCTGCGGCGCGAGCGCGATCGCCCTGCGCAGCGCCACAGGATCAAGATCGCGCAGGTCGACGCGGTCCAGAGTTATGGAGCCGGAGTCGACGTCGTAGAAGCGAAGGAGCAGCGCAAAGGTCGTCGATTTGCCCGCGCCGGACGGCCCGACCAGCGCGACGCGCTCGCCGGGCGCGACGACGAGCGAGAAATCCTGCAGCGCCGGATTCTCCGGCGCCGTCGCATAGGCGAAGCGCACGTGGTCGAAGGCGATGCGCCCCTGCCAGCGCGCGGGCGGCTGGGTCGGCCGCGCCGGAGCCAAGATGCGCGGTTGAATGGCGAGAATTTCTGCGATGCGGCCGGCGGCGCCGGCGGCGGCCGAGAGTTCGCTCCAGGTCTGAGTGAGCTCGCCGAGCGAGCTTGCGCCAAGCACCGCATAGAGGACGAACTGGGACAGAACGCCCGACGTCATGTGTCCGGCGAGCACGTCCTGCGCTCCCAACCAGAGCACGCCGACAACGCTCGTGAAGACGACGAGAATCGCTCCGGCGGTCACGAAGGCGCGAAGCAGCGTCGCGGCCTGCGCCGCGTCATAGGCGGCCACCACCGCGCGCGTGAATCGCGCCGTCGTCGACGCCTGCGCGCCGTTGGCCTGCATGGCGCGCACGGCAGAGAGATTTTCCCCGGCGTAGGCGGAAGCCTGCGCCAGCGTGTCCTGAGCGGAGCGGGAGCGCTGACGCACCGCCCGACCCGACGCGATGAGCGGCAGAACGACGATCGGGATGGCCGCGAGCGTCATGCCGGCAAGCTTGGGGCTCGTCGCCACCATCATGATGATTGCGCCGAAGAACATGAAGAGATTGCGCAGCGCCACCGACGCCGATGAGCCAAAGGCGGACTTCAGCTGCGTCGTATCGGCGGTCAGCCGCGAGAGAAGCTCGCCCGTTTTCGCCGTGTCGTAGAAGGCGGCGTCGAGAGCTGTGAGATGTTGGAAGAGATCGGCGCGCAGGTCGGCGACCACATGTTCGCCGAGCGTCATGACGAAATAGTAGCGTGTGCCGGACGCGATCGCGAGCGTCGCGGCGACCGCGATCATCGCGCCGAAATAGGCGTTCACCGCGCCGGCGCTGTCGGCCGAAAAGCCGTGGTCGATCATGCCGCGCACGGCGAGCGGCAGGGTGAGAGTCGCGCCCGCGGCCGCGAGCAGCGCGACAAAGGCGAGAACGATCGTTCGCCTGTAGCGCAGCGCATAGGGCAGCAAGGGCCGAAGCGGAGAGAGAGTGGCTTTCAAACCGCGATCTGGTTTGCGCGCCACGGGATCGACGGAATCGACGTCAGCGTTCTTTTTTGTCATCGGCAGGGGGTATAACGTCCGTGTTCGACGAAAACGAATTGAAGCGGGCGCTCCGCGACGGAAACCGACGCGGAAGCGGGTCGAAATCGAATTTTCTTTTTCGCTCCTGAACGGCAAAAAATCGCATTACACGCAGAACAATATTGTTTATCATTTACTTACATGCGCGACATCCTGTCGCATGCGCAATTGACTCAGCGCCAACTTATGCTAACCTCCCGCCTGCGTCGAAATGACGCGCCCATGGGATGAGAATGCGCCGGCGGACAAGGCGCGACTCAGGGAACGAAAATAAGAGGAGTGAAGAACGATGGCTCAGAAAGAACTCGAAATCACGACGAACACCTACATCTTCGCTGGCATCGGCGCCGTGATCCTCGGCGGTCTCGCGTCTGTCGCGCTTGGCGGCCTTCCGAACACGATCGCGGCGGCTGTCGTCGGCGCTCTGGCTGGCGGCTGCCTCGGACTCTTCTTCTAGACCTAAGCGACATAGCGGGGCGCGGAAAGTTTCGGCCTTCCGCCCCCGACGCGAAGCCGGCAGTCGTAAAGACTGCTGGCTTCTCTTTTTGGGCCGTTCCTTCGGCATCTTTTATAGGGACGCCGTCGTCGCGCTCGCCGGCCAGATTTCTCGAGCGCGTTCACGCAGAACATATTTGCGAATCTTCCCCGTCGAGGTCTTCGGCAACTCGCAAAAGACGACGTGGCGCGGGCATTTGAAATGGGCCAGATGCTGACGCGTCCAGTCGATCAGCTCCTCCGCGCTCGCCTGTTCGCCATCCTTCAGCTCGACGAAGGCGCAAGGCGTTTCGCCCCATTTGTCGTCAGGGGCGGCGACCACCGCGACGGCGCGCACCTTGGGATGGCGAAACAGCGCGTCTTCGACCTCGATCGAGGAAATATTTTCGCCGCCCGAAATGATGATGTCCTTCGAGCGATCCCTCAGCTGAATGTATCCGTCGGGATGGCGCACGCCCAGATCGCCTGAATGAAACCAGCCGCCGTGGAAGGCTTTCTCCGAGGCGCCCTTGTTCTTCAGATAGCCCTTCATCACGACGTTGCCGCGGAACATGACCTCGCCCATCGTCGCGCCGTCGCGCGGCACTGGCTGCATGGTGTCCGGGTTGATCACGTCGAGATTTTCGAGGACGAGATAGCGCACGCCTTGGCGGGCCTTCATTTGCGCCTGTGCGCCGCCGTCGAGCGAATCCCAGTCGTCGTGCCATTCATTGACGGCGGCAGGGCCATAGGTCTCGGTCAGTCCATAAAGATGCGTAACTTCGAATCCGGCCGCCTTCATGCCGGCGAGCACCGCCTGCGGCGGCGGCGCGGCGGCGGTAAAGAAGCGGGCGGCCCGCTTCAGCGGCTTCTTTTCCGATTCCCTCGCGTTGAGAAGCGTCGACATGACGATCGGCGCGCCGCACAGATGCGTGACGCCGTGCTCCGCCATCAACTCGTAAATGTGGCCGGCGCGCACCTGTCGCAGACAGACATGAGTTCCGGCGTTGACCGAAATCGACCAGGGGAAGCACCAGCCGTTGCAATGGAACATCGGCAGCGTCCACAGATAGATCGGGTGGCGGCCCATGTCGCCGGTGAGGACGTTGCCAAGCGCGGTCAGATAGGCGCCGCGATGATGATAGACGACGCCTTTCGGATCGCCCGTCGTTCCGGAGGTGTAATTGAGCGAGATCGCATCCCATTCGTCTCCCGGCGGCGACCATTGATAATCGGCGTCGCCAGACCGCAGGAACTCCTCATAGTCGACGGCGCCCAGCGGCTCGCCGGGCCCGTCATATTCCGGATCGCTGTAGTCGATGATCAAGGGCCGCGCCTTCGCGAGCGCCAGCGCCTCGCGAATGACGTCTGAGAACTCCCGATCGACGATCAGCGCCTTCGCCTCGGCATGATCGAGCGTGAAGGCGAGGATCGACGCGTCAAGCCGCGTGTTCAGCGTGTTGAGCACCGCGCCCATCATCGGAACGGCGTAGTGGCATTCAAGCATCGCCGGCGTGTTCGCGAGCATGACGGAGACGGTGTCGCCGCGACCAAGCCCCGCCTTCTCCAGCGCGCTCGCGAGCCGCAGGCTGCGGGCGTAAAAATCGCGATAATTGCGCCGCAGCTGGCCGTGCGCGATCGCGATGCGGTCAGGAAAGACGGCTGCGGCGCGCTCCAGAAAGGTGATCGGAGTCAGCGACTGGAAATTGGCGGGATTTCGTTCGAGGTCGCGATCATAAGGCGAGTCGGTCATCCGGAGAGTCCAAAGGTTCGCCAGCGAGAATAGGATCACGGCGAAAACGACTTCGCCAGCGCGATATGCGTAGCGTCCGCGCGGCTAAGCTCTGTGTGAAAGATACGCGCGAGCTACCGGTTGATCAATTGGCGCTCGCGCGAAGACTAGCGTCGTCACTCGCCGAAATCGACGTCCTTGAGTCGTCCGAACACGCGATCGGCGTCGAAATTATCTTCATCGTCCGGCGGCGCCGCTGGCTTGGCCTTGCCGAAGACGTCCTCGGTCGTGGACGGCTCGGGCCGCGGACTGGTGGTGACGCTGGCAGGGACCAGCGTCTGGCCCTGATCCTCCACGGTCGCCGGCTTGTCCTTCGCCGCGCGATTGACCTCGAAGTCGAGATCGATCTGCGAGCAAAGCCCGAGCGTCACCGGATCCATCGGCGTCAGCGCCGCGGAATTCCAGTGGGTGCGCTCGCGGATCGCCTTCAGCGTCGTCTTTGTGGTGCCGACGAGACGCATGACCTGGGCGTCCTTCAGCTCCGGATGATTGCGCACGAGCCATAGAATCGCGTTCGGCCGGTCCTGGCGGCGCGAGAGGGGCGTATAGCGCGGACCGCGCGCCTTCTTGACCTCCGGCACGACGACCTTGGAGACGGAGAGATGGAGGCGATGGGCCGGGTTTTTCTCGGCCTTTTCGATCTCCTCGCGCGTGAGCTGCCCGGAGGTGATCGGATCATGGCCGCGAATTCCAGCCGCGACCTCGCCGTCGGCGATGCCCTTCACCTCGAGCGGATGCAGTTTGCAGAAATCGGCGATCTGATCGAACGTCAATGATGTATTTTCGACGAGCCAAACGGCCGTGGCCTTCGGCATCAGCGGGGCGTTGCCCATCTGCAAACTCCTTGATCAGGCATGGGGGCGACGTCCGGCGCCGCGCCGCCCGGCGCCAGCGACCCACAGAACGACCGTCCATGTTGGGATTTCGCCTATATAATCCGCCGCCGCCTAAAGCGCAATCAAGCCGGAAGCTCCCGCTCAAACGCCGCCAACTCGGCAAGCGCTCATGCGGGGTCCTGCTCGCGGGCGTGCGCCGGGCGCAATCCGCGCAAATGCGCCGGCAACAATTCGCCGATCGTTTCGCCGATGGCGGCGCCATAGCGGTGAAACAGGAGGCCGAAGACGATGAGCAGAACGCCGATGCCCGACAGCGCGAAGGGGAAAAGGATCGAATCCTTGAAAACGCTGCCAGCGAGATAGCTCAGATAGGTCGTAACGCCAACGGCGCCGAATACAGCATAGACGCGGCGCATCAGGAAGATCGACAGAAAAATCAGTCCCACGTTGACGCCGCAGTAGAGCGCCTTGCCCAATTCGTCGCCGCTGTGCTGCGCGGTCAATCCGCCCCAAAAGGCCAGCAGCCCGAAGAGATGCAGCCAGAAGGCGAAATCGCCGTTCCGCCACCGCTTAAGATCGACGAGCCAGGCGACGGCGAGAACGACGAGGCCAAAATACATGCTCACCGTCGCCCGCTGATCCCATGAAAATTCTGCGATTCCCATCAGCCAGGGCGTCAGATCCATCGACATGAACCAGAGCGCGAAGGCGATGATCATGACGAGGAACGGAAAGGGAAAGGCGAGCAGCGCGACAGACGCCGCGCCGATCGTTCCAAGCTCCATGGGGAGCCAGCTCGATTGAATCCAAATGTAGAAGTCCCGGTAGTGCCGCGCCTCCCCCGCCGGACTGACGTCATACATCGACTGCAGCGCGAAGATCGCGAGCGGCGCCATGCCGACCGCGCAGGCGATGAGCAGCCCGCCCGGCGTATGCAGGTCGCGCTTACGCCAAAGATAAGCGCCGGCGAAGGCGAACAGGACCGCGTAGACGATCGCGGTGACCAGCAGCGCCTTATCGCCCCAAAGGCCAAAGGCCGTCGTCGAGAACATGCCCATGGCGCCGAGCACGATCAGCGCGCCGGCGTACCAAAGCAGGTTGACGACGTCATAGCGCGGCGCCTGGGAGGTCGCCTCCGCTGCGGCCGCGCGCCGCGACGCGAGAAAATGCGACAGCCGCTCGAAGGACGACGCGTCAATCGCGCCGGCGTCGCGGGCGGCCGCGAGATCGTCAATGGTGAACCGAATCTTCATGGCGCTGCTCCTTTGCGGCGACAGTCATATGCCGCGCTACGGAAAAAACTTTGTGCAAACGCACAAGAGCGTAGCCGTTCCGAGCCAATTTGACAGCCGCCGCCGCTTGCGCCCATCTAACGCCGGCGCCCATGACGCGAAGGATGAAATGCAACAGAGAACTTCGGGCCTTACCTACGCCGGCGCCGGCGTCGACATCGACGCGGGCAATCGGTTCGTCGACATGATCCGTCCCGCCGTGCGCTCGACGCGGCGCTCCGGCGCCGACGGCGAGATCGGCGGCTTCGGCGGCGTGTTCGATCTCAAGGCGGCCGGATTTTCCGATCCTGTCCTCGTCGCGGCAAACGACGGCGTCGGCACCAAGGTGAAGATCGCGATCGAATCCGGTCTGCACGAAACGATCGGAATCGATCTCGTCGCCATGTGCGTCAACGACCTCGTCGTTCAGGGCGCCGAGCCGCTTTTCTTCCTTGATTATTACGCGGCGGGCAAACTCGACCCCGCCGTCGCGGCGTCGGTGGTGAAGGGCGTCGCCGCCGGTTGCGTAGAGGCGGGATGCGCCCTGCTTGGCGGCGAGACCGCCGAAATGCCGGGCCTCTATGCGCGCGGCGACTATGACCTCGCCGGATTCGCGGTCGGCGCCGCAGAGCGCAATCGCCTTCTCCCCCGCGACGTCCACGCCGGGGACGTCCTTTTCGGACTCCCCTCCTCCGGCGTCCATTCCAATGGCTATTCGCTCGTGCGCAGCGTTGTGAAGCACGCTGGACTCGCGTGGAGCGCCACCGCGCCTTTCGCGCGCGACCTCAATCTGGCCAAGGCGCTGTTGACGCCGACCCGCATCTACGTGAAGCCCCTGCTCGCGGCCTTGAAGGCGACGCCGCACATCGTCGCCCTCGCCCATATCACCGGCGGCGGCTTTCCCGACAACCTCCCACGCGTGCTGCCCAGCGGGCTCGGCGTCGCGCTCGACCTGTCGACGTTCGCGCCGCCGCCGGTTTTCCGTTGGCTCGCCGAGACAGGCGGCATCGCGGCGAGCGAGATGCTGCGCACCTTCAACTGCGGAATCGGCATGGTGGTGGTGGCCTCCGAGCCCGCCGCCGGCGAGGTGGAGTCGGCGTTGCGCGCCGTCGCCGAGAAGCCCGTGCGCATCGGCAAAGTCGTCGAGACCGACGGCGAGCGGGTCGTGACGCATGGGACGCTGACGTTGTGACGCGGCTACGCACCGCGATTCTCATCTCGGGGCGCGGCTCAAACATGGACGCGCTGATCGCCGCCGCCAGGGACCCCAGCTTTCCGGCTGAAATCGCCCTTGTGCTTTCCAATCGCCCCGATGCGCCGGGCCTCGCCAAGGCGAAGGCCGCCGGCGTCGCGACGGCCGCGGTCGACCACAAGATTTATGCCGGACGCGAGGAATTCGAGCGTTCGCTGCAATTGGTGCTGGAAACCTATCGCATCGAATTCATTTGCCTCGCAGGCTTTCTGCGCATGTTCACGCCCTGGTTCGTCGGCCTCTGGCGCGGGCGCATGCTCAACATTCACCCTGCCCTGTTGCCCTCCTATCGCGGACTCGACACGCATGCGCGCGCGCTGGCCGACGGCGTAAAGATTCACGGCGCCACCGTGCATTTCGTCGTGCCGGAAATGGACGAAGGTCCGATCGTCGCGCAGGCCGCCGTGCCCGTGCTCGACGACGACACGCCGCAGACGCTCGCCGCACGCGTCCTCGCCCAGGAGCATGTCATCTATCCGATGGCGCTGCGGCTGGTCGCGTCCGGCGCCGTGCGGATCGAAGGCAATCGCGTGCTCGGCGCGCCTGCGGCGCATGAATCGGCGCTTATCGTTCCTGACGCCGCTGCGGCGCGCTAAGGAGGATTTCATGACGATCACGCTGTATTGCTTCCGCCCCGCCGCCGGACTGCCGGACGCATCGCCTTTCGTGACGAAAGCGATGGTGCTCTTAAAGATCGCTGGCCTCGACTATGTCGAAGACCGCAGCGGCTTTTCGAAAGCGCCGAAAGGCAAGCAACCCTACATCGACGACGCCGGCGAAATCATCGCCGATTCGACCTTCATCCGATTCCATATCGAAAATAAATACGGCGTGGACTTCGACGCGCAATTGAGCGCCACGCAAAAGGCGATCGGCTGGTGCGTCGAGAAGATGTGCGAAGAACATCTCTATTGGGTCATCGTCCATGCGCGTTGGATGGATGACGCCAATTTCAACCGCGGTCCGGCGCGCTTCTTCGAAAGCGTGCCCGCCCTCGCGCGCCCGCTGGCGAAATGGTTCATTCGCCGCAAGATCGCCAAATCGATTTGGGCGCAGGGCATGGGCCGTCACCGCCCGTCGGAAATCGACGCGCTCGGCGTGCGCGACATCGAGGCGCTCGCGACGCTGATCGGCGACAAGCCCTATCTCTTCGGCGATGCGCCCTGCGGCGCCGACGCCACGGTCTTCGCGTTCGTCGCGTCGGTTTTATCGCCGATGTCGGAGAGCGCCGTTCGCGACGCGGCGCTGGCGGAACCCAATCTTGTCGCCTATCGCGACAGGATGATGAGCGCCTATTTCTCCACCGCGCCCTGAGACGATTGCTTCCGAGACGGTCGCCGGCTTACCCGATCGATGGCGCGGATCCCAACGGGCCGTAGTGATCGCGGCCTGTCCAGCGTTTCAGCAGCGACCACTTCAAGCCGACGGGCCTGCGCAACTCGCTCGTGTAAAGCGGTTCGTGATTGTCGGCCGTCCATGGCGTCCGCCATACGCCGTAAGGCGCCAATTCCGGTCGTGCGCCATTTTGAAGAATCTCTTCGACCTTGGCGCGATCGAGCGAGAGCGAAGACGCAATGCCGGACGGCGTGCGCAAATCGAAATTCGGATCGACCAACGCCGCAAGCACGGCGCGCGTATTATCATCCGCTTGCGCCGTTTCGTCAGCGAATGCGATCTGGCCGCGCGCAAGAAGTTCAGATTCGACGCCATAGTGCAGCTTCGAAAGCATCCAGTTGCGACCCGCAAGGCCTCCCGCACGCCAGCGCAGCGCGAATTTGAGCACATATCTCAACGGCCAGAACTTCACCTGATCATCGACGACGCGCTTCACCACGGCGTCAAAGCGCGCATTGAAAAACTCCATCAGCTTGGCGAATTCGGCCTGCGTCATCTGCGGCCATTTCGGTTCGGGAACGTCTTTGTTTGCCGAACCGAACAAGGGCAACAGGCAGTTGGCGGGGATTGTGTCGGCATGCACCGTCGTCACGCCCTCCACCATGTCGCCGCCACGCCATCCGGCAAAGATTTGCGAACCTTGAGGCAGCGCAAAATAGCGGCGCAGAAACGCCTGGCAGTTGCGCCGGCCGAGTTGGAAATCATGATCGCGAAATTGACGGGCGAAAAAGCCGCCGAAGCCGCCGATGGCCCCGCTCGCAATCGTGAACGGGCGTCCGTCGCGCACCGGACTGATCATGAAGCGGCTCCCGATGTCGGGATCAAGCGCCAGCACCAGTTCGCTCAGCTTGAAGCGCGCCTGGTTTTTCCAGGCTGGAATGAGCGCCCGCAGAATCGAGATGACGTCAACATCCGGCTTATCGGCGGTAAGCATTTCCGGCGGATCGGGAAATGGCGCAACCATGATGACGGCGCGTTTCGCCGTCAGAACGTCCCGCTCGTTAGGCGCGCCGAGTTCCTCCATCAGCGTAAATCGCGCATATTCGAAAGGATCGTTGTTGATCACCCCGCCGTCGACCGTGACGAAGGGGTTGTAGCCGTTGGGGTCGTCGAATTCCTCCCATTTCGGCCAATAGGGCGCCAGCACACGCTTCCCAGACTTGAGCGACACGACTTGGCGCGCGGCGAGCGTCGGCTCGGGAAAAAGCCGGTCGCGATAATCATTGAGCGGCAATGATAACAGACGCGGCGAAAGCCCTATCGGAAAGGCTGACGACGCAAGCGCGCAAACGGCGAAGTCACGCCAGGGCCCTTTCGTTGACGTTGCCGCATCGGCGTCTTTCAGCGCGTCTTTCTTGAGCAGGATCGAATAGTCGTTGTCGGCGAAGACGCTCGACGTTTTCCAACTCCCGAGCCCCTGCACCCGAAAATGCGCCCGATCCCCATGGGTCAGCATGCCGTAGCGGGAGTTGCCGAAGGTGATCGAATAGGGCGTGCCGCGCAGATTGCCGAGCGTCATATACACATGCAAAGTCTGCGACACGTAGGAGCGCGGCGGAGCCGTTTCTGCTGTCGCAAGCACATTCTGCGCGATCTCGTCGAGCACCGCCGTATTGAGCAGCGCGCAAAGCGGCTTGCCGTTTCGCCAGTTGGGCGGTGGCGCCTCGCTCGCCGCGAAATAGTCGGGAACCCCTACCGTAGGCGTATCCTTGTCTTCTCGGACGTCGAACGTCTCCAGCATGCCGAAGCCGAGACGCGCGCCTTCCGGGGACAGGCGGGGAAGCAATGACGGGCGCACGACCCAGGCGTCGTATAGCTTCGGCAGCCAGCACTTCACCTTTTGCGCATCGGGCGGAACGTTGAGGAACAGCGTTTCCTCATCTTCTCGCGTGAATGGTTCGAACTGCGCCTGCGTCGCCATCGACAAAACGCCGATCGCGGCGGTGATCGCGCCAGCCGAGGCGCCGGTGAGCACCTTCAGGCCCACCGAATGTCGCGGTAGGATGCGGTCCGCCTCTTCCACGGTGACATCGCCCTTCGCCAACGAGGCGGCGACCTCGGCTTTCTTATTCTCCCATTCGTCAAGCGCCTGAATCAGGAAGTCGAACACGCCGGCTGTGTAGGCTCCGGCGCTAATCGCGCCAGACATCGAAACCCCGATTTCGAAAACATTCGCATCCGAAGCGCGGTCAAGAATTTTCGCATCCGCAGCGCGGTCGATTACGGCTTCGCTCATTTCTGGCCTCTAAAAACGTGATGAAATAGCGCAACAGTCGCGCCGCCGATAAAATACACAATAATATCACGCTTCTGTAACACACGCGTCAAAGCCCGACCAGCAGCGCTGGCCGGGCTCACAATTTATCCGTCGTGGAGAGCTTAACCGACGATCTCATTGCCGGAAAAGAACTGCGCGATCTCCACGGCCGCGGTTTCCGGCGCGTCTGAGCCGTGCACCGAATTCTCGCCGACGCTCAGCGCATGTTCCTTGCGAATCGTTCCCGGCGCGGCGTTCGCGGGATTGGTCGCGCCCATAACTTCGCGGTAGCGGGCGATGGCGTTCTCGCCTTCAAGGACCTGCACGACGACGGGCTCGGAAATCATGAAGTCGACGAGTTCGCCGAAAAACGGCCGCTCCTTATGCACAGCATAAAATGTTTCCGCCTGCTCGCGCGTCATGCGGATGCGCTTCTGAGCGACGATGCGCAGGCCCGCCTCTTCGATCAGCGCGTTGATCTTGCCTGTGAGATTGCGCTTCGTCGCGTCGGGCTTGAGGATGGAAAAAGTGCGTTCGATCGCCATAGGAGCGCGTCGCCTCGTCGTTGGAGCATGGTGTGGGCGTCGCGCTTATATCGGTCGCTTGGCAAGGCGGCAAGCCTACATCGCCTCGGCCTTTTCGACTTCGCTGCCCGTTGGCGAGGGCCGGAACCTCGTCGCCGGATCGTTGCGATCGATCCGCCAATTGGGATGGTGGAAATGCAGGACGTGATCGCCGTTGTAGGAGGCGACGGCGTTGTCGAAGGTCAGCGCGCCGATCCGCCGCCAGTTGCGGAACGTCCCCTTCTTGAATCCGGTGCGGCCGGTGACTTCGCCATCCTCGGTGACCTCGATGGTGAAAACGATCTCGCGCCTCGGCGTCGGGTCGCCCTTGTCGAACATCATCGCCAGCAATTCATCGCGTGAATCGAGTCCCTCTCCTTCAATTCGCGGATGACCCGGCGCAAGCTTTAAGCGCATGAAGCGCGGCGCTCGGGTGGGAATGTCGCGAGGCTTGCCGAGCTCGGCGACTTCGTGGAGCTGCCGCTCGGTCGGATCCTTATCGGTGATCGCGAACACGATGCCCGCCGTCATGACGATGGGCGACGTCGCCCAATCATTTGAGAGAGTGACGTTCGGCGCATTGACGAAATCGACATCGTTGATGTAGCGCGTCGAGGCGCCGACGATGTCGTCGATCGTGAAGAAGTTCGCCGTCTGCAACGGCTCCTTATGGTCTGGGTCGGTCGTCGGAAAGAGCTTGCCGGCGATGCCCTGCCCGCGCGGTTTGCCGCGCTTCACCGCCCCGCCGTTGGAATAGCGCGCGACGACAAGCGCCTTGCTGCCCTTCTGGAAATAGCCGGTGTAGCCGCTGTCCTCGGTAATTTCCCAGAGGCCCGTCAGAACGACGCCCCAGGGATGCACGATGCGTCTGAAGCCTTTTTTATCGGGCCCCCACCTCAGATCGCTGCGCGCGTCGACCGATCGCTCGGCGGCCTGCCTCAAAAAGTGCCGGCCCCGCCAAAGCACGCGCAACATGTCGAAAAAAGTCGGCATCACGAAGGGGAGCGGCGGCTCGCCGGGCGCGCCCCAGACCTTTTGATAGGGATTGGCGAACACCGCGTCGCGCACGTCGCTGAATCGCGAACCGGGATAGACACGGTCTTCATCGACCAATTCAATCGCGCCGAAATCATTCGGGCCCATGGCATGCCCCCTCATTCAAACAATTTAGAGAAAACCGGCCCCTCTCAGCAGGCGACTTTATCGGCCCCCATCCGATTGTCCAGCTTTGCTTGTCAGACATAGGCGCGCGCGACGCCGATGAACTCCTTGGCCGTCAAACTCGCGCCGCCAACCAGCGCGCCGTCGACATTGGCGACATGCATCAATTCGCGGGCGTTCGACGGCTTGACCGAGCCGCCGTAGAGAATGCGCACGTCGCCGCTCTTGCCGCCGCCGAGCCGAGCTTCGATCCGCTCGCGCGCGAAGGCATGCATTTCGGCGACGTCATCGACGGTTGGCGTCAAGCCTGTGCCGATCGCCCAGACCGGCTCATAGGCGACGACGATATGCGCAGGCGCATCGGCGGGAAGCGAGCCCGCGATCTGCGCGCCGACGACGCTCAACGCCTCGCCTGCCTCTCGCTCGACGCGCGTTTCGCCGACGCAAATGATCGGCGTAAGTCCGGCGCGCAGGGCGGCGGCGGCCTTCGCCCGCACGTCGGCGTCGCTCTCGCCATGGTCGGAACGACGTTCACTGTGGCCGACGATGACAAAGGACGCGCCGGCGTCCTTGAGCATCTCGGCGGAAATATCGCCCGTGTGAGCGCCGCTGGCTTCGGCATGGCAGTTCTGCCCGCCAAGGCCCAAGCCGCCGCGCGTCGCAATCTCGCGCGCGAGGGCGATCAGCGTGGCCGGCGGACAGACGATCAGTTCGGCGCGCGCGCGCAGCGCGTCGTCATAGGCGGCGCCCATCGCCTCGATCTCGGCCAGCGAGGCGCGCAGCCCGTTCATTTTCCAATTTCCGGCGACGAGCGGACGACGGGTCATGCGAAATGCTCCTGACAATACGCCTGGGTAACAGAGCTAAGGGCGCGCAACAATGCGGGCGCGCGCCCATGGACTGTCATTGCGCCGTCATTTATTTCGATATATCTAGATTCATGGAAATAGAAGCGGCTCTCGCCTGTCTGTCCGCGCTTTCGCAGCCGACGCGGCTCGAGACCTTCCGTTTGCTCGTCCGGCACGAGCCCGAGGGTCTGCCGGCCGGCGACGTCGCGCGGGCGCTCTGCGTTCCGCAAAACACGCTCTCCGCCCATCTCAACGTCCTTTCGCAGGCGAAGCTGGTCATCAGCGCCCGTACGGGCCGCAGCATCGTCTATCGGGCGGATCTTTCACGGCTGAATGCGCTGGCGCGCTTCCTCGCCGAAGATTGTTGCGGCGGCGCGCCATGCGCGCCCGCCGACGCTCTTGCACGCATCAAATGTGAGTCTCGCCAATGACAGACAGAATCTATAATGTGCTGTTCCTCTGCACCGGCAACAGCGCGCGTTCGATCATGGCCGAAGCGCTGCTGCGCGCGCGCGGCGCCGGCCGGTTCAACGTTTTTTCCGCCGGCAGCCATCCCAAGGGCGAAGTGAACCCTTACGCGCTCAAGACGCTGGAGACGATGGGCCTTCCTACCGAGGGCTATCGGTCCAAGAATTGGAACGAGTTCGCCGGCCCGGACGCGCCCCGCATGGACTTTGTCTTCACCGTCTGCGACAGCGCGGCCGGCGAAGCCTGTCCAGCGTGGCCCGGTCAGCCGATGACCGCGCATTGGGGCATCGAAGACCCCGCGGCGGTCGAAGGAAGCGACATAGAAAAGCAGCGCGCCTTCGCCACGGCCTTCCGCTATCTACGCAACCGCGTCGATCAGTTCTGCGCGATTCCGCTGCATCGCCTCGACAAACTCGCGCTCAGCCAGCGCCTGCGCGAGATCGGCGAGATGGAAGGCGCAACTTCGCCGAACACGGTCGCGGAGTAAGTCATGACCATCTTCGAACGCTATCTCTCGCTCTGGGTGGCGCTCTGCATCGTCGCCGGCGTCGCGCTTGGGCATTTTCTGCCGGGCGTGTTCCACGCCATTGGCGCGATGGAGGTCGCGAAGGTCAATTTGCCCGTCGCGGCGCTCATCTGGCTGATGATCACGCCGATGCTGATGAAGATCGACTTCGCCGCGCTTGCGGAAGTCGGGCGTCACTGGCGCGGGATCGGCGTCACGCTCGCCGTCAACTGGGCGATAAAACCCTTTTCCATGGCGCTGCTCGGATGGATTTTCATCGGCTATCTGTTTCGACCCTATTTGCCGGCGGACCAGATCGACTCCTATATCGCGGGCCTGATCCTGCTCGCGGCGGCCCCTTGCACCGCCATGGTGTTCGTGTGGTCGAATCTCACCAAGGGCGAGCCACATTTCACGCTGAGCCAGGTCGCGCTCAATGACGCGATCATGATCGTCGCTTTCGCGCCCATCGTCGGGTTGCTGCTTGGACTGTCCTCGATCGTCGTGCCCTGGGACACGCTGTTTCTCTCGGTGGTCCTCTACATCCTCGTTCCGGTGATCGTCGCCCAATTCGCCCGCAAACGGCTGCTCGCGGCGAGCGGCGAAAAGGGTCTCGCCAGGACGCTCGCGCAGATCGGCCCGGCGTCGCTCATCGCGCTGCTCGCGACGCTCGTTCTGCTCTTTGGTTTTCAGGGGGAACAGATCATCCGGCAACCCGCGATCATCGCCATGCTCGCGGCGCCGATACTGATCCAGGTCTATTTCAACGCCGGACTCGCCTATCTGCTCAATCGCGCGGCGGGAGAGGCGCATTGCGTCGCCGGCCCTTCGGCGCTGATCGGGGCGAGCAATTTCTTCGAACTGGCGGTCGCGGCGGCCATCAGCCTGTTCGGCTTTGACTCTGGCGCGGCGCTCGCCACCGTTGTCGGCGTGCTGATCGAAGTTCCAGTGATGCTGAGCGTCGTCTGGATCGTCAATCGGAGCAAGGGCTGGTATGAGCGCGGAGCGCTTCGATCGGCCGATCGAATCTCCGCGCCCATCGATCTGCCCTAAAGATCAGCAGAGGCGATAGCCATACGCCGCAAGCTGGCGGCCGGTGATGCGCATCATGGGCGCCGGAGCTTGATTGCCGTGGCGTCGCACATGCGCCATGAAGGCCTGGCGCAGCCGGGGCTTATAATGCGCGGCGAAGACCGCGGTCATGCGCGGATCGACGACGCCCCCCTCGGGCCCGCCAAACCAGGGCGCATGGAAGCCGAAAACCGCGCCTTCGGAGACACAGGACTGAGGATTCGCCAGGTAAAGCGTGCATGAGGAATCGCATTCGGTCGGGCCAATCCGGATCGGCTCGCCCCGAGCGCGCGCCCGCGCAAGCCTGGCTTCATATTGCTCCACGCGTCCGCCATAATCCGGGGCCATGACATCGAAAGCATTCGCGGGCGCAGTCAAAAGTACAAGCGTCATCGTTCCTGCAAGACCAAGAGATCGCAGCATAGGATTTCCTTTTGGGGCGCTCGTAAGGGGCGGCCGCGCCGCCCACTGCTGTCAGGGCTCAGTCGACCGAGCGCATGTCTCGGGCCCATTTGGAAGGGGAAGGGCTATAACCGCGCCTCTTCCAGCTTCAGCGTTCCTTTTTTAAACAAGCGATATCTGTAGTGCAAGCAGGGCCTTAACTTTATGGTTAAAAATTTTTGTAGATTGCGCTTGGCGAGACGGCGTTGCGCCCTAGCGCCTTGAGCCCAGCGATATGTCGAGATCCACGGCGCGCGCCACGTTCGGCGCCTGACGGACACGGCGGATCCGTCTCGAGAGCCGCCAAATTTGCTTTCCCGCTTTTGCAAAGGAGCGAAGGTTGAAACTCCCTCCATTTCGCATCGCGCTCGTCGTTCTTCTTGGACTTGCTTTCGCTTGGCTGCAGTTTGCGGCGCCGGCCAGCCCGCCGCCCGCGCAGATCGACTGGCGCGAGGACGGCCAGCTGCATGTCTTTTTCTCCCCCGACTGTCCGCATTGCCATGAAGCCATCGAGTTTCTCAAACAGCGGCGCAAAATTGCTTACGCGCTACATGACATTTCGAAGCCGTCGAGCGAGGCGCTCTTTCGTAGAGTCGTGAAGCACTACGGCATAGAAAACCCAGCCGTTCCCCTCTTCGTGCGCGGGTCGCGCTATGTCATCGGCTTTGACTCGGCGCAAACGACCGGGCGCGACATTCTCGCGCTGCTTTCCGGCCAGGAAACTGTCGCGCGGCGCGCCGCCGAGTCGAAAATCATCATTCCTCTCATCGGCGAAATCGATCCGACGCATCATTCCCTTCTCGCGCTGACAGCGCTCATGGGTTTGTCGGACGGCTTCAATCCGTGCGCCATGTGGGTGCTGATCTACCTGATATCTCTCATCGTGAATATTCAGGATCGACGAAAGATCTGGTGGCTGGTGGGCACATTCGTGCTCGCTTCAGGAGTCCTGTACTTCCTGTTCATGACCGTGTGGCTGAACACTTTTCTTTTTATTGGATATATTCGTCCGCTCACGCAACTCATCGCGCTGACGGCCATCGGTTTCGGGCTCGACCATCTGATCAGCGTCGCGGCGGCGCGCGGAGAGGTCGTCTGCGACGTGGGCGACCTGGAGCAGCGCCAGCGCACGATGCGATGGGGGCGTAAGATCGTCGCCGCGCCCGTAGGGATCGCCAGCCTCGTCATGGTGATTGCGCTCGCCTTCGCGGTGAATGCGATCGAATTCGTCTGCTCTGCAGCATTGCCGGCGATCTACACGCACTTGCTTGCGTTAACTGATCTGCCGATCGCTCTTCACTACGCCTACATCGGGCTCTATGTCGCCTTTTTCATGCTGGACGATCTCGTCATCTTCGGTTTGGCGGCCTTCGCCGTGCAGAAGATTGTCAATACCCGCTACGCCGCCATCAGCCGCATGATCGAGCGGGGCCGTGGCGATAGCGGCGAAGACCCCGTGCAACAGCAACGCAAGGAAGAGAGCGCTCAAACGCCGCATCGACGCTCCGCACAGCGTCGGAACGCGGGGAGGTGGCGCTGTTGCGAAGCCTGTTGAAGCCGCGTTAAGACGTCGCGAACTCGCGCGTCGCTGACTTGCGCCAAAAGCCGCGCATACATCGCGGCGTTCTCGATCTCCGCCTCGACTCCCGCTTCGCACGCTTCGGCGAGACTCGAGGGCGCCGGGACCAGACCCGCCCATCTATCCTTCGGCGGCTCGATGCCGAAGCGTTCAAAAAGACGGAGAAGCGCGTTGGCGTGGCGCTCTTCGGCTTCGATGATATTCACAAAGGGTCTGACCGGCCCAAATCGGTCGATCACGCTTTGATAGGTTGCGCGAGCCTTGTACTCATCGTCGAGCGCCTCGCGCAGCGCTCCGATCGTCTTTTCGTCGACTGACATGCCGTCTTCTCCAACTTAGTGGGCTGCAATTCAAATGGCGGCCATGAGTTTCAAGACCAAGAAGGCGCGACAACTAGTAGCGACGGCCGCGTGGCGGAGCGTCGATTCGCCACGCGGCGCTCGCCGCAATCGGCCAGCCGCGCGCTTGAAGTTCCGCGAGCCCGGCCCCTTATCCAAGAGATACGGCATCCAAGAGATACGGCGCGGTTTGCGCTCGCCGGCCAACCCTTCTTTCAAGGAGACGCGTCAATGACGATCGAAGACGAACGGAGTCAGACGCGTGAGGTCGTTGGCGTCTTCAACGACGCTGACGCGCTCCAAGAGGCCATCGACGATCTGATGTCGTCGGGGTTCGATCGCGCTGAGATCAGTCTGCTCGCAAGCGAGAGGGCCGTCGATGAGAAGCTCGGTCATAAATACAAGAAGGTCACCGAGCTTGAAGACGAGGAGGCCGCGCCGCGGACGCATTACGTCTCGGTGGAATCGATCGGCGATGCGGAAGGCGGCGTGATCGGCGGGCTGGTGTATGTCGGCGCCGGCGCGGCGATCAGCGCCATATTCGCGTCAGGCGGCGCCCTGGCCACGGTGATCACAGGCGCGCTGCTGGCGGGAGGAAGCGCCGGCGTGCTCGGCGCGGCGTTGGCCAGGCTGATCGGCGAACATCACGCGAAACATCTCGAAGAACAACTTCGCCATGGCGGACTGCTCCTTTGGGTGCGGACCTGGGACGCCGAGCGCGAACGTAAGGCGAAGGAGATCTTGGCGCGCCATTCCGGGCGCGATGTCCACGCCCATACGGTAAAGCCCTAGCGGGAACGCTTGCGCTTCTTCTCGATATCCATCGCAAGCGACTTGCCCAGAATGTGCTCGTCGCGGCCGATGACATGTGCGCTGGCGCCGACGATAAGCGGATCGGGTCCGTGGACGACGCTATGATCTTTATTCGGATAATCGAGACACGATAAAAAGTGCTGCATGCAATTAAGCCGCGCGCGCTTTTTGTCGTCCGATTTGATGACGATCCACGGCGCATCGGCCGTGTCGGAGAAGAAGAACATCGCCTCCTTCGCCTCGGTGTAATCGTCCCATTTGTCCATCGACGCGCGATCGATCGGCGAGAGTTTCCACTGCTTCAAGGGATCGTTCATGCGCGAGCGGAAGCGGCGCTGCTGCTCCTCGCGCGTCACCGAGAACCAATATTTGAAGAGGCGGACGCCGGAATTGACGAACATGCGTTCAAGATCGGGGCATTGGCGCATGAAGTCGAGATATTCGTTCGGGGTGCAGAAATTCATCACCCGCTCGACGCCGGCGCGATTGTACCAGGAGCGGTCGAAGAACACGATCTCGCCGGCCGCCGGCAGGTGCTGGATGTAGCGCTGGAAATACCACTGGCTGCGCTCGCGCTCGGACGGCTTTTCCAAGGCGACGACCCGCGCCCCGCGCGGATTGAGATGCTCCATAAAGCGCTTGATGGTGCCGCCCTTGCCGGCGGCGTCGCGCCCCTCGAACAGCAAGACGATGCGCTGACCGGTCTCCTTCACCCAATTTTGCGCTTTGAGGAGCTCCACCTGCAGGAGCTCCATATGCCGCAGGTAGACCTTCTCGCTCAGGCGGGTTTTGTAGGGAAATTCTCCTGACTCAAACGCCTTCCGGACCGCCTCGGCGTCCGTCCGCAGGCGGCGCACGTCCTGATGCGGCGCATGGGCGTGCGTCGCGCGCTCGGCCGCTTGAACGTCTCCGGGCTCAGCCTCGACGTTGCGAGCTGGGGCCTTCACGCCCTTTTCAGCGGCCGCGTTGACGGTTTCATCCATTATCGGCTCCGGTTTTCGGCGCGCGTTCCGTATTGGAACTGCTCAGGCGCGATTTCTGGTCCGGGGAGACTGCAAGCATTCGAAACACGGGGCAATAGCGCATTTCGGGGCGTCGGGGTTCTGTGCGGAGCGCATTGCCACGCGCCCGCCCCCTCCCTATAGTCCGCCGCCGAAGCCGGATCCAACGCACCCAAGGAAGCAATACCCATGCTAGAAGGCCTGCGCGTCGCCTCGCAGAACTGGATCGGCCGCTCCATCATGGCGCTGGTCATGGGCGTCATCGTCATCAGTTTTTCGATCTGGGGCGTTGGCGACGTGTTTCGCGGCATGACGGCCCAGCGGCTCGCCCGCGTCGGCAGCGGCGAAGTCACGGTCGAGACCTATCGCAGCGCCTATCAAAACGAGCTCCGCCGCATTCAGCAGCGGATGCGGCGCGCGATCACCAATGAGGAAGCCCATCAGTCAGGACTGGATCTGCAGATCCTGGAGCGCCTGATCACCGAGGTCGCGCTCGACCAAAAGGCGCGGCAGCTCGGATTGGCCGCGAGCGACGAGACCACCCAGCGACTGCTCGCGTCTGAAAAGGTGTTTCAAGGCCCCGACGGCAAATTCGACGCCGCGCGGTTCAAGCAGATCGCCAATGACTCCGGCTACACCGAGCGCGGCTTCGTCGCGGATCAGAAGAACGCTTACCTGCGCAAGATGATCACCGACATCGCCGTCGCCGGAGTCGAGCCGCCCAAGTTGATGGTCGAAGCGATTTATCGTTTCCGCAATGAATCGCGGACGATCGACTACGTCATTCTGCCGCCGTCGCTGGTCGGCGCCGCGGCGACGCCATCCGACGAAGAACTGAAAAAATACTTCGACGAACGCGAGCAGACCTTCCGCGCCAAGGAATACCGCAAGCTGACGGCGCTGGTCGTCAGCCCTTCTACGGTCGGGAAGCCGGAGAGCGCGCCTGCCGAGCAGGTGCGCAAGCTTTACGACGAGGTCAAATCGAAACGCTACGGAACCCCGGAAAAGCGTGACGTGCGGCAGATCGTGTTCAAGACCGACACGGAAGCCGAAGCCGCGCTCGCCAAGCTCAAAGCCGGCGCGGACATCGACGCAATGGCGGCCGAGCTCAAACTTAATCCCAAAGACGTCAACCTCGGCCTTGTCGAGCAGCGCGACTTCGGCGATCCCAAGGTCGGCGCGGCCGTATTCGCGCTCGCCGGGCCGGGGCTGACCGAGCCGGTTCACACCGCCTTCGGCGCCGTCGTGTCCCAGGTGAAGAGCATCACCCCGGCGGTCTACAACAAGACTTTCGAGCAGGCCGAGCCGGAACTGCGCGCGGAAATCGCCGCGCAGAGCGCCATGCCTGAAGTGCGCCGGCTCCATGAGGCCATCGAGGATCAACGCGCCGCCGGCAAGACGCTCGCCGAATCGGCAAAGGCCGTGGGGCTGGAGACGCAGGTCTATGACGGCGTCGACGATGCGGGCAATGACCGCAGCGGCAAGCCGATCGCCGGCCTTCCTGCCGGTCCGGACCTCGTGAAAGCGGCCTTCGCATCGGATATCGGCGTCGACAACGACACCGTCGCGACGCGTGACGGCGGCTATGTCTGGTACGAGGTTAACGGCATCGAACCCGCCCGGCAGAAGACGTTCGAAGAGGTGAAGCCGGCCGTGGCCGACGCCATGCGCAGCGACGCGGCGCAAAAGGCGCTCGCCGCCAAGGCCGACGAAATCGTCGCCAAGCTGAACGCGGGCCGGCCGATCGAAGAGATCGCCAAGGAGCTGGGCGTTCAGACCCAGCGCGCCAATGAGGTGAAGCGCGAGGCGCGTCCCGACTTCAACACCAACGTCATCGTCCGATTCTTCGATGTGGCGCCGCGCAACGCCGGCTCCGTCGTCGTCGACAATGGCCGGCTGGTGTTTTTCGTCCGCGACTCGACGACTCCCGTATTCGACCCGAACTCGATCGAAGCGAAGACGATCGCCGAGCAACTGAAGCCTGCATTTCAGAACGACCTGCTGGAGCAATATGTCGGCGGCCTCGAGAAGGCGCTCGGCGTCGATATCAACCAGAAGGCCTTGGAAGCCGCGAGCGGAGCGGAACGCGACAAGTGAGCGGCGCGCTGTTCGAGCCCGACGTCGACGCCTTCGGCGCCGAATACGACGCCGATCGGCCGCAGCTGGTCGTGACCCGGTTGATCGCCGATCTCGAAACGCCGGTCTCCGCCTATCTCAAGCTCACGCGCGATCGGCGCGGCGCCGCCTTTCTGCTCGAATCCGTCGAAGGCGGCGCCGCTCGCGGCCGCTACTCGATGATCGGCCTCGACCCGGACGTGATTTTTCGCGTCATCGGCGATCGAGCGGACATCAACCGCGCCGCGCTCGACGACTCGAGCGTCTTTACGCCCTGCGAGGCGGCGCCGCTCGTCGCCCTGCGTCAGCTCATCGCCGAGTCCGCCGTGCCACAGGCCGTGCGGCTGCCGCCGATGGCGGCGGGAGTCTTCGGCTATCTCGGCTATGACATGGTGCGCCAGATGGAGCGCCTCGCGCCGGCCAAGGAGGACAGGATCGGCGCGCCTGACGCGCTTTTCGTGCGTCCGACGGTCATGATCGTCTTCGATACGGTGCGCGACGAAATCTCCATTGTCACGCCCGCTCGGCCAAAGGCCGGCGTTGCGGCGAAAGCGGCGTATGAAGCGGCGCTCGCGCGCCTCGACAAGGTCGTCGCGACGCTGGAGGCGCCGCTGGAGCACCGCGACGGCGGGGTAGATGTGCAGCTCCTCGCTCAGGAGCCGGTTTCGAATACGCCGCAAGCGCGTTTTCTCGAAATGGTCGAGCGCGCCAAGGAATATATTCGCGCCGGCGACATCTTTCAGGTCGTGCTGTCGCAGCGGTTCACCGCGCCTTTCGCTTTGCCGGCCTTTGCGCTCTATCGTGCATTGCGCCGCGTGAACCCGGCGCCCTTTTTATGCTTTCTCGATTTCGGCGAATTCCAGATCGTCTGTTCGAGTCCCGAGATCCTCGTGCGCGTCGCCGACGCCAAGGTGACGATTCGCCCGATCGCCGGCACGCGCTGGCGCAGCGAGGTGAAGGCGGAGGACGAGCGTCTGGCGGCGGATCTCCTCGCCGATGAAAAGGAGCGCGCCGAACATCTGATGCTGCTCGACCTCGGCCGCAACGACGTCGGCCGCGTCGCGAGGACCGGCACGGTGCGCGTCACCGACAGTTTCACGATCGAGCGCTACAGCCATGTGATGCACATCGTCTCCAATGTCGAAGGCGAGCTTGATGCGCGCCACGATTGCATCGACGCGCTCGCCGCGGGGTTTCCTGCCGGCACCGTCTCCGGCGCGCCGAAAGTGCGCGCCATGGAGATCATCGACGAACTTGAAACCGACAAGCGCGGCATCTATGGCGGCTGCATCGGCTATTTCGGCGCCGGCGGCCAAATGGACACCTGCATCGTGCTGCGCACGGCGATCGTGAAGGACGGCAAGATGCATGTGCAGGCAGGCGCCGGCGTCGTCTACGACAGCGAACCGGACTATGAGCACCGCGAATGCGTCAACAAGGCGAAGGCGCTTTTCCGCGCCGCCGAGGAAGCGGTTCGCTTCGCAACGCGCGCGCGGCGGGGGCAGTAGCCATTTCCGCCAAAGCGCAGGGACGGCGAAACAGGCGGCGTCGCATCTGATGGACGGTCCAACGATCTACGACGACGGCGACGATCCCTACCGCGCAATTCGGGTCGGCGAACCGAACGGCGGCGACGCCGCGAAATGGGGCGTGCTGCTCTCGCGCTTCATGCGCATCGTCGCATTGTTTTGGCTCGTGCAAGGCTTGATGCAGTGGCGGATCATTCTCGCCGCGGAACGCTCGATCTTTGAAACCATGCCGCAGAGCGCAGCCTCCGCCGTTATTTTCTTCGCCGTGCTCGATCTCATCGCCGGCGTCGGCCTGTGGCTGGCGACGCCCTGGGGCGGCGTGTTGTGGCTGCTCGTCGCCAGCGCGCAGATCTTTCTGACGCTCAGCATGCCGGGATTCTTCACCGGCGGCTATTGGCTGATCGGCGTCAACGCCGTGCTGATCGCCATGTATTTCGGGCTGACCTTCGAGGCCGGACGCGACGTTGAGGCGCAGCGCATGCGCGAACGCCGCCGTCGCCGCAGATTTGACAGGAAAACGCCAAAAGATTCCTGATCCGCAAGGTTGTTGGAGCAATCATTAGCGTAAATCGAACCTTTAAGTTCATCCATCATTCACCGCAAACAGCCCTATCGCGGTAAACGCGGGATTCAGGCTGTTGTTTAAACCGCCTTTCATCTGCGTCGATCTAATTTGGTTTCATCGAAGGCCGATCAAGAGATGCCCGACGCATCCGCTGTGATGGAGAAGACGATGAGCGCCATGATGAAGACCGCCCCGCAGGCTCGCGAGGATCGCGCCAGCGATATCCGACCGGTTTATCTCGAAGCGCTTACGCTCGTCGAACGCCTTCACCGCCGTCTGCTCGACGTCATCAAGGACGAATTCGACCGCCGGGATCTTGGCGACGTCAATTCCGTGCAGGCGCTGCTGCTTTACAACATCGGCGACAAGGAGTTGACCGCGAGCGAACTGCGCACGCGCGGCTATTATCTCGGCTCCAATGTTTCATACAACGTCAAGAAGCTCGTCGAGATGGGCTATATGCATCACGCCCGCTCGCGCCTCGATCGCCGTTCAGTGCGCATCAGCCTGACCCCGAAGGGCAAGCAAATTCACGATATCGTTGCGCAGCTTTATGAGAAGCACGCGCTGACGGTCGAGCAGATCGGCGGCGTCTCCTGCGACGAGTTTCGCACCCTCAATACGTCGCTGTCACGGCTGGAGCGCTTCTGGACCGACCAGGTCCGCTATCGCCTCTGACGCGATCTCGCTTCTTCTCGTCTCTCAACCCTAGTCTCTCTCTCGCCGGCAAGCGCCCCAGGGCCGCTTCGCCGGCGTTTTTCGTGCGCATCCCCGCGCTCTAGCGCAAAGCGCCGCTCAGTCCTATCTTACCCGCTGTTAACCACGACCGCAGGAGCTCAAATGCGATGGTCCCTCACGATCGGCTCCTTCATGGGGACCGCCGTGCGCATTCACGTCACGTTCCTGCTGCTCCTGGGTTGGATCGGCTTTGCGGCCTACCAGCGCGGCGGCGCCGTCGCAGCGCGCGACAGCGTTCTGTTCATCGTCGCGATCTTTATCTGCGTCGTGCTGCATGAGTTCGGCCACATATTGACCGCGCGGCGCTATGGCATCGTCTCGCCGGTGATCACGCTGCTGCCGATCGGCGGCGTCGCCGACATGGAAAAGATGCCCGACAAGCCCCGCCAGGAGTTGCTGATCGCGCTCGCGGGTCCGGCGGTCAATCTCGTCATTGCAGCTGCGCTGATCCTGTTTCTTGGCGCCGTCGACGTTTCCGACGGAATCCAGATCAGCGACCCGTCCGTCAATCTTCTGAAACGTCTGGCGGCGGTGAATATCTTTCTTGCGGCGTTCAACTTGATCCCGGCCTTTCCGATGGACGGCGGCCGCGTGCTGCGGGCGGCGCTGTCGATCTGGATTGGCAAGGGCCGTGCGACGCGCATCGCCGCGCAGATCGGTCAGGGTTTCGCGTTCCTCCTCGGATTTATCGGGCTGTTCGGAAATCCGCTGCTGCTGTTCATCGCGATTTTCGTCTATATCGCGGCGGCGGGCGAAGCGCAGATGACGTCGATGTCCGAGGCGGCGCGCGGCCTGAGAGCCGCCGACGCCATGGAGACGCGCATCGCCGTGATCGAGCGCGGCGCAAGCGTGCGCGAAGCGGTGGACATTCTTCTGGCCACCTCTCAGGACGAATTCCCGGTCGTGGACGGCTCCCGCCGGCTCAACGGCTTCCTGTCCCGCACCAACATCATCGAAGCCTTGCGGGCCTCCGAACCCGGCGCGCCCATCGCGCCTTTCGTTCGCCAGGAGCCTGAGACGATCGATGGCCGCGAGAGCATCGACGCCGTCCTGCCTAAGCTTACGGGGGGAGAGACGGTCGGCGTCACCGACGAGGAGGGGCGGTTCTTGGGTCTCCTGACCCGTCAGTCGCTGGCGGAGATCATGATGATCAAAGACGTTCGGCCGGACTGGCGCTTCTCGCCGCGGGACGATAGCCGTCCGACGGTTGCTTAAGCCCGCCGCCCGGCCTATTGCACTCTCAAAACCGGTCAAACCCGCGCCAGGAGGCTGGACAGCAGCCCAATGTCCAACGTCACGCTTATAGACAACTACGACAGCTTCACCTTCAACCTGGTTCACTATTTTGGCCAGCTGGGCGCGAACGTCACCGTGCACCGCAACGACGCCGTTTCGGTCGCCGAAGTGCTGGCCGGCGGACCCGACGCGATCGTGCTGTCGCCCGGCCCCTGCACGCCGCATGAAGCGGGCATCTGCATGGAGCTGATCTCAGCCGCCGCCGAGACCGTGCCGATTTTCGGCGTCTGCCTCGGCCATCAGTCGATCGGCGAGGTGTTTGGCGGCGACGTCATTCGGGCGCCCTTGCCGATCCACGGCAAGATGGCCACCATTCTCCACCATGGCGACGCCGTGTTTCGCGGCATCGACGGGCCATTTCAGGCGACGCGCTACCACTCGCTGATCGTCAGCCGCGACACCCTTCCCGACTGCTTGCGCGTGACCGCCGAGACGCCGGACGGCCTCATCATGGCGCTGTCGCATAAGACGCTGCCAACGCATGGCGTGCAGTTCCATCCCGAGAGCATCACCTCGCAGCACGGCCACAAAATTCTACAAAATTTCCTTGATCTCGCGCGAGAATGGAACCAGGGGCCCCGGCGGCGCGAGAAGGCCGCGTGAGGACCGCTTCGAGGGTCGCCCGCAGCGGTCGGCCGACGCCCCGGCCCTTGCGCAACGGCGCTGAACGACAGTGAGCGAGGATTTCAAGTCCTACATCGCCGCGCTGGTCTCCGGCGCGCCCCTCGCCCGCGACGAGGCGCGAGCGGCGTTTTCTCTTATTTTTCGTGGCGACGCCACGCCGGCGCAGCTTGGGGCCTTTCTCATGGGCCTGCGCCTGCGCGGCGAGACGATCGACGAGATCATCGGGGCCGCGGAGGCGATGCGCGCAGCGATGACGCCGGTCGAAGCGCCGGCCGGCGCAATCGACATCGTCGGAACCGGCGGGGACGGCGCCGGCACGTACAATATTTCCACTCTGGCCGCGATCGTCGCGGCAGCCGCCGGCGCGATCGTCGCCAAACATGGCGGCAAGGCGGCGTCGTCGCTTTCGGGTTCCTCCGACGTGCTCGGCGAACTCGGCGTCAAGGTCGGCGTTTCGCCGGCCGCCGCCGCCGCATCGCTTCAAGACGCCGGAATCTGCTTCATGGCCGCGACGACGCACCACCCGGCCATGCGCCACGCCGCGCCGGTGAGACGCGAACTCGGCGTGCGCACCATCTTCAATTTGCTTGGTCCTCTGTGTAACCCCGCGCGGGTCGAGCGGCAGATGATCGGAGTCTTCTCCCGCGACTGGCTCGAACCTTTGGCCCGTTCGCTTCGGGAACTCGGCGCAAAGCGCGTCTGGCTGCTGCATGGCGGCGATGGGCTGGATGAGGCGACGACGACGGGGGTGACCCATGTCGTCGCCCTCGAAGACGGCGAGATCCGCAGCTTTGACCTTTCGCCGGAGGAGGCCGGATTGCCCCGCGCGACGATTCAGGCGCTTGTCGGCGGCGACGCGGCGCATAACGCAAGAGCCCTGCGCGCCGTTCTGGAAGGCGCGAAGAACCCCTACCGCGACATCGCGGTCCTCAACGCCGGCGTGGCGCTGGTCGTCGCCGGGCGCGCCGCAAACGTGCGCGAAGGCGCGGCGCTCGCTGAGGCGGCGCTCGATTCCGGCGCGGCGCGGGATAAGCTCGACGCGCTGATCCGCTGCTCCCATCGAGACGGCTGATCGCTCTTCGCCTGTCGATCGGGATAGGATTGCGCCCGTTTATCGGCTATTCATGAGCAGCCGGCAGTCGGCGGAACGAATTCGAGCGATGGCGGTCGCGGCCCGCCCGCCGTAGGCGAGAAAATGACCGACATCCTAAGAAAGATTGAAGCTTATAAGCGCACCGAGATTTCCGAGGCCAAAGTGCGCATGCCCTTCGCGACGCTCGAGCGCAACGTGCGCGATCATGATCCGCCGCGCGGCTTTGTCCATGCGATCGAGCAGAAACTGAATGAGCGTCGGATCGCGCTGATCGCCGAGATCAAGAAGGCGAGCCCCTCCAAGGGAGTCATTCGCCCAGACTTCGATCCGCCGAAATTGGCGCGCGCCTATGAAGCCGGCGGCGCGGCCTGTCTTTCCGTGCTGACCGACGCGCCCTCGTTCAAGGGCAGGCTCGAAGATCTCGAAGCCGCGCGAAAAGCGACGCTTCTGCCGGCGCTCCGCAAGGATTTCATGTTCGATCCCTATCAGGTCTATGAGGCGCGCGCGTACGGCGCCGATTGCATCCTCATCATCATGGCCGCCGTCGACGATGACGAAGCGAAGGCGCTGAACACGGCCGCGCATGATCTGCGCATGGACGTGCTCGTCGAAGTGCATGACGAGCGGGAGCTCGATCGCGCCCTGGCGCTGGAGACGCGCCTGATCGGCGTGAACAATCGCGATCTGCGCGATTTCAAAGTGTCGCTCGAAGTCAGCGAGAGACTCGCCGAGAAGATTCCACGCGACAGGATCATTGTCGCCGAAAGCGGCATCACGATGCATGACGACTGCGTGCGCCTCGAAAAATCGCACATCTTCACCTTCCTCGTCGGCGAGAGCCTGATGCGCAAACATGACGTCGAAGCGGCTGCGCGCGAACTCCTGCAAGGCGCGACGGCCAGTCAGAATTCAGGCGCGCATAAGTCCCCCGCCGGCGCGTGACATGAGCGCGCTGACTCACATCGGCGCGTCAGGCGAAGCGCATATGGTCGACGTGTCGGCGAAGGCCGAGACGTCGCGCGTCGCGCTTGCCCGCGGCCATGTGGCGATGGCGCGCGAAACTCTGCGTCTCGCCGTCGAAGGTCAGGCCAAGAAAGGCGACGTTTTCGGCGTCGCCCGCGTTGCAGGGATTCTGGCGGCCAAGAAGACGAGCGACCTCATTCCGCTGTGCCATCCTCTTCCCTTGTCGAGCGTCTCGGTCGAGATCACGCCCGACGAGTCATTGCCGGGCCTGCGCGTCCTGGCCGAAGCCTCTGTCACCGGCAGGACCGGCGTCGAGATGGAGGCGCTGACGGCCGTCTCCATCGCCTGTCTGACCATTTACGACATGCTGAAGGCCGCGGATCGCGGCATGCGCATCGAAGGCGTCGAACTCGTCGAGAAGCGCGGCGGCAAGTCCGGGGACTGGCGACGCGACGGATAAATCGACTTGGGCGGCGTCATCGCTTACCCCGGCGTCGACATTGACGCGACGCTTGCGACAGTGTTCGTGCTCGTCGCGCTCGCGGCCGAAAGCCTCTGCGCATTCATTTCCGCCGCGTTGCGAACCGGGGATAGATTTTCGCGTGGATAAGCTTCTTTCCGTTCCCGACGCGCTGGCGCGGGTGCTCGCTGGGGCTTCAAGGCTTGGCGAAGAATTGACCCCGCTGGCGCGCGCGCGCGGCCGCACCCTGGCCGCCGACCTTGCCGCCCGCCGCAGCCAGCCGCCCGTCGCCGTCTCGGCCATGGACGGCTTTGCGCTGCGCGCCGCTGATCTCGTCGCCGGGCCGCTGCGCATCGTCGGCGAAAGCGCCGCAGGCCACAGCTATGGAGCGGCGCTCCGGGCGGGCGAAGCCATCCGCATCTTCACCGGCGCGCCGGTCCCCGAGGGCGCCGACGCGATATTGCTGCAGGAAGACGCTGTCGTCGCCGACGGAGCGTTGACGGCAGGCGCCCCGCCCGGCCCGCATATTCGCGGAGCTGGCCTCGACTTTCGCGAAGGCGCGGTCGCGCTCGCCGCCGGCGTGCGCCTTGGCCCGGCCGAACTCGCGCTCGCGGCGGCGATGAACCACGCTGCAATTCCTGTCGCGCGGCGCCCGCGCGTGGCGATCATCGCTTCGGGCGACGAACTCGTGCCGCCGGGCGCCGAGCCCGGCCCGTCGCAGATCATCTCCTGCAACAATCTGGCTGTCGCCGCCATCGCCGAAGACGCCGGCGCCGAAGTGATCGACCTCGGCATCTTCCGCGACGATCTCGCGGCACTCGAACGCGGCATTGGCCTTGCCCGCGAGGCGCGCGCCGACGTTCTGGTGACGCTCGGCGGCGCGTCGGTGGGCGACCGCGATCTGCTGCGCCCGGCGCTGGCGCGGCAGGGCATGTCGCTCGACTTCTGGAAGATCGCGATGCGGCCGGGCAAGCCCCTGATTTACGGGGCGCTGGGCGAGGCGCGCATCCTCGGCCTTCCCGGCAATCCGGTCGCGTCCTTTGTCTGCGCTCTGGTGTTCCTCGCGCCGCTCCTGCGCGCACTGCAGGGCGATCCGGACGCCGGCGCCGACCGAACCGAGACGGCCGTCGCCGGCGCCGATCTTCCCGCCAACAAGGGGCGACGCGACTATATGCGCGCGCGGCTCGCCGTGGACGAAAATGGCCGGACCGTCGCGACGCCGCAGCCGCTGCAGGATTCGTCGCTGCTCACCGAACTGGCGCAATCGCAGGCGCTGCTGATCCGCGAGCCGGGCGCGCCGCCCCTGACGAACGGCGACCCGTGCCGCATCCTGCGGCTGCCATGATCCGGCGCCGCGCATCCGTGACTTTGGCGCCGCAACATGGCAAAGGAAACGCGCGCGCTGTTCAGCCCGCCACGAAAGCAGGCCCGCATGTCGATCATCGATTCCGTCCGTAAATCGCTCGTTCCGATCCATCCGGAAGGCTATGTCTTCATCGCCGGTTTCGCCACCGTTTCCTTTCTGCTTGACTGGCTGTCGCCGACGCTCGGCTGGATGGGCTTCATCGCCACCGCCTGGTGCGCCTATTTCTTCCGCAATCCGCCGCGGGTGACGCCGCTGCGGGAAGGGCTCGTCATCTCGCCCGCAGACGGCGTGGTCAGCGCCGTCGGCTTCTTTCTGCCGCCGGCCGAACTCGGCCTGGGAGCCGAGCCGATGCAGCGCATCTCCGTGTTCATGAGCGTCTTCGATGTGCATGTGAACCGTGCGCCGATCACCGGCCGCATTTCGAGAATTGCTTATAAGCCGGGCCTGTTCCTCAACGCCGACCTCGACAAGGCCAGCGACGACAATGAACGCAGCGGCATGGTCATCGAAGCGCCGTCGGGGCGCTTTGGGGTGGTGCAGATCGCTGGTCTCGTCGCACGGCGCATCGTCGGATTCGTCAAGGAAGGCGAGCAGATCGGCGTCGGCGACCGTTTCGGTCTGATTCGCTTTGGGTCGCGCGTCGACGTCTATATGCCGTCATCGGCCCGGCCCATGGTGGCGATCGGGTCCCGGGCCATCGCCGGCGAGACGATACTCGCCGACATGACCGCCGGCGCCCCTGCGCTGTCCTTCAAGGCGGGTTGAACACGCCATGGCCGATCCGTTCTTCTCCGGGCGCAATTCACAAGAAGGAACCCTGACGCCCTCCGAACAGCGTCGGCTGCGATTTCGCAATATTCCCTTGCGCATCGTTCTTCCCAATCTCGTGACGCTGCTCGCCCTGTGCATGGGGCTGACGGCGATCCGCTATGGAATCGAAGGCCGCTTCGAAACGGCCGTGACGGCGGTGATGGCCGCGGCGGTGCTCGACGGGCTGGACGGCCGCCTGGCGCGCGCCATCAAGGGCACGTCGCGCTTCGGGGCGGAACTCGACTCGCTTTCGGATTTCGTCGATTTCGGCGTCGCGCCCGGCCTGCTGCTGTATCTGTGGACGCTGCACGAGATCAAAGGCCTCGGCTGGTTCGCCGTGCTCGTCTTCGCCATCGCCGGCGCGCTACGGCTCGCCCGCTTCAATGTGACGATGGACGATCCGACGAAGCCCGCCTGGCAGGCCGAATTCTTTGTCGGCATGCCGGCGCCCGCCGGCGCCGTGACGGTGCTATTGCCCCTCTACCTGCATTTTTCGGTCTTGGAATTGCCGGCGTCCAAGGCGCTGACGCCCTTTTATATCGTTTACGTGCTGGGCATCGCCTTCTTGATGGCGAGCCGGATTCCGCATTTTTCGGGCAAGCGCATCGGCCGCATCCCGCGCGATCTGGTCATTCCCGTGCTGTTCGGCGTGGGCGTCACGGCGCTGCTGCTGGCGATCTATCCGATGGAGCTGCTCGCCGTGCTCAGCGTCGCGTTTCTGGCGGCCATTCCGCTCAGCGTGAGGCGCTATAACAAGCTCGCGAAAGCGGAGGCGGAAAAAGCGGCGGCTCCGAAAGAGGCGTTACCGTAAGCAATAAGCGCTGACGTCAAAAGCGATCTTTGCGATCGCGATGGTTTTCCGCCTTTGCACACTTTGCGATCCCGGCCAGTTGATCGCGCTCAGGTACGGGAACGAGCAGTACGCCAGATCCTTTGGGGATGAATGCGAAATCCTGACCAGATTGGCACGACGTTTGAGGGTTCTCGCGTCGCGGTCTGAGGGATGGCTTTTCGCCTTTAGGAGTGGTGGGCAATGGCTTAAATCCGGCGTAACGCGGGTCTTCCGTATAGCCAAGGCCAACCGCCGCCGCCCCGATTGAGCGTCAGAGCGCCCCGCCTTACGAACATAGCAAGCTCCTAACTTCTCGTTCCCTCAGCGGCGCTACCTTTTGGGCGATCTCGCTCCCCGACTTAAATCGACCAACAGAGGGCAGAACTAACAGGATGTCTTCTTCCAGAGCGCGCTCGAACGTCATACAAGGCTCCATACTTCCTCGATAACATGGCACAGACTCTCGAAATCGGCTCACTGGGCGGCGGCGAGCGGCGCCAGGGGCTGGACCTCGACTTTCTGATTAAGCGGCGGCGGCCCGACGGGGGCGGTTCCGCCGCTCGCGTCAATCACCGCTTGCGTCTCGGCCTCCCCCGGGCGCGGGGCCGTCAGCTGCGCGCCGATCTTTCGCACCACGTCGGGCGCTTCGGCGAATGCGCCGTGACCGACGAAATCCGTCGAGAAGGACGAAATATCGTGCACGGCGACGCCGAGCCGGTCGAGTTCCGACTTGTCTTCGGGATTGGTCGGGTTCATCGCGCCGAGGCGCGGCCGGTCGCCGGCGATGCGCGAAGACAGCGATAGGGCGCGATCATTGTTCGCGACGAAGATCGACACGTGCCGCGGATCGAGGCGGGCGATCTGCTGCCGGAAAACGTTGAGGTCAATGTCGGGCGCCGCGAGCATGACTTCGCCGAGCTTCCCGTCGAGATCCGGATGGCCGGACTGCGCGACGCCGCGCAGCGTCTCCATCGTCAGCCAGGCGCCCATCGAATGGGCGAGCACATGGATGCGGCCGACGCCGGGCGTGCGCGACAGTTCGACGACGAGCTTCTCAAGCGCGTCGCGTGAGACCGTCGCCGCTTCCTTGTCGGACTCATAATTGAACAGCCCGCCTCGGGAATTCCAGGCAAAGAGCGCGGGAACGCCGGAGAAGCGTCCGTCGGCGACGATCTGCGCCAGACGAAAGCGCGCCTCCTCGGCTCCGGTGTTGAAGCCGTGCACGTAAAGCAACACGTCGCGCGAATTGCCGATGCGCCCCGAGACATGCGAGGCGACTTCGCCGTAGAACTCCCGCTCATCCATATTGCGCTTCGACAGCACGGTGAAATGCCGTCGCCGATCGGCGCCGCCGAAGCTTGGGCGCTCGATATTGCCGGCGCGATGGTTGAAGGGAACGCCGATCGACGTCAGCGAAAAATGCGCCCGGCCATCGTCAGTCGCGCCTTCGGAACGCCGCGTCGATGCAACGAAAATGGCGACATTCGACGGCTCCCCCTGGACTCCCGAGACAAGCGAAACGGCGTTGCCGACGTGGCCGTCGACCATGCGCATGCCGTCCGACACGCAGCCGGCAAGCGACGCCGCGATCAAGAGCGCGCTTAAGCGCGTCAGCGTTTCTTTTCCATGAATGCGCAAATTGGTTGGCTCGATCCAGCGCCTGCTCGGAAGTGAATCCTGAGCGGCGCGCTTCGACTGAGGCGCCTCGCCTCTCCGCCGTCGTTTCTGACGAAAGAAAGCGACCAAAGCGGGGCGAGACGCCCGCCGCAACAGGGAAAAAATCTCAACATTTCATGGGCGCTGCGCAAATCGGTCGCACTTGCGCGAATGCGGGCCGCCTGCGCATAGTGCCAGGAAAATAACATTCAGGGAGATCCGACGTGGCGGCGCGCCCGCTAGGTCGAAAAGCCAATGCGGATCAGAATCTTGGGGTCGGGCGCCGGCGGCGGCTTCCCGCAATGGAACTGCAACTGCGCCAATTGCCGGGCTGTCCGCGCCGGAGCGCCCGGTTTTTCGCCGCGCACGCAGTCGTCATTGGCGGTGAGCGTCAATGGCTCCGACTGGCTGCTGCTCAACGCCTCGCCTGATCTGCGCCAGCAAATCGCCGCCGCGCCCCAGCTTGCTCCCGGCCCCGATGACGGTCTGCGCGCGAGCCCGATCAAGGCGGTGGCGCTGACAAATGGCGACGTGGATCACGTCGCGGGTCTTCTCAACATGCGAGAGGCCCAGCCGTTCAGCCTTTACGCCGCAGGACGCGTTCTCGACGCGCTCGGCGCCAATCCCATTTTCACGATCCTGCAGACGCAGCTCGTGCCCCGCATCGAGCTGCACACAGAGGAAGCGGCGCCTGTCACCGGAGCGGGCATTGATCTTGGGCTCGCGATCCGCGCCTTTCCCGTTCCGGGCAAGATCGCGCTCTATCTCGAAAACGCCAATGCGCCGAATTTCGGCACGAGCGCCGGCGACACGCTGGGGCTTGAGATCATCGAAACCGCGACGGGCGACTCATTCTTTTATATTCCCGGATGCGCCAAAGTTGACGCGGAACTCGCCGAGCGGCTTCGGGGCGCCATGCTGGTGTTCCTCGACGGGACTCTTTTCCACGAAAACGAGATGATCGAGCAAGGCCTGCTCGGCAAGACCGGTTCGCGCATGGGCCATATCAATGTCAGCGGCGCCGACGGCTCCATCGCCGCGTTCGAGCCGCTCGGCGTGAAACGCAAAATCTACGTGCACATCAACAATTCGAACCCATTACTGAACGAGTTCTCGGATGAATATGCGACCGCTCGCGCGGCCGGCTGGGAAATCGGCGAGGATGGCATGGAGGTCGACCTGTGAACGAGATCGTAGCCATTGATTGGCGCGGGGCCGCGCCGCTTGCCCGCGATGAATTCGAAGCTGCGATCCGCGCCGTCGGCGCCGAGCGCTATCACGACAAACACGCGTTTCATAAGCTGCTGCACGGCGGCAAGCTCAGCAAGGATCAGGTCGCCGCCTGGGCGCTGAACCGCTACTGCTATCAAGAAGCTGTGCCGCGCAAGGACGCGGCGTTCATGAGCCGCGTCCATGATCGCGAACTGCGCCGCGAATGGATACATCGCATCCATGATCATGACGGCCTCGGCGAAGAAGGCGGCGGCATCGAGCGCTGGCTCGTGCTGACCGACGCGCTCGGCTTCTCGCGCGATTACGTCACCTCCCGGCGCGGCGCCCTGCCCGCGACGAAATTCGCCGTCGAAGCCTATGTGCGCTTTGTCGTCGAGCAGCCGCTCGTCGTTGCGGTCGCGTCTTCGCTGACCGAACTCTTCGCGCCGTCGATCCATCGCGAACGCATCGTCGGAATGCTGGAAAATTACGATTTCGTCGACGACCAGGTGATGGCCTATTTCAAACGCCGGCTGACGCAGGCGCCGCGCGATTCGGAGTTTGCGCTCGGCTACGTGCTCGACAACGCCAGGACGCGCGCCGAACAAGAAGCCTGCGTCGGCGCCGTGCGGTTCAAATGCGACGTCTTGTGGGCGCAGCTTGACGCATTACATCACGCCTACGTCACGCCCGGGCTGATCCCGCCCGGCGCATGGCGGCCAGGAGAAGCCCATGTCTGAGGCGCAGGCCGCGCGGTTCGTGATCGGCCCGGACTCGCGTCCGGCCTTCACACGCTACGCGCGGCTGCACGAAGACCGCGCGCGGTCTCGAACGGTTATTCTGGCGCCCGAGCGCGCCTATGAACTCGATCCGATTGGGCTCATCGTGCTGCGCGCGATCGACGGCGCAACGCGCCTCGCCGATCTTTGCGCGCGGCTCGCGCAGCAATATTCCGCGCCGCTCGACGTTATTACGCGCGACGTCACGGCGCTGCTGCAAGGCCTCGCCGACAAGCGGCTGCTGCGCGACGGGACCGACAAATTTGCGCCGCCGCCGCCTTCCGCCTTCGCCACGTCGATCGCGCCATTCGCCGGCGGACCCGCGGGGCTGCTCGCCGAGCTGACCCATCGCTGCCCGCTACAATGTCCGTACTGCTCCAACCCGCTCGAACTCGAGCGCTCGAACGTGGAGCTCACCGCCGATGAATGGGGCGAGACCTTCCGTCAGGCGGCGTCGATCGGCGCGCTGCAGCTGCATCTTTCCGGCGGCGAACCGACCGTGCGACGCGATCTTGAAGAGATACTCGCACATGCGGTCGACGCGGGACTCTACACCAATCTCGTCACCTCCGCGGTGCTGCTGACGCGCGAGCGCTTGCAGCGTCTCGCCGAGATCGGCCTCGATCATGTGCAGGTCTCCATTCAGGACGTCGTTCCCGAGAGCGCCGACCGAATCTCGGGCTTTCAGGGCGGCGTCGCCAAGAAGCGCGACGTCGCGCGCTGGACGCGCGAATTCGGCATGGGGTTGACGATCAATGCGCCGATGCACCGTCAGAACATCGCGCATCTGCCGCAGATCATCGACTTCGCCGTCGAGGTCGACGCGCAGCGCATCGAGATCGCGCATATTCAATATTACGCCTGGGCGCAGATGAACCGCGCCGCGCTCATCCCGACGCGCGAAGCCTTCATGGAAACGGTCGGCATCGTCGACGCGGCGAAGAAACGTCTCGCCGGCGTGCTCAATTTCGATTTCGTCATTCACGACCATTACGCGACGCGGCCGAAAGCCTGCACGGGCGGCTGGGGCCGATCGATCGTGGCGGTGACGCCATCCGGCAAGGCCCTGCCCTGCCACGCCGCGCAGACCCTGCCGGGATTGGCCTTCGACACTGTGCGCGAGAAGCCGCTCGGCGATATCTGGCGCAATGGCGCAGCCTTCAACGCCTTCCGCGGCGTGGACTGGATGAAGGAGCCCTGCCGTTCTTGCGAGCGCCGGGAAATCGACTTCGGCGGCTGCCGCTGTCAGGCCTTCGCGATCGCCGGCGACGCCGCGGCGACGGACCCCGCCTGCCATCTATCGCCGGACCATGCGCGCTTCGCCGCTTACGCCGAAATCGAATCGCACGTCCCGGCGCCGGACTTCATCTATCGTCGCTATGGCGGCGCCGCGGCGTCAACGGCGTGCGCCAAGGAGCCGGCGTGATCTACCGCTGAGCCGCGCGCGGATCGTCGCGCGGGTCAAGATAGGTGATGTTCCAGGGACCGACGCCGGTCACTTGGATCACCGTATCGTCTTCGAAGCTCACCCAATGGCCCGCTTCCGCGGGCGTAGCCGCAAAGCCTCCGGCCGATAGCGTTTTCTCGGCGTTTGACTCGAGTTGATCGCCCTGACCGTAGCGGACGGCGCCCGTCAAGACGGTCATGGTTTCGATTCCGCTGTGCTTGTGCGGCCCGATCTTATACCCCTTCGGCGCGCGCATGCGCAGGATGTAGGGTCCGCCTTGCATCGGATTGCCGAACAGCATCGCGACTTCCGCGCCCCTCGGCAGTTCCGGCGGACCTGCCCGCCATTCGAGTTTGTCTTGCGAGAATACGAAGCCTGGAGCTTCCGCCATCACGGCGACGGGAGCTGCGAGGCTTATGGCGGCGCCCGCAAGAATTGCAGCAAGATTTCGCATAGCTTGGGCCTCCAATGCGCCCCTCGCTTGAGATAGTGCGCCGAAGACACACAGAGGCGAAGAATTCAAAAATTCGATTTCGGTAACAAACGAGCAACTTCCACCGGGCATATTAAGCCTGTCTCGCGGAGTTAAGGATTTGTTTCGCATAAGTTGCGTGATGGAGCTTGTCGCATGAAGTCGCGGGATACGCTTGTCCGTCTCAAACGGTTCCAGGCCGAGGAAAAACGTCGGCGCGTCATCCAATTGAATGCAATGATCGGAGAATTCACGCGCATGGCCAATGAGCTCGAGCGTGAAATCGGTCAGGAAGAGCGGCGCGCCAACATCGACGATCCCAATCATTTCGCTTATCCGACCTATGCGCGGGCGGCGCGCACGCGGCGCGACAACATCCTTGCGTCGATCGCGGAACTGCGCGGCCAACTCGAAGAAGCCGAAGCGCAGTTCAAAGAGGCCAGCGAAGACTTCGCCAAGGCGCAAAGCCAGGAAGCGCGGGATCGCGGCGCCGAGCGCATGGTTGACGTCGTCGCCGAGCGGCGCCACGCCGAAATGCCGGAAGTCCTGCGCAGGGCTTAAGGCTGAAACAGCCGCCAGCGCAGCCTGCCGCGCGGCGCGCGCGCCCAAACGCCAAATGTTGTTCGTCGAACGGGGCTGATCTCTTCGCCTCTGGCGAGAGCCTGGGCGATGGATGCAACATTGAAATCGAACGCGCGGAAAAAAACGTCGCGCCGGAACCCCCGGCGTCGATGAAGGCCAGTTCGAAACGCGCGAGGTCGGCGACCCAGGCCGGCTCCCATTCGCGCTTTGCGCCACGCGTATCCAGAAACGCCGTCAGCGCCGCAGCGTCCGAGCGATTTGTCGCCTCTCGCGCAGCGCCGCCGATCGCCTGCCGGAAAAGCGCATCAAATCGATCGCCCAACGCGCGCGCCGTGAGCGGCAGCGCCCTGCGCGCATAGAGCGAGCGCTTGCCGATCAGACTCCGCGCAAAGGCTTCGATTTCGCGCCTGTCGATTCCGGCGAGACGCTGCGTGTCATGCATGCTCAAGCCGAAACGCGTCGCCACGGCGATCGGCGCTTCAAAGAACTCCCGCCGCAGATCATCGTCGGTGAAGAGGCGCGCCAGCAGCGCCTGCATCTGCGCTAACGCCATCGCCCGTTCTCCGCGAGGGATCGTCGCGCGCGCGCCACTTCATCGATGAGTTCGCCAAACGGCGGCATTTTCTCATCGCGCTCGAGAATGACGCCCTTGACCGGCGCACGGGCGACGACGCGATCATAGAGCCGCCAAACCGCGTCGCTCGTCGCGGCGTCATGGCTGTCGATCAGCAGGCCGTCGCGCTGGCGCCCGCCCGCGTAGTGGATTTGCACGAGCCTGTCCCATGGCCAGCGCTCGAAGTCGCTTTCGAGATCGACGCCGAAATTCGTCGCATTCACATGCATGTTGGCGACGTCGCACAGCCAACCGCATCCGGTCGCTTCCAGCGTGCGCGACAAAAATTCAGGCTCGTCCATTTCGCCGCCAGGAATGCGCACCACGCAAGTGATGTTTTCCAAGAGCAGCGGCGCCTTAATGCGCCTGCGCACAATTTCGACATTGCGCGCGACGACGTCGACCGCCTCGCGCGTAAAGGGCAGCGACGCAAGATGGCCGATGCTGATTCCGCCGGCGCGCGTGAAGCAGAGATGCTCGCTCCACCAGGGCGGATCGATGCGTTCGATCATCGCGGCGATTTTATCGAGATAGCAAGAGTCGACGCCGTCCGCGCTGCCGATCGAGAGATCGAGACCATGCGCGACGAGCGGAAAATGCGCGCGTAAAAGCTCGAGTTCAGCGCGCTTTTCTTTCGATGCGTCGAGATAATGATCGGCGATGATCTCGATAAAATCGACATCCTCCCGTCGGGCGAAGAGATCGGCGCGACACTGCGGACGATAGCCAAGTCCGGACCCGAGCGCCGGCGCGTCAATCGCGGACGCCACCATCGCTCGCTCCGCCGTCGCCGCAACTGCCGCCGCAGCTTGTTCCGCAATCGGCGCCGTCGCTTCCCGAGCCGCGACTGAAGGCTTCGGCGAACATCGCCTCCGTCGTGCCTTTGAGCGGCGCGAATCCGTAGAGGCCGATGAGAAACAGCGCGGCGCCGCGGAAGGCGCGCGCTTCGGGTCCGGGCGATCCGATGTGACCGACGGCCTCCTTCAGACGGCCGCCATAGGCGAGCCGCATCGCGTCGAGATAGGCGTGGCCGCGACGGCTGGCGTGGGTTCTGGTCAGCACATAGGCAAGCGCGAAAAGCGACGCGACCGACGCCGCGGTAAGAAAGATCAGATAGGCGACATTCTCGGCGCCTGCCGTCCATTCGACATAGATCTTGGCGAGCGCCAGACCGACGATGACCATAGTTCCGCCGATCTGCGCGCGCCGGCGCCAGATCTTCACCGACTTGGGCTTGATCAACGCCTCCGCGGCGAGCTTGGCGCGCAGCGGCGCGAGCCGCTCCAGCAGCCAGCGCCGCAAGCCGCGATCTTCGAACAGCGCATGCGCCTTCGGCTTCGCCTGCACGGCTTCGAGCAGGCGCGTCTCCAAGGCGTTGAGCTCGCCCGGCTCCGGCAGTTTCTCTGTGGGAATCACGTGATCCTCGGCGGCGAGGACGACGAAGCCGCGCTGCGCAAGATCATAGATCAGCGTTCGGATGATTTGATTGACGCCGCCCTGCAGGAAGGCGACCTCCATCGCGTCGGGGTTCTGCGGCACGGGCGGCGGCGGGCGGCGATCGGTGCGATCTGCGAGCCGAATGCAAAGGTAAGCGGCCGCCAGCACGAGGATGACGACGAGTCCGAAGACATTGAGAAATTCGGGCCCGGGAAGATTGAGGATCGCAATATTCTGCACGCCAGCCGCCTCAGTTCGAGGTCACGTCTTGCACCAGACGTCGCGCCTGCAGCGTCGCGACCGCCAACACCGCCATGCCGATCGCCTGATGCGCGAGCGCCAGCGCCAGATGCGGCGAGCCGGCGAAGGGCGGCTCGACCAGCACCAATGTCGCGATTCCAAGCGCGATCTGCATGAGCACATGGCCGAACAGGATCGCGGCGCCGCGGCGCGCGCGTCCTTCCGCGTTCATCCACGCGTCCAGAAGATGCCCGAGCGCCAGAGCGAAAATCAGATAGGCGATCATGCGGTGGAAGAATTGGACGGTGACAGGATTGTCGACGAGATTGGTCCAGAAAGGCTCCAATCGCCACAAGACGTCGGCCGGAGGAATGAAGACGCCGTCCATCAGCGGCCAAGTGTTGTTGACGAGGCCCGCCCGCAATCCTGCGACGAGACCGCCAACGAAAATCTGCAGAAACACGAAAGCCAGGATCGTCAGCGCCACCGCCTTCAGCCGACCTGCGCCCCCATGCGCGAGAGAGACGGCGCGCGGCCCGAGGCCGCCGGCCACCCATAGGCATGCGGAGAAGATCAGCGCGGCGAGCAGCAGGTGGATCGCGAGGCGCTCCTGCGCCACCTCGATGCGATTGACGAGGCCGGACGCGACCATCCACCAGCCGACGCCGCCCTGGAGCGCCCCAAGCGCAAGAATGCCGACGAGCTTCGGCTTCGCCGAACGCGGCAGGCGGCCGGTCGCCCAAAACCATATGAGGGGGACGGCGAAAACGACGCCGATCACTCGTCCCAGAAGACGATGCGCCCATTCCCAGGCGTAGATGTATTTGAACCCCGCAACATCCATGTTCGGGAACAGTTCCCTATATTGCGGAATCTGCTTGTATGCCTCGAACGCCTCCTGCCACTCCTGCTGCGACAGCGGCGGCAGCACGCCGGTGACGGGCTTCCATTGCACGATGGAGAGGCCCGATTCGGTCAGCCGGGTCGCGCCGCCGACGATGACCATCAGAAAGACCAGCCCCGCGACAAGCCACAGCCAATTGCGCACCGCCAGGGCGTTCGCCGCGGTCGCGTGGTGCCTGATCGCCGGAACCGGTTGGGGAAAGTGCAGCCAATCTTCCATGAGACGCCGAGGGTTGCGAGGCGGATGACAGGGCCAGTTAAGGGATGCGGCCCTCGCTTGTCCACACCCCGCGGCCGTCTACGGCGCGGCGGGTCAATTTGGCTGAGAACTGCGCCGCCGCGGATGTTAGACTAGCGCGGCTTGAGTCGAGGGATCAGGTGTCGGGCAAGAGCGATGAAGCGATGCGCACGATCGGCGAGGTCGCGGCGAGCCTCGACCTTCCCGCGCATGTGCTGCGCTTCTGGGAGACCCGTTTCAAGCAGATCAATCCTCTTAAGCGCGCCGGCGGGCGGCGCTTCTACCGGGAGCGCGACATCGAACTGGTGATCGCGATCCGCCGCCTGCTCTATGACGAAGGCTATACGATCAAGGGCGTGCAGCGCATCTTCAAGGAGGCTGGCGTCGAGGCGGTCCTGGCGGGCGCCGGGCGCCGCCAAGGGGACCCGCCCGCGAGCGCCTCCCCGTTCCGTCCGGGCGGGCCCGCGCGAGATGAAGACGAGACGGACGCCGCCCTCTCGGCCGATGGCCTCGCCGCTCTGCGCGCGCAAAATCCAAATCTTGCGGGAATCGAGGCCCAGGACGCGGCTCCGATCGTCGAAATTGACGAGCCGTTTGCGCCGCCCTCGGCCCACAGCGACCCGCGCTCTCTTGCCGCGCCGCAAACGCGCATCCTGCGCGAGGTTCTGGCCGAGATCGAGGAATGCAAACGCCTGCTCAGACTGACCAGGCGATAGCGGGCCGGGCGTTGCCAGCGCCGCGCCGCCTCACTATAAGGGCGCCAGTCGGAGTGTAGCGCAGCCCGGTTAGCGCACTTGTCTGGGGGACAAGGGGTCGTGGGTTCGAATCCCGCCACTCCGACCATTCGGGCGGATCAGTTCGGCAGCGGTGAGAAAAGCGCCGCGCGATCAAACGCGCCGACGAGCGAAGCGTCGAAATTGAGCGGCCCGGCAAATGTCACGCGCACGGCCGCAGGCTCGAGCGGCTTGAGATGGCGGTCCATGACGCCGACGCCGCAAACCTGGGCCGGCGCGACGCCGGCGACGCATTGCGCGTAAAGAGGGTCGCTCGGCAGGAGCGAGCCATAGGCAAATGTGATCTGGTCGGAGCGCGAGTTGAAAATATTGAAGGCGTCGAACTGCAATCGCCAGCCGTCCGCCCATCGATAGCCCAGTCGCGCGTTCAGCGCGCCGGTCGCCGGGGAATTGAAATAGCCGTCCTCGGTGAGCGCCCTCGCCCCGAAATAGCGATATTTCAGCGCGCCGAACCAGCCTGTCGTCTCGCCGAGTTCCAATCCGCCCAACGCCGTCACCGCGATGGCGTTCGACAGATAATTGCCGGGCGCATTGCCGAGGAATGTCCCATAGGGCAATGCGTCAGGCGTGATCAGATCGAGCCACGCCAGAGTCTGCGCGACGTCGACGCCGCGGTAGCGCGCCTGCACGAGCGCCACGTCGCCGTCAAATCTGATCCAGCTGTTCGGGGCGTATTTGTTGGCGAGTTCAATGCCATATCTGCGGCTCGGGCGGCCGAAGATGGTCGTGCCGCTGTCGCCGACGAACTGGTTCTCCGATTCAAGATTGAGCCAGAACAGGCTGATGCTGGAATCGAGCCCTTCGATGAATTTCGTGCGGGCGCCAATCTCGGCGCCGCGTGATTTCACCAGCAGCGGAATTGAAGCGGCCTGAACGAAACCGTCATTGTCCGCAAGTTCGGCAGTGGAGACTCGCAGCACCGTTCCCCGCGCGTCGGTCGAATGGAAGCCTTCGCCGTAATTGGCGTAGAATTCGGTTTTGGAGAAGGGGCCGACGATGATCGAGAGCTTCGGGCTGAACAGCGACGCATTCTTGACGCCCTGATTGAACGGCCCCGTGAGAAGGAACGCCGGCAGGCCAGTGCTCGCCGCGAGTTTCGGCGCATCATAGAGCGCCTGCAGCGAGCTGACGGCGGCGTTGTAATAGTCGAAACGCGCGCCGGCGACTGTCTTCAGCCAGGGCGTCCAGCGCACCGCCGTATCGGTCCAGAGGCCGATGCTGCCTTCGCCGACGGCATTGTTGCTGAGCGTGTCATAGATTTGTCGACGGACGCTCTCCTGCAGGCCAAGGCGAATGTCGTCGTAGCGGCCCTGAAAGCCGACGCGGGTCTCGACCGGCGCGCCATTCACGTCGGCCCATCTGATCGCATGCTGCGCGTTAACGCCGACGAGCGTCCGATAATCGAACTGACGGATCTGGTCGCCCAAATTCTGATGCGCCAGGAAGTAGGTGTAAGTGCTGTAGAGGTCCAAGGTCGAATGGACGAGATAGGCTTCGACGCGCGAGGCGTGATCGCCCTCAACCTGACTCCAGCGCGACGAGAGCGAGAAGCGCGAGGTCGCGCCTCCGGCGGTCGGGTCCATCGTGCCCCAGAGCGACAGCAATCCTGCGCTGACCGCGCGACTCGGAATTTGGTCGGTTCCGTACCATTTGTTGGCGTAGCCCATGAAGGTCACGGAGGCGCCGTCTTCCTGCGCGCCGCGCGACCAGCGCAACACGCTGTTGAGCCGCCGCATATTGTCGCCGCGCTCCCAGGGTCCGTTGTAATATTGCGCTTCGACCGCGCCATAGGCGGAGCCGCCGGCAAAATCCTGGTAAGGCGCGACGGCGAGCGCGCGCGCATAGGCGAAACTGCCGCCGGTGAGCTGGAAGTAGCCTTTGTCGATCCTGTCCTTGTATTGCATGTAGATCGAACCCGCCGACGAGAAGTCGCCGTCCTGCGCGTCATAGGGGCCCTTGCGGGCGAGAACGTAGGACAGGAGTTCGGGAATCAGGAAATTGCTGTCGGCGTAACCCTGCGAATGGCCATGGGTGCGCATATTGAGCGGCATGCCGTCGAGATAGAGCGCGAGATCAGTGCCATGGTCGAGATTGAAGCCGCGCAGGAAATATTGGTTCGCCTTGCCTTCGCCGCTGTGCTGCGTGACGACGAGTCCGGGCACGATCTCCAGCGCGTCGCCGGGACGCGCGAAGGGAAGCGCGTTGACCTCCTGGCCGGTGAAGAATTTCTCGCTCGAGGCGGTGATCGGCGGCGGCTTTGGGCCCGACGGCTCCGCCGGCGGTCGACTGACTGCGGCGACGACCGGCGAGGCGCGCGGCGGCGGCGGAGCTGAATGCGTGCGCGCCGCCGGTCCGGGCGCGGCCGCGTGAGAATGGACCGACGGAGCAGTCCGACGCCCGCCAACCTGGATTGTCGGAAGCGCGGTTTGCGCCAGCGCGGAGAAAGAAGGCGGCGCCGCTACGATCGCCGTCAGGACGCAGGCCAAGGCTGAACGAAATGACACTTGCAAACTCCGCAGCAAACATGGGCCATCACTGCGAAGGGTCACGCCGAGTCGAGCACGAACGCGCCATCGCCGGCTTAACCGCGCCCTGCGGGAATGTGACTGGCAGTATGCGTTAAATTTGCTTTTCAGCAAGCCGATGAAAGACGCGCTATTCTCTGGCGCATCTTTTTCTCGGCAGTGATGCAGAAACATCACGGCGCGTCTTGAGGGAGCGCCTCTCTCAGACGCGCCGCAAGCGCTCGAATGTGCGTCAAGACGCTCGCCAAGCGGGGCCGCGACTTGAGCGCGGCGGCTTTTCTCACCTGGGCGCTTTCAATTCCGGCAAGGCTCTATAGCTAGCATCCTGTGCGCTCTCAAGGAGCCGGACGATGACGCATTTCATGTTCAGCACAGGCATAGAAAACAGCAGTCCGACCATTGATAACGGCCGCAGGCGCATCGACGAGATGGAGGCGTGCAGGCATTACCAATGCTGGCGCGAAGATTTCGCTCTTGTTCAGAACGAACTTCGTATCGGGTGCCTGCGATACGGTCCGCCGCTCTACAAGGTCTTTTTGGGTCCCAATCGGTTCGATTGGGAGTTCACCGACCTGACCTTTGGCGAACTCGACGCGCGCGGCATCATCCCCATCGCCGATCTCTGTCATTTTGGGGTGCCGGATTGGATCGGAGATTTTCAAAATCCCGATTTTCCCGAACTCTTCGCCCGTTACGCGAGAGCCTTCGCCGAGCGCTATCCTTGGGTGCAGCTCTACACGCCCGTCAATGAAATGTTCGTCTGCGCCACCTTCTCCGCCGCCTATGGCTGGTGGAACGAGCAATTGCAAAGCGACAGGAGTTTCGTGACGGCGCTCAAACATATCGTCAAAGCCAACGTCCTCGCCATGCATGCCATCCTTGCGGTGCGACCGGACGCGATCTTCGTGCAAAGCGAGTCAACGGAATATTTTCACGCCGCCAATCCCAAAGCCATAGGGCCCGCGGAGATCATGAACGAGCGCCGCTTTCTTTCGCTCGATCTCAATTATGGGCACAGAGTGAATTCCGAAATGTATCGATTCCTGGCGGACAACGGAATGACCGATCAGGAGTACGATTTCTTCATGAACGAACATCTCAAGAGTCACTGCATCATGGGCAATGACTATTACAGCAGGAACGAGCACATGGTCGACGCCAAAGGCGAGGCCGAATCCTGCGGTGAGATCTTCGGATACAATGAGATCACCCGCCAGTATTATGATCGGTATGGTCTGCCGGTCATGCACACGGAGACAAACACCTGCGAAGGGCCGGAAGGAAATGAAGCGGTTTATTGGCTTCGCAAGGAATGGGCGAACGTTCTACGCGTGCGCAATAGCGGCGTGCCGATCGTCGGATTCACTTGGTATTCGCTGACGGATCAAGTGGACTGGGATATAGCTCTGCGCGAGAAGCGGGGACATGTGAATCCTCTGGGCCTGTACGATCTCGACCGGAAGCCGCGTCCAGTCGGGAAGGCCTACAAGCAGCTGATCCAGGATTGGCGCGAGGTCTTGCCGGCGCAAAGCGTGTGCCTCACTGTGCCCTTGGCGCGGCGTCCGCGCGTTCATCCCCCCAAAACGCCCATCCAAGCGGAGCAATCGGAACACGCTTGATCCTTCAAGTAGGGGTCTCACGGGGTGACTGATTCCGGCGGCGCCCTAACTTCTAAGCCTGCACGACAATAATCGGGCTCGAGTTAGATCATGACGTCGCGCTTTGAACATTTTGAGCAGGTGGAGCTCGTGCATGACGCGCGCGCGATCACCGGCGAAAGCCCGACATGGTCCGAGCGCGAGCAGCGCCTCTACTGGATCGATATCGAAGAGCCTGCATTACACAGATTCGATCCCAGCAGCGGCGAGGACGAGCGGTGGGTCATGCCGTGCCAGATCGGCGCCTTTGCGCTTTGCCGCAGCGGCGACGTTCTTGTCGCCTTGCGGCTGGGACTTGCAAGGATCTCACTATTTGAAGGCAATTTCGCCTCGCTCGACGCGCTGCCGTACAATCCGCTCTCGCACCGATTCAATGAAGGCAAATGCGACGCTCGCGGCCGCTTTTGGATCGGCGCGAAATACGATCCCCTGCCAAGCCCGCCCGGCGAGCGCAGCGCAAGCGCCGCCGGCCCTCTCGGCGGCGCCGCGCCCGTTCATCTTCTTGCTCATGGGCAGGCGCTGACTTCGACTTCCGCGAGTGCGGTGATCGCCAATGGCATGGCTTGGAGCCCGGACAATCGCATCATGTATTTTGCGGATACGCCCACGCGCAGGGTGACGGCTTTTGATTTCGACATTGAAAGCGGCGCCCTATCGTCTCCGCGAACCTTCGCGCAATTCGAGCGATCGGACGGAAAGCCCGACGGCGCCGCGGTCGACAGCGATGGCTTCTACTGGTGCGCGCTGTATGGCGGGGGACGCATTCTGCGCATCGCGCCCAGCGGCGCCATCGACCGCCAAATTCATCTGCCCGTCAGTCAACCGACGATGTGCGCGTTCGGAGACGCAGATTATCGCTCGCTCTATGTCACCTCCGCGTCGCAAGGCGTTTCAAAGCAGCAAGAGCCTCATGCGGGCGGCATTTTTCGTTGTCGGCCGGGCGTCGAAGGACGTCCGCCAAACCTCTTCGCGGATGAGGCGCCGTCATGAGGCCGTCGTTACGCGCGCTGCGCCGCGAGAATGGGGCGTCATCTCAAGTGGAGGCGGGCGCCGCGGCGGCGCGGCTCGACGCAAGCCCCGCGACGGTGAAGGGTACGCCACGACGCAAGCTCTACGCTGGCCATGCGCTCGAGCACGCGCGCACCGTCGATGATCTCAGGGCGATGGCCCATCGCCGCCTGCCCGACTTTGCGCTCGAATATCTGGAAGGCGGAGCCGAAGAAGAGGCGACCCTCTCGCGCAATCTTGCGGCGCTCGCCAGCTACCGCCTGTTGCCTCGGGCTTTGGTCGATGTCGCCCATCGCGATCTGAGCGTATCTCTATTCGGCCGCTCCATGCCGCTTCCGTTTGCGATCGCGCCGACCGGCTTGAACGGATTATTTTGGAGCAAGGCGGATGTGCTCTTGGGCACCGCCGCGGCAAAGGCCGGCATTCCCTTCATTCAAAGCACCATGTCGAACGACTCGATGGAAGACGTCTCCGCGATTCCGGGACTGCGGCATTGGTGGCAACTCTACGTCTTTGGCGATCGCTGGATCCGCGACGATCTGATCGACCGCGCGGGCAATGCCGGCTGCGAAGCGCTCGTCGTAACGATCGATGCGCAGTTTTACGGCGACCGGGAATGGGAAGAGCGACGGTTCGCGCATCCTGGCAGGCTCTCGCTGGCTTCGCTCGTTGAAGCCACGCTGCATCCACAATGGATCGCGACGACTTTGCGGCGAGGGATGCCTTCTTTCGTCAACCTGATCGATTACCTTCCCAAGGATCGTCGGGGCTTCTTCGAGAGCGCCTTCTGGATTCGCGCGAATATGGATCATACGCTCGACTGGAAGGAAATGGCGCGGATTCGCGCTCTCTGGCCACGCAAGCTGCTGATCAAGGGCTTGCTCAACGTTCATGACGTGGAGCGCGCCATGGCGATCGGCGCCGACGGCGTCATTCTCTCCAACCACGGCGGACGGCAATTGGATTGGACGATCTCCGGATTGGACGCGCTGCCCGCCGCGCGCGGCTTTATTCGCAACGGCAAGACGCTGATCGTGGACGGCGGCGTTCGCCGCGGAACGGACGTGGTGAAGGCGCTGGCGCTCGGAGCCGACGCCGTGCTGCTCGGCCGCGCGACGCTTTACGGCTTGTCGGCGGCGGGCGAACCCGGCGTCGAGCGCGCGATCGACATTTTGCGCGAGGAGATCGATCGCGATCTCGGCCTCTTGGGCGCTCCTTCCATAAGCGCGCTCGGGCCGGAGTTTCTGACCCGCTAAGCCGAGCGCGAGCAAAGCCAAGGACACATTCGATGGAAAACGCCGCAGACTCGACCGAACCCGGCACTTTGCCGAATGACGCCCCCGTCGCCATCGTCACCGGCGGGTCTGCGGGGGTTGGACGCGCGATCGCCGCGGCTTTCGCTCAGCGCGGATTCCGGGTCGCCCTTCTTGCGCGGGGTCAAGCGGGTCTTGACGGCGCGCGCGAAGATGTCGAGCGGCTTGGCGGCGAGCCGCTTGCGATAATGACCGACGTCGCAAATCCCAAGCAGGTTGACGCCGCCGCGCGACATGTCGCCGATCGATGGGGGAGGATCGACGTTTGGGTGAACGCCGCCATGGAGACCGTGGTCGGGCCTGTCGACACGATATCCGCTGAAGAGTTCAAACGGGTGACGGAAGTCACCTATCTCGGATATGTGCACGGGACGCTGGCGGCGCTTCGCCATATGCGGCCACGCGGCGCAGGAACCATCATTCAGATCGGCTCCGCGCTCGCCTACCGAGCGATACCGCTGCAATCGGCCTATTGCGCGTCGAAATTCGCCATTCGTGGATTTACGGATTCGCTGCGCACCGAATTGATCCATGATCATAGTCCCATTCGACTGACGATGGTTCAGCTGCCGGGCGTCAATACGCCGCAATTCGACTGGTCGCACATGCACTTCGCGCATCGCCACCAGCCGATCGGCGCCTGCTACGAGCCGGAGGCCGTGGCGCAGGCGGTCGTAAACATCGCGCTATCGTCCCACATCCCGCGTGAGCTTTGGCTCGGCTTTCCGACTCTGCAGGCGATAGCGGGAGCAATAGCTGCGCCGGGATTCACCGATCGCTATCTGGCGCGTCACTCTTACGAACAGCAGATCTCCGACGATCCTGTCCTGCCTGGCGATCCCGACGAATTGCTTGGGCCAGCGAGCGAGGATCATGGGGCGCGCGGCCGCTTCAGCGCGCGCGCCAAGCATGAGCTCATCGCGATCGATCCGTTCCATCTGCGCAGCGGCGCATTGCTCGCCGGGTTGGGCTTGCTTGCGGGCGCATTCCTTTTCGGCCGTTCGCGCGGAGGCGTCCAAGCGCGCGCCTTACGCCGGCCGAATGGCGCTAGAGCTGTCCCGACGCCGCGAGGCTAGCGATGCGGTCGGATATCCTGCAGGCGAGCGCCTGAATCGTCAAAGACGGGTTGACGCCGCCGCAGGTTGGAAAAAGCGAGCCGTCGCAGATCCACAGATTGGGGATATCCCAGCTGCGGCCGTCCGCGTCCACGACGCTCGTTCGCGGATCGTCGCCCATGCGGCATGTGCCGAGGATATGGCTGGTGTCGCTGTTGGTCCAGAGGTCGTAGCCGCCCGCAGCCTCAAGCATCTCGCTCATGAAGCGAACCGCATGGCGCTGCAAGCGGAGATCATTTTCCGAATAGGAGAATGTGACGCGCGGAATCCTGAGTCCGAACTGATCCGCATCCTCCGCAAGCTCGACTCGATTCTCTTGCCGCGGCTCGGTCTCGGCGACGGGAACGAATCCGGCTGTGTGATTGTATTTCTGCATCTCGCGCCGCAGTTCGTCGCCCCAAAGGCCGCGCGAGGTCGCTAGGACTTGCGCCCAGGCCATCGGCAAGGGTCCCTGGCTCATGAAAGCGTAGGCGCCATGAAAGTCCTTGCCCTCATCCGTGTAGTTCCAATGTTCGGTGACCGCCATATTGGGCGGCCCCTTGTACCAGCGAATTTCGTCATCGAATGTCGCCCAGACGCCCGGCCCTGCATGGGTGAGAAGATGCGCGCCGACCATGCCTGAGCTGTTCGCGAGCCCCTGTGGAAACTTCGGACAAGCCGAGTTGAGCAGCAGTCTCGGCGTTTCGATCGCATAGCCGGCGACAACGACGTTGCGCGCCTTCTGAAAGCGCCAATCGCCTTCGCGAAAATATTCGACGCCGGACACCCGCCCCTTTTGATCCAGCTCGATGCGCCCCGCCATCGCCAGATCGCGCACCTCGGCGCCGGCGCGAAGCGCGCGCGGGATCCAGACGATGAGCGCGCTCTGTTTGGCGTTCGTCGAACAGCCGAAATTACAGAAACCTCTGTAGACGCATGGGGGAGATTCGCCGCGCGGCGCCGAAACCGTCGCAAGCGGCGTTGCGGCCCATTTCACCCCGAGCTTCTCTGCGCCTCGAGCCAGAACGAGCCCCGCCGCATTCACCTCGTGCGGACGATAGGGATAGCGCCGGCGCGGCGGACCCCAGGGATAGTTCACCGGGCCCGCGACCTTCAGCGCCTCCTCCACCTCTTCGTAATAAGGCGCGATCTCCTCGTACGAGATCGGCCAGTCGAAGCCGTAGCCGAGTTCGCTCTTCGACTTGAACCATTCCGGTCGGAACCGAAGCGAGATCATGCTGAAATGGATCGTAGAGCCGCCGACGCCGCGACCGGAGTTGTTGCCGCCCAATGCGATCGGATCTTCTCCGCCGGTGATGCGGTCGTCGGTCCAAAACAAGTTTTGCTGCGCCAGCTCGTCGGAGGCGAAATCGTCGAGCGGCCGCCAGAAAGGTCCGGCGTCGAGCACGACAACCGAGAAGCCCTTTTCAGCGAGCCTGCATGCGAGCGTCGCGCCGCCTGCGCCGGCGCCGACGATCAGAAAATCGACGGGCGCGCGTTCGGCGTATTGCCGCATCGGCGTCCAGCCGCCGCGCGTGAAGACGTCTGGCGCGCGTCCGTCCTTTGCGCGCGGACGCTCGACATTCATCGAGATTCCTTCGCTTCCCATGGATCGCGCTGGTTGAAGCCAAGACGCACATAGCCGCGCGGACTGGCTGGACCGCCAAAGCCGATGTCGCTCCACGCAGACGGATGCGCATAAGCAAGGCCTGCGATGGTTTTCAACAGCGTATGGGAGAAGAACAGAGAGGGGCGTAGACCCCGCCAAAGGGCGTCGTCGACGACGCCCTTCTGAATGGCGCGCAACGTCGCATCCTTTCGTGAGCCGTCGAGCAGCGTGAAGCTCACCGCGAACAAGCGGCGCGCCTCCCCGTCAATCGCCGCGAGGCCTTTGCGCCAAGTCTCGCGCATCGGCGGCTCGCCCGCATATCGAAAACCTTCGCCGACATTGTGGAACAGTCGATCGTCGATCCACTGCGCGATCGCCCGGCGCGCACTCTCGCAAAAGACGGGCGCCAGCCGCTCGACGATCGCGGCGAGGAGCTCGAACTCCTCTTTTGAGAGAAAGCGCCGCTCAAGACCGCCTTGCAGTCGCCGGGTCAGCGCCTCGCGCGTTCGATCGTCGAACGACACGGTGTTCCATTTGGCGAGGACGTCGTAGCCTCGATAGGGCGTATCCATGTTTCGGCCTCTGCGGCGCTTGCCTCAGGCGCCGCTCTCTTCCAAAAGCGATAACGAGGTGAGCGCCGAAAGCGCGAGCGCGGAAAAGGCGGGCGGGGCCGGCAAGGGCGGTCCGTCGATGACGTTCTGGCTCCAGTTGCGCCAGCCGCCCATCGCGCGCGAAACGCCATAGGCGTGAAACCCGACGCCAAGAAAGCCGGCGATCGCGGTGACCCACAGCCAGGCGCGCGCCAGCGGATGGCGCGATTTGGTCGGTCGTTGAAGGGCAGCCTTGGCCATCAGCCCTGACGCCACCGGCGGCAGCGTCACCGGAACCCACATGAAGGGATTATGGAAGGCGCCCCTGAAATGCAGGAGCGCCGCCTCCGCCACCGTTCCGGCAAGCGCGAAGCTGCTGAGCGCCGCCAGCGCCCGACCCGCGGGCAGGCCAAAGAGCCGCGTTGCGCCAGCGCCGAGGCGCTCCGCGCAAAGGCCGAGGACGCCCGCGACGGAGAGCGCCGCCGGCGCCCCGAGCGGCGCGCCATAGAAGAGATTCAACCAGCTCACCCCACCCGGTCGGCGAAAGACGTCATAGACGTGAAAAGAGGCGCCGATCGCGCCCACCGCAACGGCCATGGCGAAGGAGCTCTTTCGAAAGGCGCGCGCCCGCGCCGCGCCGAACGCGGCGCCTTCGCCCCCGGCAAGCAGCGTCAACGCCGAGCTGATCAGAGGCGCGAACATTCCCGGATTCTCAAAAGACCCTCGATAATGTTCGACGGCGCTGTCAGCGAGGACCGAGGCGGCGAGCAGCGCGGCCGAGCCCTCCAGCGCGCGTGCGCGGCTCGGCAATTCATGCGCGCGCGACAGCCCGGCGGCCTTCCGTGGAAGGACGCCGACGAGACGCGCCCCTTGCGCGCAAACCACTCCCAAGACGAATGCGCCCGCCAGCTTCGGCACCGCGATGCGCAGCCGCTGACTCATTCTTCCCCGCCAGGGAGAACAGAGGCGAGAACCTGCCTCGCCGTTCCCTGTATCAAACGGCTCTGCTCGGGATCTCCCTTGAAAAGAGTCGTTGCAAAATTTCGCGCCTGTTCGAACGAGATATGCGCCGGCAGCGGCGGCACTTCGGGATCCGTTTTGACCTCCAGCACGACGGGACGGTCGCAGGACAACGCTTCCTCCCACGCCGCGGCAAGCCGGTCTGGATCGTCGACGAAAATGCCCTTCAACCCGATCAATTCCGCGAAGCGGTGGTAGGGAACGTCAGGAATATTCTGGGTCGCCTCGAACTTCGGGTTGCCCTCCATGACGCGCTGCTCCCACGTGACCTGATTGAGATCCTCGTTGTTAAACACGCAGCAGATCCAGCTCGGGTTGCTCCATTCGCGCCAGTATTTCGCGACCGTGATCAACTCGGCCATATTGTTCATCTGCATCGCCCCGTCTCCCACGAGGGAGATGACGGGCCGTTCGGGATGCGCAAGTTTGGCGGCGATCGCGTAAGGCACGGCCGCGCCCATGGACGCGAGCCCGCCCGAAAGCGAGCACATCATGCCCGGCCTGATCTTGAGATCGCGCGCATACCAATTGGCGCAAGAGCCGGAGTCTGACGTGATGATGGCGCCGTCCGGAAGCCGCGGCGACAAATCCCACGCGACGAGCTGCGGATTGATGGGGCGCGCCGGCGCCATCGCCCGCTGCTCCATCAGCTCCCACCAGTCCCGCACGTCTTTCTCGATGCGGTCGCGCCAGCCGAAATGGCTCTTTTCTTCGATGAGCGGCAGGAGCGCTTCGAGCGTCGCGGCGGCGTCGCCATGGAGATTGACCTCCATCGGGAAGCGAATGCTGAGCATGGATGGATCGATGTCGATCTGTACGCCCCGCGCCTGGCCCTCGCGCGGAAGAAACTCCGAATATGGAAAGCCGGAGCCGATCATCAGCAAGGTGTCGCACTCCATCATCAGATCATAGCTTGGCTTGGTGCCAAGCAGTCCGATGGAGCCGGTGACCCAAGGCAAAGCGTCCGGCAAGGCGGCTTTCCCGAGCAGCGCCTTCGCCACGCCCGCCTTCAGCTTCTCGGCGACTTCGACGACCTGCTTCGATGCGCCAAGCGCTCCCGCGCCGATGAGCACAGCGACCTTGCGGCCCGCGTTCAAGACCTCGGCGGCGCGCAGCAGATCCTTGTGCCGCGGAACAATCACCGGACGCGAATAGCCGACGCCCGTTCGCACGGATCCATGCTCGCGCGGCGGCTCCTCATATTCGAGGTCTTGCAGGTCGGCGGGGAAAATGATGACGGAAACCGCATGTTCGGCCTTGGCGATACGAATGGCGCGGTCGGTCAGCATCCTGACTTGCGAAGGCGTCTCCGCTTCCTGCACGAAGGCGGCGACGTCGGAAAACATCCGATCAAGGTTGAGCTCTTGCTGATAGTGCGAGCCGCGCGCCGTACGCGGCGCTTGGCCGGAGATCGCGAGAACCGGCATGTGATCGCATTTGGCGTCATAGAGTCCGGTGATGAGATGAGCGGCGCCGGGTCCGCCGGTTGAAAGGCACACGCCCAATTCTCCAGTGAATTTAGCGTGCGCGCTGGCCATGAAAGCGGCCATCTCCTCGTGCCGCACCTGAATGAACTCGATCTTGCCTTTGGCGCGCTGCAACGCCCCCAGCACGCCGTTGATGCCATCGCCGGGATAGCCGAAAATGCGCCGCACGCCCCATTCGTGCAGCCGGCGGACAAAGAAATCGCCAACAGTGCCGCTCATGGCCGTCTCGCTCGATTGTGAAGCTGAAGGACGCTCCGACGCCCGCTATCGGGATAACCGGCCGCCGGTCCGCATGTTCCGACAGCGCATCGGCGTCGTGCGCCCATTGCACCTGAACGGGAACATTCGCTGAGCTTGGGGCTGTGGACGGCGCCATTCGAAATAGGAAGCGCATTTCGCATTGTCGCTTCACGCAGCCGCTCTAACTAATTTGCCGCTTTGCAATCCGTGCGTGAGGCGTCCATGTCGTCCCGGCATAGTCGAGTAGCTGAGACGTTGCTGATCGTATTCATGTTGGCGACAGTCAACGCCACCTTATTCGGCGTGATTTATCGGATGGTGCGCTAGAGGGAAGGCTGCGTCTTCCTGGCTGTTAAGCCGCATGTCCTCCCAAGCGACCAGGGCGTGAGGGAACACTGAGCCCGCGCGTTCGTTTTAGTCTGCAGCCGCCGTTCACACACATTGCAGAGCGTCGAATATCCGATGAATGTCGCTTCCGAAAGAAGTCGGTCCTATTGGACGGATCAGCCGGTCATCGAGGGGGCCGGCCCTCTCCTCAATGACGAACGCGCCGACGTTGTCGTTATCGGCTCCGGCATCGCGGGCATGTCAGTCGCATATGAACTCGCGGCCGCCGGCAGAAAGGTTATTGTTCTCGATCGCGGGCCGATCGGCAAGGGAATGACGGCGCGCACCACTGCGCATCTCGCTTCGGCAAGCGACGACGGATTCGACGAACTTATCCGACTGCGCGGCGAAGAAATCGCAAGCGCCTGGCGCGAAAGCCAGCAGGCCGCCATTGATCGCATCGAGAGCCTGCAACAGACGCTCAACTTCGACTGCGACTTTCGGCGGGTCGACGGCTATCTCTTTGCGGCGAGGGAAGAAGACGCGGCATTTCTGGAGCGCGAATTCATCGCGACAAAAAAGGCGGGGCTGCCTGTCATCAAGCAGATGGGCGCGCCTTTTGTCGGTCATGAATGCACGCTGGCGCTCCGCTATTCCGACCAGGCGCGCGTGCATCCGCTCAAATATTTGCAGGGTCTTGCGCGGGCGATCGCCAAGGCCGGCGGCCATTTTTACGCGAACACGACGGTGGTTGACGTCGTGGAAGACGACGGCGGGGTTCGTGTGGCGACCTCTGACGGCCGGGCTGTGCGCGCCGATTACGCCGTCGTCGCCACGAACGCGCCGATCAGCGATCGCTTCGCCATTCACACGAAGCAGGCGCCTTACCGCACTTACGCCATGGCGTTCGAATCGCCTTCGGGCGCGCTTCCCGACGCTCTCTATTGGGACACGCTCGATCCTTATCATTATGTGCGACTGCAGCCCGGCGACGACGGCCTCGACATCTTGATCGTGGGGGGCGAGGATCATCGCTCGGGCGAGGCGAATGACGCAGATCGCCGCTTTGCGGCGCTTGAAGATTGGATGCGTCGACTGTTGCCGCCGCTGGGCAAGGAGTTGCGCCGCTGGTCCGGCCAGGTGCTCGAACCTGTCGACGGCGTCGCTTTCATTGGCCGCGATCCGGGAAGCGACCGTATTTTCGTCGCGACGGGCGACTCAGGGCAAGGGATGACCCATGGCGCGCTCGCCGGATTGATCATCAAGGACCTGATCCTGACGGGCGCAAATCGCTGGGCCGAGACCTATGAGCCGGCTCGGAAACCCATCAGCGCGATCGGCGAATATTTGAGCGAGAATCTCGCCGCGCCCAAGAACTTCGCCGAATATGTCACGCCCGGCGAGATCGATTCATGGGATCAGTTGAAGCCCGGCGAAGGCGCGATCGTTCGCAGCGGCTTGAGCAAGGTCGCCGCCTTCCGCAATGAAGACGGGAAACTCTTCCTGCGTTCAGCTGTCTGCTCTCACCTAGGCTGTCTCGTGCATTGGAACGCCTTCGAGCGATGCTGGGACTGCCCCTGTCATGGATCGCAATTTGCACCCGACGGCGAAGCGCTCAATGGCCCCGCTTTCGCGCCGCTCCATGAATACAAGCCTTGAGAGCGGATGAGCATGGAACAGGATCCGACATTACTCCTGCTGATGTATTTTGTCGTTCCTGTCTGGCTGATGGCGGGTTTCGCCGATTGGCTGTGTCACCGCGCCACCAACATCGAAACAACCGCTGGCGCAAAGGAATCGATTATTCATCTGCTGCTCTTTGCAGAAGTCGCGGGGCCATTCCTCGCGGTCCTCTTGCTTGAGGTCAATGCGCTTGTGATCGCCTTTATGATCGTGATGTTTTTCGTTCACGAGGCCACCACGCTTTGGGATTTGAGCTATGCTGTCAGGTTACGGAAAATCACCCCCATCGAGCAGCACGTTCACAGCTACCTCGAACTGATGCCGCTGACGGCCGTGCTGATGATCTCGGCCAGGCACTGGCCGCAGTTCCTGGCGCTTTTTGGGCTCGGAGATGAAGCGCCGCGCTTTGATATCGCGTTTAAAGCCAATCCGCTGCCCTTGGCCTATATCATAGGCGCCATTGTCGCAGCGCTGCTGTTTGCGGTTTTGCCGTATATGGAGGAACTCTTGCGCGGCTTGCGCTCAAATCACGGTCGCTTCGTTCCGCTCGCCGCAAGATCGTCCGCGCAATAGTCGAGGCCTGCTATGAAAATTCTTCTCCTGGGCGCGACGGGCCTTATCGGATCGAGCATCCTTGCCAAGCTCCTCTCGGCCGGGCACGCCGTGATCGCGGTTTCGCGCGGACGCGCGAATGTGAGACGGCAGTTTCCACAGGCGCAATGGACATCGCTCGACCTCAGAATGGCGGAGGCGCAGAAATGGGCGCCCCTTCTCGAGGGCGTCGACGCCGTCGTCAATTGCGCCGGCGTGCTTGGCGAAAGCGCCGCCGATTCCACCGACGCCGCGCATAGCCGAGGTCCGGCGACCCTGTTCGCCGCCTGCGAACAGGCTGGCGTCAAGCGGGTCGTTCACTTCTCCGCCGTCGGCGTCGATCGGCAGACGCCGAGCGAATTCTCGAGAAGCAAGGCGGAGGGCGACGCCGCCTTGAAAGCGACGGCGCTCGATTGGGTCATTCTTCGTCCCTCGGTCGTCGTCGGACGCCGCGCTTACGGCGGCAGCGCGTTGTTTCGCGGACTGGCGGCGTTGCCGGCGCTGCCACGCTTCAAGGATGCGGGAGAACTGCAGATCGTTCAGCTCGACGACGTCGTGGCGACCGCGCTCTTTTTCCTCGCGCCGTCGGCGCCCGCGCGTGTGGAGCTGGAGATCGTCGGTCCGCAGCGCATGACCTTCAACGAGGTCGTCGCGATCTACCGCAAATGGCTCGGATGGCGTCCCGCCCTGCTCGTCGACCTCCCCGACTGGCTGATCGACGGCATGTACCGCCTGGGAGATTTCCTCGCTTGGCTGGGCTGGCGCACGCCGATCCGCAGCATCGCAAAACAGGAAATGGTCCGCGGCGCCATCGGCGATCCCACGCCGTGGACAAACACGACGGGACTCAAGCCGCAGCCGCTTGAAGCGGCGCTTATGGCCGAGCCCGCCGACGTGCGCGAAAAATGGTTTTCGCGCATTTACGCGCTCAAGCCGCTCATTTTCGCCGTTACGGCGCTGTTCTGGATTTCGACCGCCTTGGTTTCCTTCGGGCCGGGATGGGAGATCGGGCTGGGGCTTTTGTACGAGGGCGGACTGTCGGGCCCAATCGTGCCGCTGGCCGTGATCGCGGGCGCCACATCCGATCTCATCATCGGGATAGCCATCGCCTTTCGCCGCACATCGAAAATTGCGCTCCTCGCCGCGCTTGTCCTATCCTTCATTTACCTGATCCTTGGCACCATACTCGTGCCGCGCCTCTGGATGGAGCCGCTCGGGCCGATGCTGAAGATCTGGTCTGTGATGGTGCTGAACATCGTTTCTCTGGCGATCGTCGACGACCGATGATTTATCTCCTCCTAAAATATATTCACATCATCGGCGCCGCGGTTTTGCTTGGCACCGGCGCCGGAATCGCATTTTTCATGCTGATGGCGCATTTCTCCCGCTCCGCGCCCGTCATCGCCGGGGTCGCGCGTATCGTTGTAATCGCGGACTTCGTCTTTACCGCTTCCGCCGTGGTGGTTCAGCCCATCACCGGCGTCGCGCTCGCCTGGCTGGCCGGCTATTCGCTCATCGAAGGCTGGATCGCGCTCTCGATCGCGCTGTATCTCTTGACCGGCGCCTTCTGGCTGCCTGTCGTGTGGATGCAGATGCGCATGCGCGATATCGCGCAAGCCGCGGTAGCGGCGAACCAGCCGCTGCCGCAGGTCTACCATCGATTTTTCTGGTGGTGGTTCGCTTTCGGCTTTCCGGCGTTCGGCGCCGTTATGACGATCATATGGCTGATGATCGCCAAGCCGCAGATATTCTGACGCGGGGCGACGGTCTCCGAGCGCGCGACGGTCGCTTATCGCGTGTACCAGACGTAGATGATGGAAAAGGCCAAAGCCAGCGCAAAGCCAATCATGACGTTGCGTATAAAGCCCCCGCCGAACTCATCCATGTTGCGTCTCCAATGGTCGCGCGCCGCAGCGGACAATTTGGCGTAACCCTGCGAATGGCGCAACAGCAGCCTCCCCGCGGCGTCTGCATTTTGTCTCGCCACATTCTTCAGTATAGTCGCGGCGGGCGCTGTTTTGATGCTCGCCGCGCCCGCCGATGCTAGAGCCGCTGGAAGGAAGGATGCCGCGATGAAGGACGATCTCGGCGCGCTGTCCGTCGTTCTCAACCGGAGCACGGAAACGGCGGGACGCCTGTCCGGCGCGAGCTTCGTCGTCAAGGAGAACATTGACGTCGCGGGAAACGTCTCGACCAACGGCCATCCGAAATGGGCGGCGACCCACGCCCCCGCCGAGCGCGATGCGCCCGTCGTCGACCGCCTGCTCGACGCGGGCGCGCGGCTCGTCGGCAGGACGCAAATGGACGAGATGGCCTATAGCCTGCTCGGCGCCAATCCGCATTACGGCACGCCGATCAATCCGGCCGCGCAAAATCGCCACCCCGGCGGCTCGTCTTCAGGCTCGGCGGTCGCCGTCGCCGCCGGCCTCGTCAATTTCGCCATCGGCACCGACACCGCCGGCTCCTGCCGCGCGCCGGCGGCCTTTTGCGGGGTGTTCGGCTTCCGCGCGTCGCATGGCGCGGTTGCGATGGATGGAATCATTCCGCTTGCGCCGTCCTTCGACGCCATCGGCTGGTTCGCCCGCGACATCGGCGTCATGGCCTCCGTCGGCGAGGCTTTACTGCCGGCAAACGCGGAGAACGCCGAGCTCAAAGAAGCCGTGCTGCTCACCGACGCCTTCTCGGGAGTCGGGATGGATTTCGCTTCGGCGGCGGCGGGTCCCGTCGACGCTCTGAAGACGTCCGGCCCCTGGCGCGAGGCGACGCTCGGCGACGACTTCTTCAAGACGGCGCTCGGACATTTCCGAAACATGCAGGCCTTCGAGGCCTGGGCCTCGCATGGCGCGTGGATTTCGGCGAACAGCCCGACTTTTGGCAAGGGCGTCGAGCAGCGTTTCGCCTATGCGGCGAAAATCACGCCTGACCAAAAGAAAGCCGCCGAAGCCTTCCGCGACGACGCGCGCAAGAAAATCGACGCGCTCCTCGGTTCGCAAGGCTTCCTCGTGTCGCCGACGGCGCCGTTTCGCGCGCCGCTGCTCACCGAAAGCGAGGAAACGCTCGACGCCAAGCGCTATCAGATGATGCGCCTGTTTCTCATCGCGAGCTTCTTTGGCCTTCCGCAGATCAGCATTCCCCTTCCGACGACCGATGCGCCGGTTGCGCTCTCTTTCATCGGCCGGCGCGGATCGGACCACGCGCTGATCGCCCTTGCGCAGCGCTTCTGCGCGCAGATGAAGAAGTCTCTTTAAGTTTTTCTCCGTTATGCAACCGGTCGTCCTTCCCGGCAGGCGAAGGCCTGACCGGGATTCCAGAGCAAAATCCTCTCAGCGTCGCAACTCTGGATTACGATCGCGCTTCGCGCGCCGGGGATAATATGGCGGAAGCCGCCAGACACGTAATCACTCGCTCAGCGGCGGCCCGTGTCCGAGCAGATCCTTGATCCGCCCCGTCAGCCGCTCGCGCACGTCGCGATAGGCGTCGAGAATGGCCTCACGCGAGCCCTGCGCGGCGGTCGCGTCGGGCGTCGGCCAGTAGACGACGTCGACGGCCATCGTGCGCGTAAACTCGAGCGCCTTGTGATGCGCCTCTGGGGAAAGCGTCACGATCAGATCGAAATTCGAATCTTCGAGATCTTCAAACGTGTGCGGCCTATGCGCTGAAATGTCGACGCCGATCTCGTCCATTGCCGCTATGGCGAAAGGGTCGGGGGCCCCGCGCTTCAGACCGGCGGAAGCGAAATAGGTTTCGCGGCCGAAATAATACCGCGCGATCGCCTCCGCCATCGGCGATCGGACAGTGTTCAGCGTGCAGGCGAAGAGAATGGATTGGGGGCGCGCCACGTTGCTCACGCGATCTCATCGCTGACTCTGCGCCGACTGACGGTCTTGTTCGATGAACGCCGCAAGCTCCTTCGTCTGCTCCGTGAACAGCTGCAGTTCATTGATGTCGAGCGGCTCGCTCACATGCTGCATCAGCAGCAGATCTCGCCCTTCAGAGAAGGCCGGCGCCAGCCCACAATAGAAAAATCCCTGGCGGCGCGCGCTCTCAACCAGAAGCGGCAAGCCCGGGTCGTCGACATGCGCGGAAAGCTGCAGGGCGCGCGCGCCGAGGCCGCTGACGTCGCTCACCGCCTGGCTCAGTTCGATGCTGGCGTTCGATCCGATCGTCTCGAAGCGAATCCTGCCGTAGCCCCATGGGTTGACCATGACGCTCGTCATCGACCGAGTCTCCGCTGGCGTTTCGCGCTCGCGTAGAGAAACGCCGACGCCGAGGCGGCTGTACGTCGCCGCCATGACGTCGCGATACGCCGGCGGCGCGACGATCTCGGACGCCCGCGCCGTCTGCAGGAAACGGAACGTCAGCAGAAAACTCTGGCGCTGTCCGGCCGTCGGCACGGGCAAATCCTTCGAATGCGAGTTTTCGGGCGCGGCGCCGAGCAGGATCGCGCATGTCGGCATGCCGGCCCGCTCGTCGTTGCGCTGTGAGAATGTATGCGTCGTAACCGGCTCGGCGTAGATCCCGACGAGCCCGAGTTTCGCCGCCTCGTCGGACAGCCGCTCGGTCATGCGCTCCAGGAGATGACGTCCCCGGTAGGACGGAAGCACGACAGCTTCGCCGCGCTCCGCGATCGCCGCGCCGGGCTCGCGCTCGAGCGCGACATGCCCGATGACCTCGCCGCGCGCGTCGCGGGTCACGACCGGAATGAGCTCTCCGCTTTGGACTTTCCGCCAATAGCGATGCGGGGAAAAGACTTCCCGATGAACGTAATTATGTCCATAGACCGCGAGAAAGCAGCGCGCGATCGCCGCCGAGTCGTCCTTCTGAGGCACGTCGATCCGCACCGTTTCCGTCGTCTCTGCGGCCTCGGCGATCGGCTCTTGCTTATGTTCCGCCGCTTCGCGAGAGGAATCGAAACCGCGATGGATCGTGATCTCCCATCCGTCGACGCCGCGTTCCCGGTAAGACAAGCCCGCGTCTTGCCGCACCTGCGCGCTGAGCGAACCGACGACGGCGGAAAAACGGGAATGGCCGTTGAGCAGAATCCGCGCGCGCGCCTCGCCTTTGGGAGAGGACAGAAGAACCGCGGCGCGCTCGGCGTTCGTGCGCGACCCGCAAAGAATCCGCCATATTTGCGCGGCGTCGGCGGCGATCAGGCTCGCGGTCATCGGCGGCACCCCTTCGATCAGCGACGCTTCGCGAACGAAAGCGCGGAGCAGCTCGCCCCCTTCCGCTTCCATCGACAGCCGCAGCTCGGCGAAATGATCCGAATTACTTTTGCCCATGCGGATTAGTCCATGATGACAATGTGACAGCGCCGAACGCTGCGCCGCGCAGCGCTCTCATCATCGGCGACCGAGCGCGGCGCTCAGCCCTTCCAGTGCAGCGCCGTGATCAGCGTGAAGATGCGGCGCGCCGTATCCTGATCCGTGTCGATCTTGCCTTTCAAGCGTTCGAGGAGAAGCTGCGCGCCTTCGTTATGGAGGCCGCGACGCCCCATGTCGATCGCCTCGATCCTGCTCGGGGTCGCATGGCGGATCGCCGCGTAATAGCTTTCGCAGATCATGAAATAATCTTTGAGAATGCGCCTGAAGGGCGTCAGCGAGAGAATGTGCGTGACGAGACAGACGCCCTCCGCGTCGCAGATCTTAAAAACCAGTTTCGCGTCGACGAGCGAAATCAGCAGCGCATAAGGTCCGCCTTGATGGCCAATCAGCGCGAAACTGTTTTCCTCGATGAGATCGTAGATCGCGATGGCGCGCTCATGCTCCTGATCCGCCGAGCCGCGGCCGATCGAGTTTTCGTCGAGCGTGACGGAGATCAGCCGCTTCGACTCGTTTGACTCCACCCTCACGCCTCGAGCTGATTGAGGCGGATCGACACCGAACGCGCGTGGGCCTGCAAGCCTTCGGCGTCGCCGAGCGTCACTGCGGCGGCGCCGATGGCGCGCAGCGAATCCGCATCGCATTTCAGGATCGACGTGCGCTTGACGAAGTCGAGCACGCTCAGACCCGACGAAAAGCGCGCCGAGCGCGCCGTCGGCAGCACATGATTCGAGCCGCCGACATAGTCGCCGACGGCTTCCGGCGTATAGGCGCCGATGAAGATGGCGCCGGCGTTGGAAACGCGCGCGGCGAGGTCCTCGGCGTCTTCGCTGATGATCTCGAGATGTTCCGCGGCGATGCGGTCGGCGAGCGGAAGCGCGTCGGCGAGCGTCTTCACGACGATCGTCGCGCCATAGTCGCGCCAGGAGGCGCTAGCGATCTCCTTGCGCGAAAGCGTCGAGAGATGCCTCTCGACGGCGGCGACAACCGAGTCGGCGAGCGAGGCGTCGTCGGTGATGAGAATCGACTGCGCGGATTCGTCATGCTCGGCCTGCGCAAGCAGATCGGCGGCGATCCAGTCGGGATTGGCGGTCGCGTCGGCGAGGATCAGCACTTCAGAGGGGCCGGCGATCATGTCGATGCCGACCTGACCGAAGACGCGGCGCTTCGCCGCCGCCACCCAGGCGTTGCCCGGCCCGACAATCTTGACGACGGGCGCAATCGTCTTCGTGCCATAGGCCAGCGCCGCCACGGCTTGCGCGCCGCCGACGCGGTAGATCTCGTCGATGCCTGAACGCTTGGCGGCGGCGAGCACGAGCGGCTCCACATGGCCGCCGGGCGTCGGGACCACCATGACGATGCGCTTCACGCCCGCGACCTTCGCGGGCACGACATTCATCAGCACGGAAGACGGATAGGCGGCGGTGCCGCCGGGCACGTAGAGCCCCACCGAGTCGAGCGGGGTCCAACGCCAGCCAAGCTCGACGCCGGCGGCGTCCCGAAAGCGCAGATCCTGCGGCTTCTGCCGCTCATGGAAGGCGGTGATTCGCTCAAGCGCCAGATCGAGGGCCGCGAGCTGCTCCGCGGAACATTTGGCTTCCGCCGCCGCGACCTCCTCGTGGGAGACCGCGATGCCGGTCGCCTCAAGGTCGATGCGGTCGAAGCGCTTGGAAAAGTCGACAAGCGCCGCGTCGCCGCGGGCGACCACGTCCTCGATGATGCCGCGGACCGTATCGTCGACATCCTGCGACGCCTCGCGCTTCATGGCCAGCAGCGACGCGAAACGCTGTTCGAAATCGGGCGCCGCGGCGTCCAAACGCAAGGTCATGATCCTCTCCAGCCGGGAAGTCCGGCTGTCATGGCCCTCGGGGAGCGTGCTCGTCAAGTTCGCCGCTGAAATCATGGTTCGGCCGGGCGGCGACCTTCCAGCGCGGACCGACGTCGCAAAGCTGCGCCTCGACGCATTCGACGTCGAGCGCGATCGACGCGCCGCCGGCGAAAAACAGCCGGATGACTCCCGACGGCGGTTCGGGATCGGGCTCGAAAGTGACCGCCAGAAGTTCGAGGATCGCGTCGGGCTGGTCGCGGCAGATACGCTGGCAGCGCACGCGCTGCACGCCTTCGAAATGGAGTCCGCAGCGGCAGCGCTCCAGTCGCCCGTCGAGTTCAGCGGCCCAGTCGAAACGCGATCCAACCAGGGCGAACCGGCGCTTGTCGGCTAGAAAGGCGATGTCGCCAACGCGCACCAGGGCGTCCTGCAAATGCGCCGACAGGAGCGAAAGATCTTCGCTGTCGAGCGCATGCAGACGCAAGGCGAGCTCACAAGGCCGATTGGGTGGTTCCATGTCCTCTCCTCCTTCGCCCGATATGGCGAAGGAGGGGAAGGCCCGCAACCCTATAGGCGACCCCTGGCTAAGTTAATGGGATGTTCTCGTTTCCACGCCCGCCCCTTTTCTTGCCCGATCCCGACGAATTGAACGCGGCGCTCGCGGTTCAGCTCGCCGCTGATAGCTCTCAAGGCGTCGCGCGAGAAAGATCAGGCTGGAAGTTTTGATCGAACGATCCGCCTTCCTACATCCTGAAGGTCCTGCCGACGGAGACGCATGAAATCGCCGAACGTCTTGGCGCTCCTTCGCGCGCATTTGGTTGGAGATTCACCGCGATCAGCTTCGTAAACGCCGCCATTTCGGGTGCGGTCTGTGTGCGCTGAGAAGTCGAAAAGTCGCGAAAAGTGTCGTATCGAGGCATAAAAGGGAATGCGCACGACGCGGCCCATGCCGTTGAGCGTCAAGAGATAATGCTTACCAATCAAGAGATTAGATTCTCCGTGGCGCCGATGATGGATTGGACGGATCGGCACTGCCGATACTTCCATCGGCTGCTGTCGCGCCGCGCGCGCCTGTACACGGAAATGCTGACGACGGGCGCGGTGATCCATGGCGATCGGGCCCGGCTGATGGCGTTTGATCCGTTTGAGCAGCCCGTCGCCCTGCAGCTCGGCGGCGCCGAACCGGCCGCGCTCGCAAAGTCGGCGGCGATTGTCGAGACATTCGGTTACGCGGAAGTCAATCTTAACGTCGGCTGCCCCTCGGATCGCGTGCAGAACGGCGCATTCGGCGCCTGTCTGATGCGCGAGCCTGCGCTGGTCGGCGACTGCGTCAAGGCGATGAAGGACGCCGTCGACATTCCCGTCACGGTGAAATGCCGCATCGGCGTCGACGATCAGGAGCCGGAGCAGGCGCTCTTCGCGCTTGCGGAAGCCTGCGTCGAAAGCGGCGCCGACGCGCTGTTCGTCCATGCGCGAAAGGCCTGGCTCAAGGGGCTCTCGCCAAAGGAAAACCGCGACGTCCCGCCCCTGGACTACGCCCTCGTGCACCGTCTCAAGCAGGCCATGCCGGACGTCCCGATCGCCATCAACGGCGGACTGACGCGCATGTCGCAAATGCAGGAGCAACTCAGTTTCGTCGACGGCGTGATGATCGGGCGCGCGGCCTATCATGACACCGCCCTGCTCCTTGCGGTCGATCAGCAATTGTTCGGCGAGCCCGCGCCGGCGGCAGACCTCTTCGAGGCCGTCGGCGCCTTCCTTCCCTATGTCGAGCGGCAGCTCGCACAGGGGGAGCGGCTGGCCGCCATGACGCGCCATCTTCTCGGGCTATTTGCTGGAATGCCGGGCGCGCGGTCGTTCCGCCGACGGCTGGCGCTCGAGGCCGTTGCGCCTGGCGCCGGAATTGAAACCCTACTCGACGCCGTCGGCGAAGTGCGCGCCGCTCGGGCGCGCTTCGCCGAAACGGCGAAACTCGCGGAACCGGCCGAAACAAACTGACGGATCACGCTGCCGACAGCGCCGCCAGAGCGGCGATCTCGGCAAGCTGCTGCGCGGCGCCAAGCACATCGCCCGTGTAGCCGCCAATCTGCTTTTTTGAGAGGTTGGTGATAAGCGCAGCGACGACGAAGGCGGCGAAGATCGCGACCGCGATCTGGATGAAGCCGGCGCCGGCGAGCCACGGCGCGAGACCAAAGCCGGCGGCGACAAGCCAGGCGCGAGTCCAAATCTCGCGCGAGGGCGCAGCGACGGTCGCGCCCAGACCATCAGCGCGCGCTGGCGGAAGCCACATTATCGGCGCCAATCCAGCGACGCGCGACAAGGCGCCCGCGAAGATGAGGGCGCCGGCCGCGAGCGTCCCGCTTCGCTCCAGAATCGACGCGAGCGCCGCGACGCGCAGCAGGATCGAGAAACACAATGCCAGGGCGCCATAGGTCCCAACGCGGCTGTCGCGCATAATGGCGAGCTTCGACTCGCGCGTCGCGCCGCCGCCGAACCCGTCCGCCACATCCGCGAGTCCGTCCTCGTGCAGCGCGCCTGTGGCCAGCGCGAGGACCGCGACCACGACGAGCGTGCAGACGAGCGCAGGAAGATGACAGGCGCGCGCCACGATCAGACCCGCGGCGGCTGTGGTCCCGATCAAGGCGCCGGCGATCGGCAGCGCAGGCGCCATGCGCGCGAAATCAAGCGGCGCATGCGCGCCCTCCCCGATTGAAAGGCGCGTATAGAATCGCAAAAAGCTCTGGACGTCGGCGAGGAGCGCGCGCTGCATCGGTTCTACTTTCGGCGCCGCGTCGGATTTGTCGAGAACCCGAACGCCTCCGCGCGGCTCTAAATCGTCTGGTTGTAAGCGCCGACCTCGGGATTTTCGCGCAGCACGGCGTCGATCGCCGTAAACATCTCCTTCATGCGCGACGGCGAGACGGGACTTTCGACCACGACGACGAGTTCCGGCTTGTTCGACGATGCGCGCACGAGGCCCCAGGTGCCGTCGGCGACCGTCACCCGCACGCCATTGATGGTGACGACGTCGCGGATCGGCTGACCGATGATCTGCTCGCCCTGCGCGCGCATCGCCTCGATGCGCGCCGTCACCTTGTCGATCACGCCATATTTCTTTTCGTCGTCGCAATGCGGCGACATCGTCGGCGAGCCCCAGGTCTTCGGCAGCTCGGCGTAGAGTTCGGCCATCGACTTCGTTGGATTGCGATCGAGCATTTCGAGGACATGCACGGCGGTGAGCAGCCCGTCGTCATAGCCGCGTCCGATCGGCTCGTTGAAGAAGAAGTGCCCCGACTTTTCGAATCCGGCGAGCGCCTTCTTCTCGCTGACGCGGCGCTTGATGTAAGAATGTCCGGTCTTCCAATATTCCGTGACGACGCCGCGGGCGACGAGCTCCGGGTCCGTCGCGAAAAGTCCCGTCGATTTCACGTCGACGACGAATGACGCGTTCGGATGGACCTTCGAGAGATCGCGCGCCAGCATGACGCCGATCTTGTCGGCGAAAATCTCCTCGCCATGATTGTCAACGACGCCGCAGCGATCGCCGTCGCCGTCGAAGCCAAGGCCGACGCAGGCGCCGGTCTCGCGCACCTTGTCGGCGATCGCGTGCAGCATATGCAAATCTTCAGGGTTCGGATTGTAGCGCGGGAAAGTGTAGTCCGGCGTCACGTCTAGCGGAATGACGTCGCAGCCGAGGCGCGCCAGCATCTGCGGCGCGAAGGCGCCGGCGGTGCCATTGCCGCAGGCGGCGACGACCTTCATCTTGCGCGTGAACGGCGGCCGACGGGTGAGATCGTCAATGTAGCGCGCCCCGAAATTCTCGATGTAACGATAAGAGCCGCCTTCCGCCTCGTGAAATTCGCCGGCGAGAACGATCTCCTTCAGACGGCCCATCTCCTCCGGCCCGAAGGTCACCGGACGGCGCGCGCCCATTTTCACGCCCGTCCAACCATTGTCGTTATGCGAGGCCGTCACCATCGCGACCGCCGCGACATCGAGATCGAACTGGGCGAAATAGGCCATCGGCGACAAAGCGAGGCCGATGTCGCGCACGCGCACGCCAGCGGCCATCAGGCCGCTTACAAGCGCGAGCTTGATAGAAGAAGAATAGCTGCGATAGTCGTGGCCGACGACGATCTCGGGCGCGACGCCCAATTCGCGCAGCAGCGCGCCGAGGCCCATGCCGAGCGCCTGCACGCCCATCAAATTGAGGTCGGCGCCAAACAGCCAGCGCGCGTCATATTCGCGAAAGCCGGTCGATTTGATGAGCGGCGCTTGTTCATATTCGAATGTGTTGGGGCGCAAATTCGGGACGGGCTTGGGAAACATTGACAGTCCTTCGCTTGGACGAGCGTCGCCTTGGCATAAGCGAAAATCCGCCCCGCGCCAAGACATCCAACGCGCTTGCCGAGTGCTGCGAACGGTCCTACGATTTTTCGCGTAGCAGCTAATGTTATTTGAGGTTTGGCTATGGCCAAAAAAATTGTTCTTCTCGCGGACGGCACGGGAAACGGGCTTAGGGTTCAAGTTTCAAACATCGCGCGCATCATGGAAGCGCTGGAAATTTCTCAAGACCAGGTCGTTTGCTACATTCCAGGAGTGGGAACAGAGTCCTTTCTCCCTTTGGCATGGCTCGACAGCGCAACCGGATTTGGTGTCCCTGCTAACGTTCGAAGGCTTTATTGGTTTCTGTCGTGGCACTGGGAGCCTGATTGCGAAATTTACATGTTCGGTTTCAGCCGCGGCGCCTTCACAATTCGTTTGCTAATCGAATTTATTGCCAAAAGAGGGCTCTTGCCACGGATCCACGGCTCACAGTTGCATAGGGAGCGAGCTGTAAGGGCCGCGTGGAACGCTTTTCAAGCAACTTCGGAGACGGCCTCAAAAAACCTAGTTCATAGACTCAGTAACAAAATAATTTATCTATTTCGTTTGCTCAGCAGGTATTTTTATCGCTCTAGATTTGATTACTATGAAAATCTATATGCAATGGGTCGTCACGATGTTAGCATAGCCTTTGTTGGCCTCTTTGATACAGTAGATGCCTTAGGAGTTCCGATTGAGGAATTGCGGGCGGTGATCCATCTATTGTTTTTTCCTGTGAAATTTCTTGATGATCATACTATTCCTAGGAATGTTTGCTGTGTCAGGCACGCCTTGTCTTTGGATGACGAGCGTTTGACCTTCCAGCCTATTAGAATTGCTAGAGAGCCAAACCCATCTCCTGGGCGCATACAAGAGGTATGGTTTGCTGGAGTACATTCTGACGTCGGAGGAGGCTATCCCGATGACATGGCCGCACATGTGCCACTATGTTGGTTGCTGCAAGAAGCCTTTAACTCAGTCGAACAGGACCCTTTACGCGTCCTGAAATTTCACCCGGGAGCGCTGGAAAGATTCAATGAACTTGCAACGCCTTTCGGACCATTACATAGCTCTCGCTCAGGTGCGGGGCGCATCTATCGATGGGCGCAACGCGTAAACACGCTTCATGACGCGGTGGGCAATCCCTATTGTAACCCTATCGTTCATTTTTCGGTCATCGAACGGCTGGTCGACCCAAATTATGACTATCAACCCCTGTTGATTACCAAACAATACGCCGTTTGGATGCCAAGTGGCTTCATCACACGACCCAACACCGAACCGAAAGAGGTCGCGAGGAAGGTAGACTCCGAATTCAATTCGACGACTGTTCGCCGTGTTGAGCCAGAACTTGGCCTTGTAGAAGGAGCTATCGAGAGCCTTGGCACTCCCGCCCCAGTAGAAATGGAGATTGCTCTCAACTATGTGTGGCTAAATCGAATAGGTTACTATTTCTTTGTGGCCCTGTTCATCACGGTGCTCGCCCTACCGGTGATTGCTCCGGTGATCGAGGATTTTAATAAAGGCATTTGGAGCCAGATTTCGGTAGTCGCGCTCCCGTTCCAGTGGCTTCTGCGCGTGCTCGGCCCTATTGGCGACGCTCTGTCGCGATTCCTGTCAGGCTTCGAAAATGTGCTGCGCGGCGTCGGCGATATAATCCTGTCCTTCACGCCCACCTTTCTCTACGCCCATGTGGAAACCGCATTAAATCATCCATTTTTTTGCATAGCTCTGGGGCTGTACTATTTCCTTCTTCGCCAGAGGAGTGACTGGTATCAGAACGCGATCCGCTATCACGCGCGCCTAGCCTGGAACATTAAGAACGACAAGATAAAAGAAGGTCCCACGCGTGCGCCGAGCCCAACGTCGAATATAGTACGCGAGTTGAGAAACTTATTTGGGGCAGGATCGGTTCTGGGCGTCAGCCGCGCAATATTGGGTTACATCTATGCGATCGCTTTCATATTCGTCCCCGTCCTCGTCGCAGCCAATCGGATTGGCTTTAATTATCTCGCGGGATCCGGGAGCGTCTGCGAAGGTTCCAGTCTGCCCGAATGGGTATCGCGCGGAAGCGGAAGATTTACGACCAGCGATCCGTGCTGGGCGAGCGGCTGGATGCTTGAGCACGGCGCTGTTTATCGCCTGACGATCAGCATCGACCCTAAGAGCGATGATCCCTGGCTTGATCAGCTGATGCTCACCGATCCTTACGGCTTCGATTCGAAAGGTTGGGTTCAGACCGCCGGCGTCGCCTTACGTCGTTGGCCTTCAGCCGCTTGGTTCCATCCCATCGCCCGCATCGGAGCACGAGGGATTTCAGAGTGGCCGCTGGTCCCGATCGACGGCGGCGGCGCTCTGTCGCCGCGCGGGCGAAGATGCTCAGTTCTCCCGCTGAATTACAGCGAAACAGCCGAACATAAGTCTTTTTGCGCCAATCACCCCGGTGTGAAATCTTGTGTCGACGGCGGCCTGTCGCTGAGCATCGATCCGCTGCCCGCCGACGAATTGGATGCCGCCAAGACGGCTTGGGCGCGAGACAGCTACTCCTACGACGGCAAGAGCTGCGATTCGGTGTTTCCACGCAAAACCTTCGTGTCGGAATTCGTTGCGAGCGATACGGGAGAACTATTCCTTTTCGTCAACGACGCGGCGCATGTGTCCCTAGATGGTCGCAAGCAAATTTTTTACGACAACAACACCGGCACAGCGAAAGTGACGATCGAGCGATTGCCGCGCGACGCCGCGCGCGCCACGACCGCGAGCGCGCCATAAGGGTTCCACGCTTCGCCCGGCCGCAGGGCTCACCCGCCCCGCGGCTTGGCGCGGGTCGTCGGCTGCGCGGCCGCCGGATCGTCCGGCCAGAGATGGCGCGGGTAGCGTCCGCGCATCTCCTTCTTGACCTCGCTCCAGGAGCCCTTCCAAAAGCTCGGCAGATCGCGCGTCGTCTGGATCGGCCGATGCGCCGGCGAGAGCAGTTCAAGCGTCAAGGGCGCGCGGCCGCGCGCAAGCGTCGGGTGAATCGAAAGGCCGTAAAGCTCCTGCACGCGCACCGCGAGGATCGGCCCATTCTCGGTCGAATAGTCGAGCGCGTGACGCGCGCCGGCGGGCGTTTCGAAATAGGCCGGCGCTTCGGCGTCTAGCCTGCGCGACAACTCATAGGGAAGAAGCTCGGCGAGCGCCGCCTCGAGGTCGTCAGCCGAAATGTCGGCGAGCGACGCGCGCCCATGGATGAAAGGCGCAAGCCAGTCGTCGGCGCTTGCCGCCAGAGCGGCGTCGGAGAGGTCCGGCCATTCGTCGCCCTCTGCGCGGCGCAAAAAGTCGACGCGGTCGCGCCGCTGCATTTGCGCCTTCGTCCATGGCAGGCGCGCGACGCCGAGCGACGCGACGCCGCGCGCGAGCATCCTTGCGTTTTCGTCGGACGCCTCGACCGCCAGATTGCGTTCGGAAAGACGTATCGCGCCAAGCCGCCGAAACGCGCGGCGCCGCAGGCTCGCGCTCGCCGCATCAAAAATGGTTTCATCGCGCGTCTCGATGCGGTCGGCTGCGATCGCCTCGACCTCGTCGGAAGTGAGCGCGCAGGCCGCGAGGATGCGCGCCTGCGCCGCCCGGCCGGTGAGCTCGGCGACGGCGAGGAATGGCGCGCGCGACAGCGGATCTTCGATCGGCAATATCGCTGCGCGGCCGTTCGCCATCAGGAATTCGCCGCGCGCGCCGCGCGATTTCGCGATGCGGTCAGGATAGGCGAGCGCAATCAGCGCGCCGTCTGATAACTGCCCCCTCCCTGTCCCTCCTCCGCTTCGCGGGAGAGGGGACGATAATGATCGGCCTTTCGCTCTCTCTCGATGAAGCGCCGAGTCCACTCCCTCTCCCGCGTTAGCGGGGGAGGGTTGAGGAGGGGGCAAAACGCCTGCCGCCGCCATCGCCTGCCGCGCCCATTGTGCAGCGAGGCGCAGGGCGTCGCGCGCGCGTTTGGCGTTTTCGCCGTGCAGGCGCTCGAGCCGATGCGAAAGGTCGGCGTCGGCGCCGCCGATCCCGCGCTCCGAAAGCAGCATGGCGAGTTCGGCGGCGCGCTTCGCCTCGCCATGGCCCGCCGCCTCGAGCGCCATTCGCGCCAAACGCGGCGCAAGCGGCAGCGCCCGCATGGCGCGTCCCATGTCGGTCAGCCGCCCATCGTCATCGAGCGCCCCGAGTTCGCGATCGAGCGCGACCGCCTCCTTCCAGGCGGGCGCCGGCGGCGGATCGAGCCATTTGAGATCGCCGGGATCGCTCACGCCCCAGGCGGCGAGATCGAGCGCCAGTCCTGAAAGATCGGCGTCGAGAATTTCGGGCGCGGCGAAGGCCGGGAGCGCCGCCGTCTGCGGTTCGTCCCACAGGCGATAGCAGACGCCGGGCTCGGTGCGGCCGGCGCGGCCGCGGCGCTGATCGACGCTGGCGCGCGCAGCGCGCACGGTCTCGAGCCGCGACAATTCGAGATCGGGCTCGAAGCGCTGCACGCGCGCCAGCCCACTGTCGACGACGACGCGCACGCCGTCGATGGTGAGGGAGGTCTCCGCGATCGACGTGGCGAGCACGATCTTGCGACGGCCGGGCCGCGCCGGCGCGATGGCGAGGTCCTGCTCGCCGCGATCGAGCGCGCCATAGAGCGGCGCGACGTCGATGTCGTCCGGCAGGCGCGACTCGGCGAGACGCGACGCGACGCGCATGATTTCGCCCTGCCCTGGCAGAAACGCGAGAATCGAGCCCCGCTCTTCGCGCAACGCCCGCAGGATCGCGCGCGTCATCGCGTCTTCGATGCGCGCATCCGCGTCGCGGCCAAGATAGCGCGTCTCGACGTCGAAGGCGCGACCCTGGCTCTCGATTGTCTTGGCGTCCATCAGGGCGGCGACGCGGGCGCCGTCGAGCGTCGCCGACATGGCGATGAGCCGCAGATCGTCGCGCAGTCCCGCCTGGGCGTCGAGCGCCAGCGCAAGACAGAGATCGGCGTCGAGCGAGCGTTCGTGATATTCATCGAACAGCACGCCGGAGACGCCCTCGAGCGCCGGATCGTCGAGAATCATCCGCGCGAACACGCCTTCGGTGACGACCTCGACGCGGGTTCGCGCCGAGACTTTCGATTCGAGGCGCATCCGCAGGCCGATCGTTTCGCCGACGCTCTCGCCGAGCGTCGCGGCCATGCGGCTGGCCGCCGCGCGGGCCGCGAGACGCCGCGGCTCCAGCAGGATGAGCTTGCCGCCCTTGGCCCATTCGGCGCCGAGCAGCGCGAGCGGAATGCGAGTCGTCTTGCCGGCGCCGGGCGGCGCGACGACGACGAGGTTGGACGACGCCTCAAGCGTGGCGCGGATCGCCGGCAGCGCGTCGTCGATCGGCAGCGACGAAAGGTCATGCAGCATCGGAGGCGCGCGCGTTAAAAGTTCCAGATTCCATAGCGCGACGCACATTGCGGACGCCGGTCAAAGGGTCAAGACGCCGCGTCGCGCCGGCCCGGCAATAAAAAAGCCCCTCCCTTGCGGGAGGGGCAAAAGATTGCAGCCAATGGCGAACTTACGCCGCCTGCTGAATCGCCGAGAGCTTCCACTCCTGCGGCCCGGCGCCCGCCGGTCGGCGGAAGGTCCAGGCCTCGGACGTCTCCGTCGGCCCGGGCGAACCGGGCACGGGCTTGCCGGTGGCGCGATCCTCGATCACGTCATTGAGCGCGAAGCGCATGGCGACGGTGGCGTATTCGTCGACGCCCTCGCGCCACGCCTCCGACAGATCGCCCTGCAGCAATTTCACGTCCGAGACGCGGTTGATGACGCCCTTGCGGCGGTTGTCCTCCAATTCGTCGTCGAAATAGGAGGCCATTTCCGGCGTCGACATGCCGCGCAGCGCGCCAAGGTCCTCGCGGCTGTAGGCGCCCTGCGCTTCGCCGAGCAGGCGTTCGAAGGCGTTGAAGTCCTCGGCCGCGATTTTGATCGGCGTCGCCATCGCCGCCTCCGGCGCGGCGCCCGAACCGAAGCCCGCCGCGCCGAAAGGCGCGCGCGCCATAAAGGGCGACGTGAAGCCCGGGCTCGGACGGTGACCCGCCCCCGCCATGGCGTTCGCATTGCGGCGCGTCCACCAATTGAAGGCCATGCGGGCCAGGAAGACGATCAGCGCGATCTGCAACAGCAGGCCGATGATCGACATGAAGCCCATCATGCCGCCGAAGAGGCCGTGGCCCGTCAACAGGCCGAAGAGGCCGGCGCCCAGCAGGCCGCCGGCAAGACCGCCGAGCATGCCGCGACCGAAAGCGCCGCCAAAGGCGCCTTGCCGCGGCCCAGCCGCGTCCGGGATGGCGCGCGGCGTGACGCTGCGCTCAAAGGGCGAGGCCTGGCCCGGCATCGTTCGGGTCGACGGCGGGGCCGACCAGCTGCGCGAGCCGCGGCTGCCAAAGCTGCCGCCGCCGCCCATCCGCGCTTCGGCGATGGCGGGCGCGAGCGCCAACAGCGCCGCAAGCGCAAGAGAAAACAGCGATCCGCGCCTCAGCGCGAAGAAACGCGACATGTGCATCCCCCATCTGTCGGGAAGCGACGCTCCCCAGCGGGCAATATATAGGGGCCGCGTGACGGGTCCGCAAAGGCTTGGCCGGGGGAAATGTAACCCGTCAGGGCATTCTCGACGCGGCGCGGACGCGCTAAACCTTCGCCATGCGTCAATATCTCGACCTCCTCGACAAAGTGCTGCGCGACGGCGCGCGCAAGGACGACCGCACCGGGACCGGAACGCTGTCGCTGTTCGGCCATCAGATGCGCTTCGACCTTTCGCAAGGCTTCCCGCTGGTCACGACCAAGCGCGTGCATCTCAAATCAGTGATTCACGAATTGCTGTGGTTCCTGCAGGGCGACACCAACGTCAAATATCTGCGCGACAATGGCGTCACCATCTGGGACGAATGGGCGAATGAAGACGGCGACCTTGGTCCGATCTACGGCATGCAGTGGCGGCGCTGGCCCGACGGCGACAGGGATATCGACCAGCTCGCCCATGTCGTCGAGGAGATCAAGCGCAATCCCTTCTCGCGCCGGCTGATCGTCTCGGCCTGGAACCCGGCGCAGGTGGAGGAAATGGCGCTGCCGCCCTGCCATTGCCTGTTCCAGTTTCATGTCGCGGAAATTGACGGCGTAAAGCGTCTTTCCTGCCAGCTCTATCAGCGCTCGGCAGATGTTTTCCTCGGCGTGCCGTTCAATATCGCGAGCTATGCGCTGCTCACGCATATGGTCGCGCAGGTCACGGGCTGCGTTCCGGGCGATTTCGTGCACAGCTTCGGCGACGTGCATCTCTATTTGAACCACGTCGAGCAGGCGCGACTTCAGCTCTCGCGCGAGCCAAAGCCCCTGCCCCGCCTCAAGCTCGATCCTTCGGTGCGCTCCCTCTTTGACTTTCGATACGAAGACGTGAACGTCGAGAACTATGATTCGTGGCCGGCGATCGCCGCGCCGATCGCGGTGTAAACGGCGATGCAGCCCAAAATCGTCGCGGTCGTCGCGCGCGGACGCAATGGCGTGATCGGCGTCGCCAACGGCCTTCCCTGGCGGATTTCGAGCGACCTCAAGCGCTATAAGGCGCGCACCTGGGGCAAGCCGATGATCATGGGACGGCGCACCTTCGAATCGATCGGGCGGCCGCTGCCCGGGCGGGAAAGCGTCGTGCTGACGCGTGATCCACATTTCAGGGCCGAAGGCGCCCATGTGGCGGCAAATGCCCCCGAAGCCTTGGCGACGGCGCGACGGCTGGCCGGGCTGCTCGGCGTCGACGAAATCATCATCGCAGGCGGCGAGGACATCTATCGCGCCTTTCTCGATCTCACCGACGTGATTGAACTCACCGAAGTCGCGCTCGATATCGCCGGCGACGCGCATTTCCCGGCGCTCGACCCCAAGGACTGGCGCGAGATCGCGCGCGAAACGCCGCCGCGGGGGCCGAAAGACGAAGCGGACTTCGCTTTCGTCACGCTTGAACGGCGCCGTGGCCAAGGCGCCTGAAACCAGTTGCGGGGCAATGCGGCTATCGATATAAAACGCCTCGAAAGCGGCTTTGAGCCATTTCAATCGGAGTGTAGCGCAGCCTGGTAGCGCACCTCGTTCGGGACGAGGGGGTCGGAGGTTCGAATCCTCTCACTCCGACCAATGTTTTCAATAGCTTCCGAAATTAGAATGCTTCGGCGGCCACTGAAATGGCCACGGAAACGAGAGTACGCGTTGTCTTCGCCTTGACCGCTATATTACTTGAGCAAACAACCCGATGTTTGAGCTTTCCAGAAATGTTTACATACAACGTCCTTTCTTCAGGTTTCTGGTGCTTCCGAAACGATTTGTTTATAGAACTCTAACATGCCGGGCAATGTCTTGCGCAACTTTTCAATGCAGCGAACGACTGCCGCGCGGTGTCCCATGCCCGCAAGTTTATGCAGCAGTCGCTTAAGGTTGTCATCCAAGTCGAAGTTCGGCGTGTTCGCATCGAGCATACGTTCGAGCAGCTCAACCGTTCCGGTAGAATTGGTGTCGGCCAAACGCCCAAGTTCTTCGACCATTTGCTCGGCGTAGTAGTCGGTATGAGCGTACGGGACGACAGGAAGCAAAAGTCGTTTGGCCCGCTCATCGAGCGTCGTAAGGTATGGAGCTAGACGGCTCAGGCGTGAAAGCAGACTGGCGGGTGCCTCGGACTGCGTCTTGGCCCATTCGAGGCACTTCGCCCAAAATGCTAGGACGCGCTCTACCTGTTCAGGCGTTAGCTCTTCGCCGTGAACTTGCCAGAAAAATTCCGCTGCATTCCGAAGGTCGTCGATGCCAGCAGCAAAAACATCGGCCATCGGAGGCGTATCCAGAGTTTCGTCGCCCCACAGATAGGCGAGACAAATCCATTCGATGATGTGTTTTCGACTATGCGAGTCCTTTAGATCGGCTTTTAGACCGGCATCTAAAATCCCATTGGACGCCAGGAGCTTATAAATTGCGCGGGTCGACGTTGCATACGCGAGCCCTCCGAGCGCCACTTTGAAGTTAACCGGATATTCGGTCGGGAAAAGGGGCTTCACATGTGCGACGAGCCAATCGTGACTCATGTAGTCGATGTTGGCGATAAATGAAGCTGATAGCGTCGAGAACTCGAAATTGGCGTCGCGACACTTCGCAATCTCTGCATCAAAGACTGGCCTCAGCATTGCCCACGCCTGCTCAAGCGGTTGATTAATGTTCTGAGCCACGCGGCAGACGCGAAGTGCGTGGTTATACATCGCACCGATCACGCGCCCTTTTTCCGTATTGAGGGCATGCATCATCGGATCGGTAAGGTTCGCCTCCTCCTCTGCTGCTCGTTCAAGCAAAATCTTGATCAGGTCCCAGCCCTTCGGAAGAAGCTCAGGGGGATAAGCCGTCTCATCATCCTTCGTGCCAGCTTCGAGGAAGTCAGCGATCAAGGTCATCATACATGATCGGGTTGGAACCAAATTGACATTTTCTTCGGACTTCGAAATCCAGAACGCTTCATCATTTAGGCATTCTGAAAAGAACTTCATGAGCTTGGGCCACGCGACAATCCAGTCGAACGATGGCTTATTCGCATCGGAAGAACCGAATACCCGCCTAAAGCCGGAAATCAGCGCATGCTGGAATGGAATTTTTGCATGATGAAATTCGAACAAAAGCGGAAGGAATGTATTTGGAGAAGCCGCAACTGTAGCCTCAAGGGCTGCGACCAAGCCTCCCAAAGTTGGCCCTTTCCAAGAGTCCGTTTCCCGAAATGCATTTAACCGATCGACAATGGTGCCGTCCTCGGCGAATGCGACGAGCGACTCTTCGCCAAATGGCGCGGGACCCGGCCCAACACGCGTTTCGCGATAGCTGAGAAAGTCGGGGTGGTCGTTCGGTGAACCGAGCCCGCGATCGGACGACAGCTCCGCAAACCACTCGGCTCCTTCAGGTTGATCCTTGATGGCAGTTAACCATTCACGCTGCGTGTATCTCAATCGGCGTTTGGATTCCTCGCCGGTCTTTGGTTCAGGTAGAGCGCGTAGCGAAGAAATTACCTTTTCCTTGCCCGATTGCGTGAGTGCGCTAAATTGCTCTTTGAGTAGCCGATACAGTTCGTGGCGATGTGCCGAAGTAAACAACTTGGCATCAATCACCGCTTCAAAGGGGTTGCTCAAAAGCTCGAAATGCTCAGTTATCGTATGGATAGCAATACGCCGAATAATCTCGGCTTCATCATGAAGAGCTCGCTCCACGTAACCCACCGCTTCGTCAGGCTTGGTTTCAATCCATCCCGCGAGGGCGTCCCGCATGCCCTCCACGAAGCGATTTTCTGGTCCTCGGAAGTCCATGTTCTGTGAATTGTTCTCGATGGCCGGTCGCCACAACGTACTTCCGTAACTGCGGCGCGGGTCTGAGAAAATCGCGCGCAAACCATCCTCGAAAATTTCGATCGCCGGCTTCCCCGCTTTCGCTCCCAATTCTTTTGCGTAGTTATCAACAAGCTTCCGGAGCCAGTAGTCATCGATATTCGTGACTAACTCTCTTCCGCGCTGGTCATTTTCGGATAGCCAGCGGAACGCCATGCACTCCTTCATCAAAAGACAAGCGCGCTCGATATCTTCGGGCTCTCCCCTTGCGAGAAGCCTTTTCAGGAGACCCTTGCCAAGAGAGCTTCCGACAAGACTGCTATCGTAGCGCGAGGAGAGCCAGCCACTCACAAGATGAATGTCTTCCCTTGTAACTACGTTGAGGGGCAGAATACCCAATATTTCGGCGAATCTGTAATACGTATGATAATTGTCGCGCGCCTCTCCAGTTGGATCGCGGAAGTTCGTTACATCACGAATTATTTTTAGCACCTTACCGGCAAGTTGATCATCATTGCGATCAGCTGCACGTTTTGCCACTGCTTCCAAGTAATTCAGCGCCGCCCAGAACGGTATTTGGACAAAGCCGGGCTCCTTCGACGGAACCGGTCCTGAGTTGTTTGCAGGATTGAAAAACCCTTCGCGGATAAGCTGCTCAAAGTATTGTTCCGGCTCCGGGCGCTTAGACAAAAGGTCGAAGCCGTGCCGGGCGAACTCTTCGCTTCGCCGCATTGTCTCGATGAAGGATTCGAATTTTGAGGTGAGGTTAGTCAAAGTAGCTCTCCATCTCCGCTTGAATCTGAAGATTCAGCGGTGATGTCGCAGGCATCACTCCCGCATAATTTTCGAGGACGTCGATGAGTTGCGACCAATCCTTCTGGTCGCGTTGAAAGGGCAGGAGCTGGATCCCACAGTGGCGATAGTACTGCGTCAGGCAGCGCATCAGTTCGTGTTGGTGCGCGAAAAAACCCTGAAGCATGAAATGCCTAGCTTCTGCCTGCACTCGCTGCTGCGGCACGGGAGCCTTCTGAATGATGTACTCAAGGATTTCTAAGTCCTCGAGGCCATAGCCAATAAAAAAAACGGTTTTGAACGAAAAGAGATGCTCCAGAAAAGTGAGCGTCCTGTTTTCACGCTTGGGATCGTCTCCAGCCCGGTCATTCCTGTACCGCTCTATGTATTCGCTTGTAGTCATTACCATCCCGCTCGGATCGTCAATCGAGCCATGCAAATGAAAGACAGTCCGCTCAATATTCAGGTTCGCCGGTGTAAACTCGTTCACCTTGTAAATTGAACGCCGACGAGACGGGGCATTCGACGTGGTGGTCGACGGCGCGGCTGGCAAAATCATTGGGCGCTGAACGTCGGGGATTTCCGTATCAAGCCATCCGTCGTAGTTGGTAGTAACGAATGTGGTTCCCAGTTTTCCGAGGCAGCGATAAGCCCGGTTGCCGATCTCCCTTTTCTCCTCGTTGACACTGATCTGAATGAGTTTGGTGTAGTCAATATTGAAGCCATGTTCGAGTTCCAAGCCGCGAGCTATGGAAAGTTTCATGCGGGGCGGGAGGTCCTCGATTTGCGCCAATTGACCATAGGAAAACTTGTTTTCCTCCACGCAGGCTCGTAGTGCTCCATCGGCCAATTGGGTCCAAGTGGGGCAACCAGCGAGAACCGATACCCCAGCGCCCACAAAAGGAATCAGCACTCCGCGCTGTGCCGCATCTGTCAGACCCGGGGGGATGCTCGGTATCGGCAAAATCCGATCGCTCATGAAAAAGCCTGGGAGAAATTGTCCTAAGATTCGTCTTGACCTGCCAGAGCGTCGGCCGTTTGTAGTTGCTCGGCATAGCGTCTGCAACGGGTGATCGGCCGGCATTGCGGTGGTTTAGGAACAATTTTTGGGGATCTGGCTGACACATTTGGGAGCAGAATTTATGTCCCCCAATGGTAGCAACCGGATGGATGCGGAAGGTCGCAGTAGGGTCGGAAGCCGCCACTGATTGGCCACTGATTGCGCGGAACTGAAGGCGACCATTCAGTGGCGAATGTAATCAGAGATTGTTGAATTCAAGTGCTATTGTAACAGGACACCTCGTTCGGGACGAGGGGGTCGGAGGTTCGAATCCTCTCACTCCGACCATTACTCAGACTTTCACAATTCAGTCTGCGGCGACCTCTCGCGGGGCAATCTTACAATTCGCCATCGCTCGGGCCGGGCCGACGTCCGACTGGGTCGCGGCCCGCGGCGTCGCCAATCAGCGCGCTGAGAAAGAAAAAAGCCCAGCCGCGAGGGCTGGGCTTTCCTGGATGTATCTGGCTCGAACGATAGTTCAGTATTTCGCCAACACCGGCGCCGAAGAGCCGAAGTGGAAGTGATAGTTCACGCCAAAGCGGATCGTGTGGAAGCGGGTGCGGTTGTTGACGTTGTTCAACCCCCAGCCGAAATTGAAGCCGTTGTTGTTGGCGCCGCTGAGCTGCGTATACAGATACTCGGCCTTGACCGACCAGTTCGGCAGCGCAGCGAACATATACTCGGCGCCGCCGCCGGCGGTCCAGCCCGTCTGCACGGTGCTGTTCTGGTTCAACCAGCCATTGCGTTGCACCTCGCCATAGGCAAATCCGCCTGTGCCATAGAGCAGCAGTTGCGGGGTCAGCAGGCTGACGCCGACGCGGCCACGCACGGTTCCAAACCAGTTCAGAGTCGCGGTGGTCACCGGAGGAAGGCCAAAGAGCCAGTTGAAGGTGTTGCCGCCAGCGCCAGAGCCGATGCTGGTGCCCTGAATATCGCTCTCGACGCCGACGACGAACATCGGCGTGATTTGGTAATTGTAGCCAATCTGACCGCCGCCGACGACGCCCGCGCGGCTGCCGCCGTGATTGTTAAAGCCGACGCCCCAAACGTTGGATGAATTTCGCTCATAAAAGCCGACGCCAAAGTTGAGACCGGCATAAAAGCCCGTCCAGGTCATGATCGGCGGCGGAGGCGGCGGCGGCGGCGCCTTGTAGGACGGAAGGTCGGCGGCCATCGCCGACCCTGCCGTCAGAGCCATGGCCAAAGCGGCAAAAGTTGCCTTATTCATTATACCTTCTCCTAAAGGTTAAAGACGCCTTGGACCGAATCCCTTGCGCCTAGGGCGATAGAAGGTAAGGAAATCGCAAACCCTTGCACAGTCAAAGCAATTAACGCGCTACTCGGCGCTCCCGATACGCTTTCCGGGCGACTGTGGCGGGGGCGCCACAGCAGAGATCCGCAAAAAACGCTCTTGCATCGTCGATCGAGGTATATGCGGCGCCGCAAATAGCCTGGTGAGCCGTTTTCATTACACTGGCGCGGTCAGCATCGACGTTTATCGAACCTGATCAAAACCTCCGCAAAGGGCCGCGACGCTACCCGATGATCGTGCGCTACCTAAACCGGTCATATCGTGCGCTATCGACAGGCCTCTTCAAGCGGGCTTGCAGGCGACGCACGGCTGAACTATACAGCGCGCGACGACGTCACGCCGTCCGGCCTCCCCCAAGAGGCGTCCGAATAGAACGGGGCCATAGCTCAGTTGGGAGAGCGCTTCAATGGCATTGAAGAGGTCGTCGGTTCGATTCCGTCTGGCTCCACCACTATTGTAATTAGCTGCTTTTCAAGGCTTTCTTTCGAGAAGCCCATGAAACGGCTCTCGACAAATCCGGGACGCGACCCCAGCCGAATCGCAAGAACGTCTCGCAGCCTCTGAACCTCGCCGCCGGGTCCTGTGTGCGAAGAAAATTATGCGTTCGAAACGGTGATCCCGCGACCATGGCTCGACGATGTCTAAAGAGCTGTTCGCAGACTCTGAGCGATGAGACGAATCAATCCAAAGTGCATTCGCGACAACGACACATCCCCGCCAGCGGAGTCGGGCGACGCCATCCGCGCGCTGCGAAATCCGTTCAGCGTCACGCCAACCCACGCCGCGCTCAGGGCGGCGCGCAGCTGGCGCGCTTCCCAAGGAAAGGACTTACGAAATGAAATCACGACTGTTCGTTGCGACGATCATATCTTTGCTCGGCTCGGGTTGGGCCGTCGCTGAAGATGCGCCGGTGACATATCAATGCGAAGTCTCGGCTCAACAAAGCGACTCAAGCCAGTCCGCGCCATTTTCCATCGAGATCAGAGGCGCCGCGGTGAAGCTCAGCAACGTCAGCGCCCTCGATGGCAATTTTTCTCTCATTCGAAAGAATGACGCCTTTTACGTCTTTAAGAATAAGAAGAATCAGGGGGGCAACCTCAACCGTTCCACCGGCGCAGTGGAATTATACGCCGTGAACGCCGCCTCGCATCAAATGACGGTCTCGATCAACGGCGCGTGCGTCGAACAGAAATAGACTCAGGATTTTCGGGCGCCTCGAACGCTCCACCAAACTATCGAATCCAAGATATCGACGCGATCGCGCGCCGGACGGCGCCGCAAGAACCCGTCCGGCGTCGCGCCCTCTCCACGGCCGCGCGCCGACTCGGGCGCGACAGGTGAGCCAGAAAGCATATTGTCGATCTGATTTGCGATCGTCTCCTGAAACTGCAGGGGAACCAATCCCTGTGCTGGCGGTTCTAGTTCCGCGTTCTCGGATCAGGCCATGCAAGGAAGACCGCAGGCGACATCTTACCTTCCTCAGCGGACCTCGCCTCAGCGGACGTTGCCGCCGGAGCTCGAGGTGGGCTTGCGCGTCAATGGCGTGGAACGCCGCGTGGCCCTGCGGCCATGGACCACCCTCCTCGACGCCCTTCGAGAACATCTAGACCTCACCGGAACCAAGAAGGGTTGCGACCACGGTCAATGCGGCGCATGCACGGTGCTCATCGACGGGCGGCGCGTCCTTTCATGTCTCACGCTCGCCGTCATGAAGGACGGCGCCGAGATCACCACCATTGAAGGATTGGCGCAAAATGGCGAGCTGCATCCGCTTCAGACCGCCTTCATTTCGCATGACGGTTTTCAATGCGGCTATTGCACGCCCGGACAGATCTGCTCGGCCGTGGGACTGATCGCCGAGGGCCGCGCCAAGACGAGCGACGAAATCAGAGAATTGATGAGCGGCAATATTTGTCGCTGCGGCTGCTATCCCAACATTCTCGCGGCGATCGAGGCGGTCATGCAAGGAGCCGAGACGTGATCGATTTTGATTATGTCCGGGCGCATGACGTCGGCGACGCTCTTAGCCAGATCAGGAAACACCAGACCGCGAAGTTCATCGCGGGGGGCACCAACCTGATCGATCTGATCAAGGAGGAGGTCGAGCGACCGACGCGCTTGATCGACATCACAGGGCTGCCGCTTAACGAAATTCATGAGACGCAAACAGGCGGGCTGAAGATCGGCGCTTTGGCGCCCAACAGCGACCTTGCTTACGACGAACGCATCACACGGCGCTATCCCCTTCTCTCGAGCGCCATTCTTGCGGGAGCCTCGCCTCAATTGCGCAACATGGCCTCGACCGGCGGCAATTTATTGCAGCGAACGCGGTGTCTCTATTTTTACGACACGACGACTCCCTGCAATAAGCGACGTCCAGGGTCGGGCTGCGGCGCTATCGAAGGGTTCAATCGCATGAATGCGATACTGGGTTGGAGCGAATCCTGTATCGCCGTGCACCCGTCGGATATGTGCGTCGCGCTTTCGGCGCTCGAGGCCGTGGTTCACGTGACCGGCCCCAGGGGCGATCGCGCGATCAAATCCGCCGATTTTCACCGTCTGCCGGGCGACACGCCCGAAATCGACACAAATCTCGCTCGTGATGAAATCATAACGGCGATCGAGCTGCCACCTGAGGAATTCCCTCGCCATTACAGCTATCTCAAGATTCGGGATCGGTTGTCCTACGCTTTCGCGCTTGTTTCCGTCGCCGCCGCTCTGAGGATTGAAGAAGGGGCGATGACCTGCGCTCGCCTCGCCTTGGGCGGCGTCGCGCACAAGCCCTGGCGCGCGCCCGACGCCGAGCAGAGTCTCGAGGGCAAGCGGCCTTGTCGAGAGGCGTTCGTCGAAGCCGCCGATATCATCTTGCAGGGAGCTGTCGGCTTTGCCCATAATCGCTTCAAGATCGAACTTGCGCGGCGGGCGATCGTCCGCGCCCTTGAGCAGGCGGCCGCCGGAACGCCGCAGTCCCAGTCCGTGAAAGTGGTCGTTTAGGTCGCGCCATGTCCGTCGGAACGAATTGCATCGGAAAGCCGGTCTCGCGAATTGACGGCCCGGCGAAGGTCACGGGCCGGGCGAAATACGCCGCTGAATTCAGCGCGCGCGACCTCGCATATGGCTTTGTCGTCTCAAGCGCGGTCGCCAAAGGCCGAATTCAAAGCATCGACCGAAGCGCGGCGCTCGCTGTGCCGGGCGTGATCGAAGTGTTTGCGCACGACAACAGGCCCTCCCTCCCCTCTTCGCATGAAAAATATTCGGATGAAGTCGCTTCGCCAGGCGCGCCCTTCCGGCCGCTCTATGACGATGAGATTTTGTTTTCGGGACAACCCGTTGCGCTCGTCGTTGCGGAGGAGCTCGAAATTGCGCGCTTTGCCGCGAGTCTTGTCGATATAAGATATGAAACGGTAGAGACGGTCACCGATCTCGATACGCAGATCGACAAAGCTTTTGAGCCGCCGGAGAAGCGAACGCCGGACTGGAATCCGGCCGCCCGCGGAGATGTCGACAGCGCCTTGTCGCGATCGCCCATGCATATTCGAACTGAATATCGCACGCCGGTCGAACACCACAACCCGATGGAAACCTTTGCGAGCACGGCGGTTTGGGAGAAGGACGGCCGCCTCACGATTTACGACAAAACGCAGGGCGCGCCCAATTGCCAGCAATATTTGTGCAGCGTGTTCGGGCTGACCAAGGACAAGGTCCGGGTCTTGTCTCCGTATGTCGGCGGCGCCTTCGGAGTCGGTCTTAGGCCAAATTATCAGCTGTTCATGGCGGCGCTCGCCGCCATTGGCCTCAAGCGATCGGTCAGGGTCACGCTGACGCGCCAACAGATGTTCACGCTTGGCTATCGTCCGCAAACAATCCAGACGCTCACACTGGGAGCGGAGAACGATGGACGATTGGTGGCCGTGAAGCATGATGCGATCGCCAATACGTCCCGCTTTGAAGACTATCAGGAGCCGACCGTCGTTTGGTCTGGCGCGCTTTATCCGTGCGATCATTCGACGGTCACGTCGAGGCTTGCGCGACTCGATCTCTTCACGCCTTGCGACATGCGGGCGCCCGGCGGCGCGGTCGGCATGTATGCGCTTGAAAGCGCCATGGACGAGCTCAGCTATGCGGTTGGCGTCGATCCATTGGAGCTTCGCCTCAAAAACTATTCCGAGACGGATCAGAACTATGGCAAGCCAATCTCAAGCAAAGCGTTGAAGGACTGCTATCTTCAGGGCGCCGAACGTTTCGGCTGGTCCAAGCGTCGGCCCCAGCCGCGTTCGATGCGCGAGGGACGCGAACTGGTCGGCTACGGCATGGCGACGGGGATCTGGGAAGCGTTTCGCGTGCCGACGAGCGCGAGGGCGACTCTCGCGCCTGACGGGACATTGGAAATCGCCTGCGCGACGGCCGACATTGGCACTGGGACATATACGATTTTGGCCCAGATTGCCGCCGAGATGCTCGGCCTTCCGCTCGACAAAGTCCTTGTCAAAATTGGCGACTCAGATTTGCCAAGCGCGCCAGTCGAAGGCGGATCCTGGACAGCCGCCTCCGCAGGCTCCGCGGTGATGGAGGCCTGTGACGGCATACGCAAGCAACTGCTCAAGCGCGCCAACGCGCCGCTCAGAGGCGTTGATCTGGCCGATCTCACGTGGGTCGACGGCGAGATCCGGATGACGAGCGACCCCTCGCGCGCCATGCCGCTGTCGGAAGCGCTACTCGGCCTCAATGAGCCTCTCGTGGCGGAAGTTTCGTCGACGCCACACGAGCGGGTCTTGCAGGATTATTCACATTACGCGCATTCGGCGGTGTTTGCCGAAGTGAGGCTCGATGAGGAGCTGGGCATGCTGCGCGTCACGCGCGTCGTCAGCGCGATCGCCGCTGGGCGCATTTTGAATCCTAAGACGGCAAGGAGTCAGATACTTGGCGCCGTCGTCGGCGGCATCGGCATGGCGCTTCACGAAGAGACGGTGATCGATCATCGCTACGGTCGGTTCATGAATCACAATCTCGCCGAATACCACGTGCCGGTGCATGCCGACGTCCACGCCATCGACGTTATTTTTGTCGACGAGCAGGAAGATCGTTTAAACCCGCTCGGCGTGAAGGGCGTCGGCGAGATCGGCATCGTCGGCACCGCCGCCGCGATCGCCAATGCCGTCTTTCACGCCACCGGCGTGCGCGTCCGCGATCTTCCGATCACCATCGATAAGCTGCTCGAACTGAGGCAGCCCACGAGCAACCACGCGGCGTAAATGAATTGCGTCCCAGACCTCCGCCAATCGAGAGACGCGCTCACCAGCGCCCACAGGTGGCTGGAGGACTTCGGCCAGGTCGCGCTGGCGACCGTCGTCTCCACATGGGGGTCGTCGCCCGTCCCCGTCGGCGGCCAAATGGCCATTGGTCCAGACGGACAGTTCGAGGGCTCGGTCTCCGGCGGTTGCGTCGAAGCGGAAGTGATTGCCGAAGCGGCGGACATTCTGACGCGCGACATGCCGAAGCTGCTAGAGTTCGGAGTCGGTGAGGAACTGGCGTGGAGGGCCGGCCTGCCCTGCGGCGGCGCGATCAGCATCTACGTCGAGCCGCTGCGTCATGAGCGAGATTCAGCCTTTCTGGAGAGAGTGTTTTCAGCGCGCCGCGCGCGGACGTCGCTTGCCGTGCTGACGACGCTCGCGAGCGGCGAGCGGCGCCTATTCGACGCCGGGGAGCCGATGCCGGCCGAAATCGCCCAATGTCTCATTTCGAGTGAGAGCCGGGTAACCCGTCTCGACGATGATCCAGTCTTCCTGCATGCGCTCACCCCGCCGGTTCGCGTGATCATCGTCGGCGCCACGCATGTCGGCCAAGTGCTTGCAGATCTGACGAACCGCATTGGCTACGACGTCGTCATCGTCGACCCGCGCGCCGCATTTGCGAGCGCCGATCGTGTGGGCGATTTCGAAAGTCTCACCGACTGGCCTGAAATTTCGCTGAAGCGCTTGGGGCTCGACCCTAGGACCGCGGTGGTCGCTCTGACCCACGCCGCCGCGATTGACGATGAAGCGCTCACCGAGGCGCTGCGCTCGCACTGCCTGTATATTGGCGCCCTGGGCTCGACGCGGACACACGCCAAGCGCCTGCAACGTCTCGCCGCCGCAGGCTTCAACGATACGGAACTCGCGCGCATCAGCGCCCCGATCGGACTGCCGATTGGCGCAAAAGGCCCGGCCGAGATCGCCGTCTCGATTCTCGCGGAAATTGTGCAGGTGGCGCGCGGAACGAGGCCATTGTGACCATCGCAGCTGTGCTCTTGGCTGCTGGAGCCTCGAAGCGGTTCGGCGAAAAGAACAAACTTCTCTGCGACCTTGGCGGGAAGCCGCTCATCCGCCGGGTCGCCGAAGCGGTCGTCTGCAGCGGCGTCGACGTCGTCGTCGTTACCGGCTGCGATCGCGCACGGATCGAAAAAGTTCTCGAAGGCCTGCCACTGCGTCTCGCGCACAATTTGAACTGGGAAAGCGGCATGGGATCGTCGATCGCCGTCGGCGTCAGCGCGCTCGGCCAGCACACGCCAGGGGCGTTTGTCGTCCCGGGCGATCTGCCCTTTTTGACGTCGGATCTGATCAAAGAGCTGACGGCCGTCTTTTTGGAGAGCCGGGGAGCTTTGATCACCTATCCAACGACGTCAAAGGGCGAGCAGCGAAACCCAGTTTTGTGGCCCCGACGATTCTTCCCTTCCCTGGCGGCGCTCTCTGGGGCGTTGGGCGCCAGGCAATTGCTCCAGAACTGCGAGAATGCTCAAAAACAGGCGCATGTCCTCGACGAGGGCGTTTTTATCGACGTTGATGCGCCCGCTGATATGGAAGCCGTCCGTTCGCGATGGAACATTGCGAATCCTTAGGGGCTGTTCGCCGCCGGGGAATTCGCCATGCGAATTGGCCGCTTGTCACTTTTGCGCGCGATAGAAAGAGTCGCCGCGTGACTGCGTCCGGGCTCTGATGCGCCCCGAAAAGCGGCGCGACCTTGATGTGTGCCGCTCAAGGGATATGTTTGCAGCATAAGCGGCCAACAAGCGATTGACGTTCGAGACGACCTTCGGCGCAGGAGGGTTCCGGCGCCGTGAACAGCAGGCCAGTCATGTCCTATGAGCTCTATTATTGGCCCGGCATTCAGGGGCGTGGGGAGTTCGTCCGACTCGCGCTGGAAGAAGCCGGCGCCAATTATATTGATATGGCGCGTGAGCCGAACGCCGAGGCGACGCTTATAGCCTTCCTCGAACGGACCGACCTCGCCCATCCGTCATTCGCACCGCCGTTCTTGAAAGACGGACATGTGATCGTCGGACAGACCGCAGCCATACTGCTTTATCTCGGCGATCGTCACGGTCTCGCGCCGAAAGATCTGGCGCGCAGGCTCTGGGTTCACCAAATTCAATTGACGATCGCAGATTTGGTCGGCGAGGCTCACGACACACATCACCCTTTGGGCGGCGATATGTACTATGAGGAGCAGAAACCGGAGGCCTCGCGCAGAGCGAAGTGGTTCCGTAACGAAAGGATACAAAAATATCTTGATTGGTTCGAAACGATTCTCGCACGCAACCCCGATGGTGACGGGCATCTCGCCGGCGACGCCTTAAGCTACGCCGACCTTTCCCTGTTCCAGGTCGTCGAAGGCTTGCTCTATGCGTTTCCCAAGGCGACAAAGGCCGTTCTCGCCGAGTCGCCGCGAGTCGCCGCTCTTCGCATGATGGTCGCGCAACGCCCGCGCATTCGCGCCTATCTCGATAGCGCGCGCCGGGCGGAATTCAACGAACAAGGGATATTTCGCCGCTATCCTGAACTCGATGGCTGATCAGCCGGGTCAGCCCTGACACGGATCTTAGATCGATCGCTCGCCCTATATGCTCACCTGTCCGGGCATGCAGCTCGGGTTCGGCTTGCTTCTTGGAGAGATGCTGATGGGTAAATCAGCCGTGGTCCCGGATACGCAACTCTCGGCGCCCGCCCACGGCGCCTTGAGCGACCGTCTTTTTGAAACCCGCAAACTTTCCATCGAACTTGCGGCTCCACTGAGCGCCGAAGACATGGTCGTCCAAGCGATGGAAGACGCCAGTCCGACCAAATGGCACCTCGCCCATACGACGTGGTTTTTCGAAACCTTTGTCTTGACGCCATATCTGACTGGCTATTCGCTGTTCGACGCGGCGTTCAACTATTGCTTCAACTCCTACTATGAGCACCAGGGGCCCCGGCAACCCAGGCCAAAGCGGGGGCTTCTCACTCGGCCGTCGCTCGATCAGGTCCTCGCCTATCGCGAGCATGTGGACCTGGCGTTGGCGCAGCTTCTGGCTGCGCGAAGCAACGCGCCGCCGGCCTTGATCCATAGGCTCGAGGTTGGAATTCATCACGAGCAGCAGCATCAGGAATTGATGCTCACGGACATCCTCTCGCTTTTCGCTGCAAATCCCCTGAGGCCGGCCTACCGCCCGGCGCAGCCGCGCTCCATTCCCGCGCCATCTGAACCGCTGCGCTGGATTGATTTTCCCGGCGGCGTCTACCAGATCGGCCATGACGGAAAGGGTTTCGCTTGGGACAATGAGGAGCCCCGCCATGAAGCGCTCCTCCACCCGTTCCGGCTTGCGGACCGCCTGGTCACAAATGGGGAATGGTTGGAGTTCGTCGCCGACGGCGGTTACGAAACGGCGACCCTGTGGCTGTCTGACGGCTGGGCCGCGATCATTCGCGAGAACTGGCGCGCGCCACTCTATTGGGAGTGTCAAGACGGAGAGTGGTTTGAAATGTCGCTCGAAGGACGACAGTTGCTGAGCCTCGATGCGCCGGTCGCGCATGTGAGCTACTACGAAGCCGATGCTTTTGCGCGCTGGTCTGGCAAGCGGTTGCCGACGGAATTCGAATGGGAAGTCGCGGCGGCCAAAGCGCCAAGGCAGGGCAATTTTCTGGGAACGGCGGCATTGCGCCCGCGACCGGCTGAAGCCGAACTCAACGGATCGCCTCGTCAGATGTTCGGCGACGTCTGGGAATGGACCCAGAGCGCCTATCTGCCTTATCCGGGCTATCGCGCCCCCGAGGGCGCGCTGGGAGAATACAACGGCAAGTTCATGGTTGGTCAGCACGTGCTGCGCGGCGGCTCCTGCGTGACGCCGCAAGATCACATCCGCCCGAGCTACCGCAATTTCTTTTACCCCCATCAGCGTTGGCAATTTCTGGGCCTGCGCCTCGCTTCGGAGATTGGCTGATGTCAGAGGCGACGGAGCGCTTAACGCCCCTCGTGCGGCAAGCGGACGACTTCGCCGTGAGCGTGCTGGAGGGCCTGTCCCGGCCAAAGAAGAGTCTTCCCTGTCGCTTCTTTTATGACGCTAAAGGCAGCGCGCTCTTCGAAGACATTACGCGCCAGCCCGAGTACTATCCCACAAGAGTCGAGGTTGGGATTCTCACAGCCAATGCGATGCAGATGCTCGACGGAGCGCTCGAAGAGACGGTTCTCGTCGAGTTCGGCTCTGGTTCGAGCGTCAAGACGGAAATCCTGCTTGCACACATGCGGCGTCTACACGCCTATGTGCCGATCGATATTTCAGAAAGCGCTCTCATTAATGCTCGAGAGCGACTGACGGCACGATTTTTCGGGCTCAACATCCAGCTGCTCTTGGCTGATTTTTCGCATCCGATCGAGCTTCCTCCCGAACTGGCGCCGCGGCCTAAGCTGGGATTTTTTCCTGGATCGACGATCGGCAATTTTGTCCCCGCGGAGGCGACGCGCTTGCTACGGGCGATGCGAGAGACGCTTTCGCCGCGCGGAAAGCTGATCATCGGCGTCGATCTGAAAAAGGACGTTCGCCAGCTTGTCGCAGCCTACGATGACGCCAATGGCGTCACCGCCGCATTCAATCTCAATCTCCTTGCGCGCATCAATCGTGAACTCGATGCGACGTTCGATCTTCAAGCTTTTCGCCATGCCGCGACCTACGAGCCCTTTGAAGGACGCATTGAAATGCATCTCGTCAGTGTGAAGGATCAGGATGTCTGGGTGGCGGGAAGAAAAATTCGCTTCCGTGCAGCGGAGACGATTCATACTGAGAGCGCTTACAAATACACGATCGAGGAGTTCCGTCTGATCGCGCAGGCGGCGGGATGGACCCCTCTGCGCGTGTGGAAGGATGAGCTAAATCTGTTCAGCGTACATGAATTGGACGCGCCTTAAGCTGAAGGCGACACAGCCGAGACCAGCTGAATGACTGCCACGAAGGTGAGCGAAGCAGAGCGAGACGCGTGGCCGGCATTGCCTTACGTCGCTTGGCGAGAGACCTATACGACTCTGCATCTCTGGACTCAGATCGTCGGCAAGATCCGGTTGTCGCTCACTCCCTGGCTAAACCACTCCTGGCATGTTGCGCTGTATGTGACGACGCGCGGCCTCGCCACGTCGCCCATCGCCTATGGCGCAAGAGTCTTTCAGATCGATTTCGATTTCATAGACCACGTGCTGCGCATCACGACGAGCGACGGCGGAGAGCGCCAATTGCAGCTCCGACCTCAGACAGTCGCCGACTTTTACGCGGATCTTTTCAGCACGCTCGAGGAGTTGGACATTTTCGTCCATATCAATGAGCATCCCAACGAGATGCCCGATGCGCTTCCCTTCACCAAGGACCGGATTCATTCGGCTTACGATCCTGTTTATGCAAACTGCTTTTGGAGATTGCTTGTACAAGCCGACCGCGTATTCAAAATCTTTCGCACGGCCTTCGTTGGCAAGGTCAGCCCTGTGCACTTTTTCTGGGGGAGTTTTGACTTGGCGGTGACAAGGTTTTCTGGTCGTCGTGCGCCGCGCCATCCTGGCGGCGTTCCAAATCTTTCCGACGCCGTTGTGCGCGAAGCGTATTCGCATGAGGTGAGCAGCGCCGGCTTCTGGCCTGGCGGCGGCTCGATCGATTTTCCCGCTTTTTATTCCTACGCCTATCCTGCGCCGCCTGAATTCGCTCGCGCGACGGTTGCGCCGGACGGCGCATTTTTTAGCGAAGATCTCAAGGAATTCATCCTGCCCTATGACATCGTGCGAAACGCCAAGCATCCGGATGCGACGCTGCTTCGCTTTTTGCAGAGCACATATGAGGCGGCCGCCGACGCCGGCGGATGGGACCGCGCCGCGCTCGAATGCCCGTTAGGACATGTCGGCGTCCCGCGTCCGGTTCAAGGATAGGTCTTCGACCGGTCGATTGCGCGCGACTCTCTGTCCTTGCCCACTCGGATCTCGGCGCACGGCGTGGTCCCAGCTTGGCGACGCCGCGGCATCTCGGCGCTCGACAGACCAAGGCTTTGCGCTAGATTTTACTTTGTTCACAGATTCATTGGTTCAGCGGCAGATGGAGAACTTAAATGCGGCATTCTCTTCCACGCAGGCTTCTCGCGGAATTCCTTGGGACTTTTTGGCTCGTGTTCGGCGGCTGCGGCAGCGCGGTGATTTCCGCGAGCTTTCCGCAGCTCGGCATTGGCTTCCTCGGCGTGGCGCTGGCCTTCGGGCTCACGGTGCTAACGGGCGCTTACGCTTTCGGCCCCATATCCGGCGGCCATTTCAATCCAGCGGTGACGCTCGGCGTCGCGACGGCCGGCCGCTTCTCCTGGAGGGACGTCGGACCGTTTTGGGTGGCGCAGCTTCTCGGCGCGACTTTTGCGGCTTTCGTGCTGCTCAAGATCGCGCAGGGCAACATTGATTTTTCGCTCGCGAGCGGCTTTGCCGCTAACGGCTATGACGAACATTCGCCCAATGGCTACACATGGCAGTCCGGCCTGCTTGCTGAAATCGTGCTGACGGCCTTTTTCCTGCTTGTCATTCTGGGAACGACCGAAGGCCGCGCCCCGGTCGGCTTCGCGCCCATCGCCATCGGATTGGCGCTGACGCTGATCCATCTGGTCGACATCCCCATCACCAACGCTTCCGTGAACCCTGCGCGTTCGACAAGCCAAGCGCTCTTCGTCGGCGGCTGGGCGCTCGAACAACTTTGGCTGTTCTGGGTCGCGCCGCTCGTCGGCGCCGTCATCGGGGGACTCATTCATCGCTTCACCCTCGCCGATGACTGAGTCCCCGATCACTTGCGCGAAAAACAGCTGAAGCTAGACGCATTCAGTGGACGCTCGGCTTCGCCGCAGCGTCCCTGACGCATTTCTTCGTGAAGCTCGTCCGAGCCGCGCCCGCCAGTTTCTTTTCAGCAGCAGCGGCATCGCAGGCGCTCGCGGCGGCGTCTCTGTCGCACTTTCTCATGAAACTTGTCAGCGCTGCGCCGCGCAGCTTCTTTTCAGTCGCCTGGGCGGCGCAGTCCGGGCCAGCTGGCGGGTTTTGAGCGAAAGCAGCAGCCGAAACCAAAACGGCGGCCGCACACATAGTGGCGGTCAAAATTCTTGTCGACATGTTGTCCTCTCAGAAATTCCTGCAGCTTCGGAGAAGAGACCAGAGCGCTTCCCGATCGCATGGAATCATGTGATCGATAAGGAATCGCTCAAAATCAAAATGTTGGCGCAGGTTCTCATCGACAAGGTCTGTCAAGTTTTTCGGAACCTGCTCTAAGGCAATTGAACAAGATGACGACGCGATCCGCTGACCTGACCCGAGACCATGACACGCGCCCAGCGTCAACGACGTCAGCGCTCCGCGAGCGCATGATCGGCGTCGCTATCTTCGCGCGCTCGCGCTTCCGCTAAAGAGAACCGCCTGTCCATTTCCAGCCCCTCCAACAGATCGCGGAACCGATCGGGAAGCGGCTCTCGAAGAACGTCGTCATACGTTTGCCGTAGCAATTCGCCGATTTCATCGCCGACCTTTCGGCCATGCATAGGGGACCGACGCATGTTACGCCTCCACTTGTCCACAGCGGACGTGAGAGCGTCGACTTAGGTTGCGGCCAGAATGTGAGCGACGCTCCTCGGCGGGCCTGCGACGGACGATTTGTAAATTTTATGGTAAATTGGACACACCTCTCCTGCTCAATCGGCCCGCGATCGGTCTTCGGCAGCGGCGGCCGATCGCATCGCGCCCTTGTCTTCATTGAAGTCAAACGCCTTTTTTGACCGCTGGCCAAAAAGCTGAGCTCGAGTAGGCGCTTTCAATATCGATCGCTTTGGCGCTATGTTTGCCCGACCAGCGCAGGGCGCTTGTTTTCTCTCTCGGAGGATCGCGTATGTGTCAGGCGTGTGGCTTTGCCGATATCGTTCATGGCGGCAAAATGCGCCGCAGAGCCTTTGTCTTCGGCGCCGCTACGGCGGGAGCGCTGACAGTCGTCGCAAACGCGCACGCGCAGGGCCGCAAATCTCAGTCAAAACAAGCTAAGCAGACTAGCGCGCCGCCCAAGCCTGATAATGTGATGACTCCGGACGAGGCGATGGCGCGCCTGATGGAGGGCAATAGACGATATCAGAAAGGGATCGCAAAACGGCACGACTTCATCGCCGAGCGCGAGGCGCTCGTCGGCGGACAAAATCCTTACGCCGCGATTCTCAGCTGCGCGGATTCGCGGATCGCGCCGGAATACGCGTTTGACAGTTCGCGCGGAGATCTCTTCGTCGTGCGCGTCGCTGGCAACTTCGCCAACCCGGACAATATTGCGAGCATGGAATATGCCGTCGAGGTCCTAAAGACGCCTCTCATTCTGGTGCTCTGTCACGAAGCCTGCGGCGCCGTTAAATCCGCAATTTCCTCAATCCAGGATCATACGACTTTGCCTGGCCACCTTCCCTCGCTCGTCGCAGCTCTTGCCCCGGCGGTCAAAGCAGTCGCTGGGCGTCCAGGCGATCAATTGGAAAATGCGACGATGGAAAACGCCCGACTCGGCGTTGAGACGCTGAAGACCGCAACGCCTTTGCTGAGCGCCGCCTTCAATGAAAAGCGCTTCAAAATCGCAAGCGGCATTTACCGGCTTGGCGACGGTCGGGTCGATCTTTTTGCGTGAGCCTCAGCAGCTGAAGCGGGCTCCTCGCCGCGGCGACAAAGCGTAACGTCGGGCGCGGCGCGGGAGCGTCAATCGAGCGCGAAAGGCCAAGCGCGCCTGCTGTCAAGCGAGTATCCGCCGATCGATCTGCGCAACCGAAGCGACGCCCGTCAGAGTCATCGCCACGCGCATTTCCTTGGCGAAGATCTCGAGCATATTCTCGACGCCCGCCTGTCCGGCCGCGGCGAGCGCATAGGCCGCGGCCCGGCCAAGGAGGACGCCCTTAGCGCCGAGCGCCAGCATGCGGACGACGTCCAATCCGGATCGAACGCCTGAATCGACAAATACTTCGAGATCGCTTCCGACGGCGTCGGCGATCGGAGGCAAGGCTTTGGCTGTCGACAATGCTCCGTCGAGTTGCCGTCCCCCGTGATTGGAAACGATGATCCCATTGGCGCCGAACCGCACCGCGTCCCGGGCGTCCTCAGGATCCAATATGCCCTTCAGGATCAGAGGGCCCTTCCAAAAATCGCGGATCCATTCGAGGTCCGACCAGTCGATCGACGGATCAATGTTTTTTCCAAGCCAGCCCATGTAATCCTGCAGTCCAGCCGCCTTGCCGAGATAATCTGAGATATTGCCGAGATCGTGCGGTCGTCCGCGAATGCCGACGTCAAAAGCCCAAGCGGGCTTTGTTATCGACTGCAGTATGCGCCGCTGCATGGCGTAGGGCCCCGACAAGCCGGAATGGGCGTCGCGGTAGCGCGATCCATGCACGGGAAGGTCGACCGTAAAGACAAGGTTTTTAACGCCTGCGCGTTGGGCGCGCTCTAACATCGACTGCATGAATCCGCGGTCCTTGAGCACATAGAGCTGGAACCAGATGGTTCCCGCGCTGCATTGCGACGCGACTTCTTCGAGCGAACAGATCGAGAGCGTCGGCAACACGCAAGGAAGGCCCTTGTTCGCCGCAGCATTTGCCATCTGAACCTCGCCTCGACGAGCGAACAATCCAGTCAGGCCCACAGGCGCCAGGATCACGGGAAGCTCGGAAGGCTGATCGAACCACGCCGTCGCGAGACTGAGGTCGGAAACGTTCTTCAGCACGCGCTGTCTGAGGTTCACGGCTCTCAAATCGGCGACATTGGCCTGCAGGGTGTCTTCGGCGTTCGCGCCGCCATCGATATAATCAAAAAGGAAGCGCGGCAGCTTGCGCTGCGCGACCTTTCGATAATCCGAAGCTGACGAAACGATCATTCGATTCTCCAAAGGCTGCTCGGACGCCGAAGGGGGGCGCGCGACCGCGCCTGAACGCACAGGCGCGCCTCCGGCCGCCCTGCTCCTTTGATCGCAGCCGCGCGGCGCATCGTCAAACTGATCTATCGCCTTGGGGAGTTTGCCGCTTCGGCGCAGCTCATGAGCGCGTCGCCTGCGGGCTGGCCTGTCGCCGCGATTGGAGGGATCAGCGACACGCGGCGCGCGGCGCGGCGACGGCGGCGCGCCGCTGGGCGTGATCCATCAGAAGATTTTGGACAAAGCCCAGTTTGTCTTTTACGACCGGCGAAATCACGAAGGGATAGATGTCCGGCTGCCCCATCGATCGGTTGATGTTGTTCAACGCGAATGAAATGTCCAGCCAACTATCCACCATCTCATTTATGTCAGGATAGCCGTAAGGATCAAAATCGACCAGCGCTGGAGAACCGTCGTCGCGCCGCACGACGAGCCCGGCGCTGCGACCTGTTTCGAGCGTGTCGACGATATGGAGATAATGCGCGAAGGTTTCCGCAAAATCTTCCCACGCATGACAGGAGGCGTATGCGCTTATGTGCTTTTGTCGCCAGTCGGCCGGAGGCCCCTCGTCGTAATGTCTCTTGAGGGCGGCGGCATAGTCTTCCCGCTCGTCGCCAAAGAGTTCACGAAACGGCCTCAGATATCTGGAGCGCGGCACGATGCGGTCCCAATAATAATGGCCGATCTCATGCCTGAAATGCCCGAGCAACGTACGATAAGGTTCGCCCATCTCGTCGCGCATTTTTTCGCGGACGGGGTCATCCGCTTCCTTCAAGGCGATCGTAATCAGGCCCGAGCTGTGGCCGGTCAGCACAGGCTTTTGCGACGGCTCCTCCGCGAGAAAATCGAAGATGAGCGGCTCGCCGTCGTTCTCGGAAGCCGTTGGCGCAGGCAGATTCAATCTGATCAGGCTGTAAAAGAGCCGCCGTTTGGCGGCTTCGATTTTCTGCCACGCGGCGCGGCGCTTGTCGTCCGACAAGTCAGGCACGGTTCGATTGTGCTGGCAGGCGAGGCAATACTCCGACGGCCCCCCCGTCTCGACCATCCAATTACATCCATGCAGCTCCCAGTTCTTGCAGAAGCGATATTCGCAAGTTCGGTCAGCGAGCGCGCGCCATCCGTAGCCGACGGGTTCGACTGCGCTCATCTCGCCATGCGCCGGCAAATAGCCGAGCGTGCGCCCGCAACTTTCGCATTTGGTGTTCTCAAAAAGTATGCTCTGGCGGCAGACTTGGCATCGAAAGGCTTTCATGCAGGATCTTTCGGGAGCGCGCTTGCCGCCATAACTGCGCTGCAGGCGGAATGTTCCTGGTCGAGCGGAGCGGTGGTCGCTCGGAAGCCTCGATCGGCCGGGGCAGACTCTTCTGGCGCCAATTGAATGCGCAGCCTGTATTCACCTGCTAGGCTTATTGCCGTAATTTCGGACAAAGCCGCCATTTTGGCGGCTCTTCAGATTGACACTGCGCGGCGCGGCCCCGCTAAACTCTCGGCAGTGGCCCTGCGCTAATTCGTGTAGTGAATGGCGCTGAAACGAGACGCTGATTAACGTGTCCATCCAGATCGCGCTTCACCATATCACCCACTACAAATATGACCGGCCGGTCTCGCTCGGTCCGCAGATCGTCCGCCTGCGTCCCGCTCCGCATTGCCGCACGAAAATCTTGAGCTATTCGCTCAAGATCGCGCCTTCGGAAAATTTCATAAACTGGCAGCAGGACCCGCACGGCAATTGGCTGGCGCGTCTGGTGTTTCCCGATAGCGCGCGTGAATTCAAGATTGAGGTCGACCTGCTGGCGGATCTCGCCGTCTATAATCCATTCGATTTCTTCATCGAGCCTTACGCCGAAGAATTTTCCTTCGCTTATCCCGACGAACAGAAAATTGAGCTTGCCGCCTATCTTAAACCCGAAGACGTCGGACCTCTGACGGAAGACTTCGTCCGAAGCCTTCCGCGGCAAAAAATGCGGACAATCGATTTTCTCGTCGAACTTAATGCGCGGCTGCACCGCGACATTCGCTACGTCATTCGCATGGAGCCTGGCGTGCAGGCGCCGGAAGAGACTCTCACGCTTGGAACAGGGTCGTGCCGCGATTCCGCTTGGCTGCTCGTGCAAATCTTACGCAAGCTCGGTCTCGCGGCGCGTTTCGTCTCCGGCTACCTCATCCAGTTAAAGGCCGATGTCGATCCGATTGAAGGCCCGAAGGGAACCGATCACGACTTCACGGATCTGCACGCTTGGACGGAGGTTTTTCTGCCCGGCGCCGGTTGGATCGGACTTGACGCGACGTCAGGACTGTTCTGCGGCGAAGGTCATCTGCCGCTATGCAGCGCGCCGCACTATCGCTCCGCCGCGCCTCTGTCGGGCCTCGTAGAGCCCGCTCAAGTCGAATTCAGTTTCGAGATGCGCGTCGACCGCATCAATGAGGCGCCGCGCATCACCGCGCCTTTTTCGGACGACGCATGGCGACGGCTCGACGCGCTGGGCGACAAGGTCGACGCCGATCTCGGCGCGTTGGACGTTCGCCTCACCATGGGCGGCGAGCCGACGTTCGTCTCGATCGACGATTTCGAATCCCCCGAGTGGAACACGGCGGCGACCGGTCCCACCAAGCGAGAGCGGGCCGATGATCTTATCCGCCGGCTGCGCGCGCGCTTCGCGCCAAACGGGTTTCTGCATTACGGCCAGGGCAAATGGTATCCCGGCGAAAGCCTGCCGCGCTGGGCCTTTGGGCTTTACTGGCGCCGGGACGGCAAGCCGATTTGGTCGCAGCCGCAATTGATCGCCGAGATCTCGGAGCCGAAAGGCGCGACCACGGCGGAAGCGGAAGTCTTTGTGCAGGATCTTGCGGAGCGTCTCGGGGTGGGCGCCGAACATGCTTTGCCGGCCTACGAAGATCCCGCGCATTGGATGATCAAGGAGAGCGTCCTCCCGATCAATGTCGATCCCTCCGATCCCAAGATCGACGATGCGGAGGAACGCTCGCGCATGATGCGGGTGTTCGAGCGGGGCCTGAGCAAGCCGACGGGTTTCGTCCTGCCGATTCAGCGCTGGAACGCGCGCGCCGATTCCCAGTCGCGCTGGACGTCGGAGAAGTGGACGCTGCGTCGCGGAAAGCTGTTCCTGGCCCCGGGCGATTCGCCTATCGGGCTGCGGCTCCCCGTCGCGTCCTTGCCCAAGCTGCCCGAAGGCGAATATCCGTTCATCTATCCGCAGGATCCTTTCGCGCCCCGCGAGCCGCTGCCGGAACCCGGACATTTTCGCCGCATTCAAGGCGGCGGCGCGACCTCCGTCGGTCACGCGCGCCAGGACGTGCACGAACAGTCGATCGTCGAAGGGGCCGTGCGCACCGCCTTCACCATCGAACCGCGAGACGGCAATCTCTGCGTGTTCATGCCGCCCGTCGAAACGCTCGAGGATTATCTCGAACTGCTCGAGGCGGTGGAAGAGAGCGCCAAGGCGACAAAGCTGCCGCTCTATATCGAAGGCTATCCGCCGCCCGACGACCCGCGCCTTGAAGTGATCAAGGTGACGCCTGATCCTGGCGTCATCGAGGTCAATATTCACCCGGCCGCCACATGGCGTGAGGCGGTCGAAACGACGACCGCGCTCTATGAGGACGCGCGGCAGGCGCGGTTGACGACAGCCAAATTTATGATCGACGGCCGGCAGATCGGTTCGGGCGGCGGCAATCACGTCGTGCTTGGGGGCAAGACCGCGGCCGACTCCCCCTTCCTGCGCCGGCCCGACCTGTTGAAGAGCCTTGTGCTTTATTGGCAGCGGCATCCGTCGCTGTCCTATCTGTTCTCCGGACTGTTCATCGGGCCCACCAGCCAGTCGCCGCGGGTCGACGAGGCGCGGCATGACTCGCTGTATGAGCTGGAGATCGCGCTGGCGCAGGTGCCGTCTCCCGACGATGGCCATGTGCCGCCATGGCTGGTCGATCGGCTGTTTCGCAATCTGCTCGTCGATGTCGCGGGCAACACCCATCGCGCCGAAATCTGCATCGACAAGCTCTATTCGCCCGACGGACCGACCGGGCGTCTCGGGCTCGTCGAATTCCGCGCGTTCGAAATGCCGCCCGACGCCCGCATGAGTCTGGCGCAGCAGTTGTTGCTGCGCGCGCTCGTCGCCTGGTTCTGGCGAGAGCCGCAGCACGGCGATCTGGTGCGCTGGGGGACGGCGCTGCACGACAAATTCATGCTGCCGCATTTCGTCTGGCAGGACTTCCTCGGCGTTATCGATGATCTGCGCCGCGCCGGCTACGCCTTCGAGTCGGAATGGTTCGAGGCGCAGCGCGAGTTCCGCTTCCCGCTGGCCGGCGGCGTCGAGCACGGCGGCGTTCATCTGGAAATCCGCGGCGCGCTCGAGCCTTGGCATGTGATGGGCGAGGAAGGCGCGAATGGCGGCACGGTGCGCTACGTCGATTCGTCGCTCGAACGCCTGCAGGTCAAGGCGAAGGGTCTCGTTCCAGGCCGACACATCATCGCCTGCAACGGACGCCGGGTCCCGATGACCGGCATCGGCGTCCCCGGCGAGGCGGTGGCGGGCGTCCGGTTCAAGGCCTGGCAGCCGCCCTCCGGCCTGCACCCGACGCTCCCCGTTCATGCGCCGCTGACATTCGACGTCATCGACTGCTGGAGCAGGCGTTCGCTGGGCGGCTGCGTGTATCACGCGACGCACCCCGGAGGCCGCAATTACGACTCCTTCCCCGTCAACAGTAACGAAGCCGAAGCGCGGCGCTTGGCGCGATTTGAGGATCACGGGCACACGCCCGGGCCTGTCGATCCGCCGCGCGAGGAGCCAGGCCAAGAGTTTCCGCTGACGCTGGATCTTCGGAGGAGCATTGTCCGCTGAGCGCCCGATGGAAACGGACAAGGCGTCGCAGCGCGTCGCCGCCTGGATCGCTCAATATGCGCCGATGCGCGACGCGCCGGACGAACTCCTTGACCCAGAGGGACGGCCGCGCGCGCACTGGCTCCAATTCCTCGAATCGCTCGCCGCGTTCGGCGATATCGGCCTTGAGCAACGCTTCGCCGCGGCCGGCCGCCGCATCGACGATATGGGGATTTCCTACCGGGTTCACGGAGAGGCCAAGGAACGCAGCTGGCCGCTGGGGCGTTTGCCGCTTCTGATCCCGGAATCAGAGTGGCGCGATATTGCAGCGGGCGTGGCGCAGCGCGCCGAGCTTCTCGATCAGATCCTGCATGACGTCTACGGCGAGGCGCGGCTTGTCGCTGAGGGCCTCCTGCCGGCTGCGGCCGTCACCGGGTCGTCCGACTTCATCCGGCCGATGTGCGGAGCGACGCCGCCCGGCGGACGCTGGCTTCGCTTTTACGCCGCCGATATCGGGCGCGGGCCCGATGGCGCCTGGCGGGTGCTCGGCGATCGCGCGCAGGCGCCTTCGGGAGCGGGTTACGCCTTAGAAAATCGGATGATCCTGTCGCGCGCTCTGCCGAGTCTCTATCGAGACATGAACGTCGGTCGCCTCGCGCCGTTTTTCCGGGATTTCCGTGCGAGCATTTCCGGCGCCGCGCAGCGTGCCGATCCGCGCATCTGCCTGCTGACGCCTGGCCCTTGGAGCGAGACCTATTCCGAACAGGTGCATCTCGCCCGCTATCTCGGCCTTACGCTCGTCGAAGGCGAAGATCTCGTCGCGAGCGACGGCAAGCTGCATGTGCGCACCATCGCCGGCCTGAAACGCGCCGACGTCATCTGGCGTCGCGTCGACGCCGACTGGTGCGATCCGCTGGAGCAGAACGCCGCGTCGCGTCTGGGCGTCGCCGGCATGTTCGACGCCATCCGTCGCGGCGCGGTTGTCGTCGCGAATATGCCTGGCGCCGGGCTCATCGAATCGCGCGCGCTGATGAGCTTCCTGCCGGAGCTGTCGCAACGCCTGCTCGGCGAGGGCCTCAAACTTCCCAATGTCGCGACGTGGTGGTGCGGACATGAAAGCGAACGCAATCAGATCGTCGAGGCCTTGAGCGACTATGCGATCAGCGGGGCGTTCAGCGACAGGCTTCCGGGATTTGGCGAAGGTCGTGAGGCGCTCGGCCATGCGCTCTCCAGCAAGGAGCGCGCGCGGTTGATCGACGCCATCCATCAGCGCGGCGTCGACTATGTCGCTCAGGAACCGGTCAAGCTCTCCACGACGCCAGCTTGGGCCGACGGCCGGCCGACGCCGAGACCCTTCGCCTTACGCGTCTACGCCGCCGCGACGGCTGACGGTTGGACGGTAATGCCGGGCGGCTTTTGCCGCATCTCCAACCGGCTCGACGCGCGCGCCGTGTCGATGGACGCCGGCGCGCAATCGAGCGACGTCTGGGTGTTGATGAGCCGTCCGATCGAATGGTCGACGCTGTTGCCGTCCGACGAGAATCCGCCGATCGTACGCGCACTCGGCAATCTGCCGAGCCGCGCCGCCGATAATCTTTTCTGGATGGGACGCTATCTTGAGCGCGCGGAAGCGACATTGCGCGTCGTGCGCTCGCTCGGGGCGCGGCTGGGCGAGCTTCAGCACATTGATCTGCAAGTGCGCCAGTCGATCGAACGGCTTGCGCGACTGCTGATCGCCTGGGGCGCCGCGCCCGAAGACATGCCGGACATGGACCCGACGCAGATCGCATGGGCGGCGACGTCCGGCGCCGACAATTACGGTTCAGCGCTCTCTGTCGCGCGCCATGCGAGACGCGCGGCCTCGATCGTGCGCGAGCGTTTGTCCCAAGATGTCTGGCAACTCATCGGACGCATCGAAACGCGTCTGACGCGCGCCGGCGCCGGCGCGATAACAGAGCCCGAGGCGCTGGAGCTCGTGGAGCGTTCGCTTCATACGCTGGCGGCATTGTCCGGACTGATCGACGAAAATTTCAACCGCGTCGCCGGCTGGAGCTTTATCGATCTCGGCCGCAGAATCGAACGCGCCATCGGAACATGCCGCTTCGCCCGGCAGTTCGCCGGCGAGGACGCGACCGTCGAAACGCTGGACGCCTTGCTCGATCTGCTCGATTCGCAGATCACCTATCGCTCCCGCTACATCGCCGGCGCCGCGCTGGCGCCTGTTCTCGACATGGCCATGCTCGATCCGTTCAATCCGCGATCCGTCCTTTTCCAGACGATGCGCATCGACGAACATCTCGCGGCGCTGCCGACTCTGCGCGACGATGGCGTCATGGAGCCGCCGCGGCGACTCTCCGTCAGGCTGCGCGCCGAGCTCGAGTCGGAAGATGCGCGCCGCTTGGACGGCTCCACGATTCTCGCATTCGAGCAACGCCTGATGTCTCTCGGCGATAAAATCGCCGAGCGCTATTTCACCCATGACGCCGACGGCGCCGCGAACTCTCAGCCGTCGCGGATCGCGTGATCTACGATATCGCTCACCGCACGATCTATAGATATGACGCGCCGGTCGCGTCGGCGCGCTGCGCGATGCGCCTGATCCCGCGCAACGATCGTGGCCAAACGCTCCTGTCACAGCGAATTGAGCTGTCGCCATCGGCCGAAATCCTCACCGAGAGGATCGACTTTCACGGAAACCGAGTCTGCGAAGCGCGCATCCTCAAGCCTCACATGAGGCTGCAGATCGCCCTTGCGGCGCGCGTCGCGGTCGAGCGGGCGCCGCCGCCTGCGCCGGCGCTGACGCCGGCATGGGAAATCGTGAGGAACGCCGCCTGTGCGTCCGAATCGCTCGCCGCCTCCTCTCCCGCCCATTACATTTATGCAAGCCGCTTTGCGCCGCTGTTCGACGCGGCGACGCATTATGCGCGCGAGAGCTTTTCGCCGGGGCGGCCGATCCTCGAAGGCGCTATTGAACTGACGCAGCGCATACACGCGGACTTCGCCTACGATCCGGAAGCGACGCATATCGCGACGCCGATCGCGCAGGCGTTCGAACGCCGTCGCGGCGTCTGCCAGGATTTCGCGCATATCATGATCGCGGCTTTGCGCGGGCTCGGATTGGCGGCGTCCTATGTCAGCGGCTATCTTCGAACCTACGCGGCCCCAGGCCAGGCGCGGCTGGAAGGCGCCGATTCGACCCATGCGTGGGTTTCGGTGTGGTGCGGGCCGGAACTGGGCTTCTTCGACCTTGATCCGACGAACGCCATTGTTGTCGGCAATGACCATATCGCCATCGCCATCGGACGCGACTATGCGGACGTTTCGCCGATCGACGGCGTGATTGTCGGCGCCGGCGATCAAGATCTGGATGTCAGCGTCGACGTGAAGGAAGCGGCGATTTAGGAGGAATTCCTTTGCCGCTGTCTTTACACAAGCGCCTGTTCCTTTACCGCGCTCATCTGTGCGCGAACCCAGGCGTAAAGCGTCTGCATGCCCGCGCCGGTCTTCGCCGAGACTTCGACGATCTCAACATCCGGGTTGACGCGAAGGACGTTCTCCCTCGCCTGCACCAGCGAGAAATCGAGATGCGGCAGAAGGTCGATCTTGTTGAAGATGACGAGCTTCGCGGCGCCGAACATATGCGGGTATTTGAGCGGCTTGTCTTCGCCTTCCGTCGTCGAAAAGATCACCGCCTTGGCGTGCTCGCCAAGGTCGAAGAGCGCCGGACAGACGAGATTGCCGACGTTCTCGATGAAGACGAGCGATCCGACGCTCGGCTTGAGTTCGGAAAGAACGCGCGCGATCATCTCCGCATCGAGATGGCAGCCGGTCCCGGTGTTGACCTGAACCACCGGCGCGCCCGCGGCGCGAATGCGTTCGCCGTCATTCGCCGTCGCCTGATCGCCCTCGATGACGAACAGCGGGAGTTCGCCTGAGAGGTCCGCGATGGCGCGCTCCAGCAGCGTCGTCTTGCCGGCGCCGGGCGAGCTCACGAGATTGAGCGCCACGATCTCACGGCCCGCGAGCCATGCCCGGCATTTGGCGGCGATCGCGTCGTTCTTCGCGAGAATGCGCGTTTCGAGTTCGAGGCGTCGGTGAGAATCCTCGTGAGCATGATCGTGATCGCCGTGATCGTGCGCATGCGCATGGCTGTGATCATGACCGTGCGCATGGTCATCCCCGTGATGATGATGTCCATGATGATGCTCATCATGCGCGTGATCATGCTCGCCATGTGAATGAACGTGGCTGCCCCCATGCGAATGGGCGACGCCCTCATGCTCCGGCCCCGCCGCGATCTCCGCGCGCGCGCCGGTCTGCAGATTGGTCATCGTGGTCCCCTGCCCTTGGCAGCCGCAGCTCGTGCACATTATGCAGCCTCTTCGACTTCGATGCTTTTGATGTTCAGCTCTTCGCCGCGCAGACGCTGAAACTGGCGAGAGCCGCATGGACACGCCGAGAGAATGTCGGGCGTGGGAAATTCTGTCCCGCAAACATCGCAGCGCGCCTTTGCGTCGACTTCCCTTATGTCCAGCGTCGCGTTTTCGAGCGACGTGCCGCGGGCGACTTCCGGAAAACAGAAGGCGAGAGCTTGCGGCTCGACCCCCGACAATGCGCCGATCTCGATCGTTACGCGGCGCACGCTGCGGCCCTCGGCGGCTTCAGCCGCCAATTCGACGATGCTGCAAACGATCGAGAGTTCGTGCACGTCGGCTCCTTTAGCAGATGCGCGGCAATTGCTCGCCGACCAGCATGTCGACGATGCGGCGGCCGCCGAAAATCGTGCGCATGGTGACGCGACCCGGCTCGCCCGCGACGACGCTGCCGATGACGGCCGCCTGTCGGCCCAGCGGATGCGCCCGCATGGCCTCAACCGCCGGTTCGGCCTCGTCGGGCGGGACAATCGCGACAATCTTGCCTTCATTGGCGAGATAAAGCGGATCGAGGCCGAGAATTTCACAAAAACCGCGCACCTCATCGCGAAGCGGCGTGACGGCCTCGTCAATGTCGATGGCAATCTGGGCGGCTTCGGCGATTTCATTGAGCACGGTTGCGACTCCTCCCCGCGTCGGATCGCGCATGAACCTCGTGTTCGGCGCCGCATCGAGCAGGCTTGCGATAAGGCCCTGCAGCGGCGCGCAGTCGCTTTCGATCGGCGACTGCAACGCCATATCGCCGCGCGCCCCGAGAATGGCCGCGCCGTGATCGCCGAGAAGTCCGTTGACGAGCACCGCATCGCCCAGTCTTGCGCGATGCGCGCCAAGCTCGACGCCTGCAGCGACGACGCCAACGCCGGTCGTGGTGATGAACATCTGGTCGCAGGCGCCCTTGTTTACGACCTTGGTGTCGCCGGTGACGATCTTCACCCCGGCCTCCTGCGCCGTCGCCGCCATAGACCTTGCGATCTGCCGCAGAAAATCGATCGAGACGCCCTCCTCGATGATGACGGCGCAAGAGAGATAGAGGGGAAGCGCGCCACCTACCGCGAGGTCGTTCACCGTGCCGCAGACCGCAAGCTTGCCGATGTCGCCGCCGGGAAAGACCAATGGGTCGACAACGAATGAGTCGGTCGTAAAAGCCAGCCGGTCGCCATATTGCGCAAGATCCAGAAGATCGATCCGCGCAGAATCGTCGAGCGGCGCCAGCATCGGATTGTCGAAGGCCGCGACAAAGACGTCGTCGATCAAATCCTTCATCGCCTTGCCGCCGCCGCCATGCGCCAGCGTGACCGTCGGCACATGCACCTTGCCGCGCGCTCGCCGTGAGGGGAAGGAGATCATGTTCATGCGGCGCTCGCCTCCGCGCCGTCGTCGCGGCCGCGCGCGCCGCCGTACTGATAATAGGCCGCGCAGGCGCCTTCGGACGACACCATCAGCGCGCCGAGCGGCGTCTCCGGCGTGCAGGCGCGGCCGAAAACCTTACACTGCCATGGTTTAATGACCCCCTTGAGGACTTCGCCGCACTGACAGGATTTGGGATCGGCGATCCGCGCATTGGGCACTGCGAATTTGCGCTCCGCGTCGAAACGCGCATAGGCCTCGCGGACCTTGACGCCAGAGTGGTCGATCGACCCAAGTCCGCGCCATTCGAAAAATTCGCGTAGTTCATACACCTGCGCGACCGCCTTCAGCGCCACAGCGTTGCCGCCCTGCGGCGCGACGCGCGCATATTGATTTTCGATCTCGCAGCGTCCCTCGTCGATTTGCTTCAGCAACATCCAGATCGACTGCAAAATGTCGAGCGGCTCGAACCCCGCGATCACCATCGGCTTCCTGTAATAGCGCGCGATGAATTCATAAGGCGCATCGCCGATCACCATGGAGACATGGCCCGGCCCCAAAAATCCGTCGAGACGCAGATCCGGACTGTCGAGGATCGCCTTGATCGTCGGAACGATGGTGATGTGATTGCAGAAGACGGAAAAGTTCTTGATCCCTTCACGGTCCGCCTGCAGCACCGTCAACGCCGTCGACGGCATGGTCGTCTCGAAGCCGATGCCGAAAAACACCACCTCCCGCGTGGGATTTTTACGCGCGAGCGCCAGCGCGTCCATCGGCGAATAGACCATGCGCACGTCGCAGCCGTCGGCCTTCGCCTGCAGCAGGCTCTTTCGCGAACCCGGCACGCGCATGGCGTCGCCAAAGGTCGTGAAGATCACCTGCGGACGTTCGGCGATGGCGACGCAATCGTCGACGCGACCCATCGGCAGCACACACACGGGACATCCCGGTCCATGCACCAGCTCGATGGATTTGGGCAGCATGCCCTCGACGCCATAGCGGAAGATCGAATGCGTATGCCCGCCGCAAACTTCCATAATATGCAACGGCCGACGTTCGTCGCGTCCAATTCGAGCGAGCAGCCGCTCGATCTCCTTGACCAAGACATCCGCCTTGGAGCGATCGCGAAATTCGTCCACATATCTCATGCCGCGACATCCCTGCTTATGGCCGAGCCGCGATTGTCGGCCAGCAGCGTGTGAACCAAGTCCCAGAGAATGTGATAGGCGGCGACGTGACATTCCTGGATGCGGTGGACCGACGTCGTCGGCGCGACAAGGCAATGATCGCAGATTCCGGACGCCATTCTGCCGCCGTCGCCGCCGCTAAAGCCAATGGTCGTCACGCCCATTTCCCTCGCCTTCACGAAGGCCGCAATCAGATTGGCCGAATTGCCGCTGGTGGAGAGGCCGAGGAGTCCATCTCCCGCTCGCGCGTGAGCGATAAGCTGGCGCACGAAGATATGCTCGAAGCCGACGTCATTGCCGACTGCGGAGGTCATCGCGACATCGGCAGTCAGATTTATCGCCGCGAGCGCGGGCCGCCCGGCGGTGATCGGATGCAGGAACTCGACGGCGACATGCGAGGCGTCGCAGCTTGAGCCGCCATTGCCCATGGTGAACATGCGGCCGCCGCGCCGATAAACGGCGGCAAGCGCCTTCGCCGCTTCGAGCAGCGCCGGCGCCTGTTCGGCGAAGAAGGTCGCATTGGTCTCGCGCGACTCGCGCGCTTTCTCGTCGATCGAATGAAGCAAGCCGGCGTCCACGGCGCCGGGATCCTGCTCCCTGCCATGCAGGAAGGGATAAAGAACCTCCAAAGCGCTCTTGCCGGTCATATTCTCTATTCCTCCGCCGCGATTGCGTCGGCCGCCGATCGCATAGTCTCAAGCTCGGCTTGAAGTTCGCCAAGTTCTCGCAGCAATTTGAGCGTTTCAGCCGCCTCCGCCTCATTGATGCGGCTCATCGCGAAACCGACATGGACGAGAACCCAATCGCCGACGCAGGACTCGACAGGATGCGCCTCGTCAACGACGCAGCTGATGTTGATCTGCCGGCGCACCCCGCTCACGTCGACGGTCGCGACGAGATCGTCGGCATTGTCTATGCTGACGATGCAGCCGGGAATGCCGAGACACATGCGCCGTCCTTTCCATCTCTTGTCATGTCGGTTCTCATCAGATACGCGGCGCCGATGGCGGCCTGACCGAGCGAGAGTCCGCCATCGTTAGAGGGCGTGTCGGCGTGGCTCAGCACCACGAACCCAGCATCGCGCAGCCTGTCCTGCACGCTTTCGAACAGCAGGCGATTTTGGAAGCAGCCGCCCGACAGCGCCACCGTCGAGAAATGTCGCGCCGCAGCCAACCGCACGGCGACTTCAGTGATTGACTGAGCCAGACCAAGGTGAAACCGGCGCGCAATGGTCGGCGCCGAAACGCTCTGCTGCAGATCGTCGCGAATTGCGCGCCACATCGGCGCCGCATCGATGTCGATGAGCTCAGACTCGTTAATCCTAAGCGCATAGCCGCGCGTCGTCTTTGGCGCCGCCGCTGCAAGCGCCTCAAGCCGCGCGGCCGCCTCGCCTTCATATGCCTGACGATCGGCGCAGACGCCGAGCGCGGCGGCGACCGCGTCGAACAGCCGTCCACAAGAAGAGGCTGACGGCGAATTGACGCCTTGCGCGATCATCCGGTCGATCGTGGCAAGCGGCTTGCCGTTCAAGGCGCCCCAATCGCCGGGCGCAAAAGGCGTCGCGTCGAACTCGCCCGCTGCTTTAAAATGCGCATAAAGGTTTCGCCAGGGTTCACGGACGGCCTGTGCGCCGCCAGGCATGGCGACCGGCTTCAGACGCGCCAGCCGCTCATAGCCAAGATAGTCGGCGAGCAGAAATTCTCCGCCCCATATTGCGCCGTCATCGCCCAACCCGAGGCCGTCGAGCACGATTCCGAGCACAGCCGGCGCATCAAGCGGACGAAGGTTTTCAGCAAGACAGGCGGCGACATGGGCGTGATGATGTTGAACCTCGATGAGCAGCGCGCCGCGTCTTTCGGCCTCTGCGCAGCCGAGTTTCGACGAGAGATAGTCGGGGTGCCGATCAATGACGATCGCCGAAGGCCTGTGATCGAACAGGCTCCGATAGAGGGCGAGGTTCTTTTTATAATCATCAATCGTCGCCGCTTTTTCGAGGTCGCCCTGATGCTGCGACAGGATCGCTTGTCCATCCTTGACCAGGCAGAACGTCGATTTGAGCTCCCCGCCCATCGCAAGCAGCTCTGGCGCATCTTCGAAGCCTTTCGGCAAGCGCAACGGCGCCGGAGCGTAACCTCGCGCTCGGCGAAGCACGCGCGAACGTCCGCCCATCACCCGCACGACCGAGTCGTCAACGCGATTGGCGATGCCGCGATGGTGCGTCAAGGCGAAGGAAGCGATTTCGGCGAGCTGTCGGTACGCCTCCGAGTCATCGACGACGGCGGGTTCGTCCGAAATGTTGCCGCTCGTCATCACGAGCGGGCATTCGAACCGATCGATCAACAACAAATGCAGCGGCGTCGTCGGCAGCATGAAACCGAGCGTATCGAGTCCGGGCGCAACGGCCTCTGGCAAGCGCTCAGGACCCGTCGCGCGCAGCAGCATGATCGGCGCCTCGACGCTCGTGAGCGCGCGCTCCTCGACGGGGTCGATCGCACAGTAGCATCGCACGACGTCAAGATCGCGCGCCATCAGCGCGAAGGGTTTTGCGTCGCGACGCTTCATCAGCCGCAGCCGCGCGACAGTCTCCGGTCTGGTCGCGTCGCAGGCGAGATGGTAGCCGCCGAGTCCTTTGACGGCGATGATCTCGCCTTGTGCGATCAGGCGGGCCGCAATTTCGACCGCATCGGCGTCGCGGTCGCGCGGCGCCTCCGCTCGCCCGAAGGCAACAAGCGCTGCGTTCGGCCCGCAGGACGGGCAGGCCACCGCTTCTGCGTGAAACCGGCGATCATTCGGATTGCGATATTCCGCCTCGCAGGCCGCGCACAGAGCGAAGGGCGCCATCGTGGTCGTTGCGCGATCGTAGGGAATGGCCGTCACAATGCTGAGACGCGGTCCACAATGCGTGCAATTCGTGAACGGATAGCGATAGCGGCGCTGGCGGGGATCGCGCAGCTCCGCTGCGCAAGCAGCGCAGAGCGCCGCATCCGGCGCCACCTGGGTGCGCGCGGCTCCGCCGACGCTCTCGGCGATACGGAAATCTAGCGGCAGGTGGCCGCTGTAGTGTCGCCTTTCGATGCTGTCGATATGCGCCAGCGGCGGCGGGCTCCGTTCGATTCGCCGAAGCAGCGCTGCGATCCGCGACTGGTCGCCGCTGACGCGCACCAATACGCCCTCGGCGTCGTTGAGAACCTCGCCGGCAAGCCCGAGTTCGCGCGCCATGCGCCAGACGGTCGGGCGAAAGCCGACGCCCTGAACGCGGCCGCGCACCCGAAATTCGAGCGCCTGCGATGGCTCTACCGCCGCAAAACTCATGATCGCCGCCAGCCTCACATGTTGCTGATTTTGATATAGCGCCAAAGATCCTTCGCGTTGATCGCCAGCAATATGAGGATGATGACCCCCAGAATGATTCCTGTAATCTCCCATCCGCTCATGACGTTTCTCCTTTGCCGATATGGCGCGCCATCGCGCCCTGTTACGCCGCCATCATTCCGTCGATCAGCTCTTCGACCGTCTCGGCGGCGACGGCCACCGCCGCCGTGACCGGCGCGCTCAAACCCATGACGCCTTCGTCGCCGCTAAGCGTCAGCGGTTCGCACGCGACCAGCAGCACGCGCCGGCAACTTTCGCCGAGCGCCGAAGCCAAACGAAGAACCGTCGCCGGATCGAGCTCATGCGGCGAAAGCGCCAGATCCTCGGGTGTGGAGTCTCCCGCCTCGATGAGGTCGGGCTCGACCACTGAGACAACGCCCGGCGCTTGCCCACGCTGCGCCGCGTCGACGAGAATGACGGCGTCATAGCCATCCATCAGCGCATAAGTGAGATCGATTCCGCGAATGCCGAAATCAATCACCTGCACGCCGTCCGGGAGCCTGACTTGCGAAAGTCTGCGCGCCACTTCGACCCCAAAGGCGTCATCGCCGTTAAAGATATTGCCGACGCAAGCGACGAGGATCGAGGTCATGACCCGTCTCCCAAAGCAATCGGCTCGATCTCCTCCTGGCTGAAAAAGAACCGATGCCCAGGAAAACCCGCCGCGCCGAGATCCCGGCCCGGATCGTCGATCAAGGTCACCGCGACATGAATGCGGTCCTCGAAGTCGCGCTCGATCGCCTCGACCACGGCGATCTTGTCTTTGAGCGCGATATCCAAGATGTCGCCGCCCGATTTTGGGCGTAGCCGCACGCGGGCGCCGACGCATAGACTGCATCCTCTATCGAGCAGCGAGACGAGGCGAGGCTTCTCATGATCCCTGCCCATCGGCGGCGGCTCGATCTGGCTGGGCTGCGACTGGCGATCGCGCATGACGCCGTGAAGCCGCGCCATGTCCTCGGCGGTTAACGCATGCGTGCGCTCCAGAAGCGCGCGCGCGCGGGCGTCGACTGACGCCATCTCGCGTTTTTCGGCGTCGGTCATCGCGAGAATGCGAAGCGTCAGGATTTCGTCGATCTCGGTGCCGTCGAACAGATCTCCGGGACTTTCCGGCGCGATTCCCGGATGATCATAAAGGATAATTGGCGACGCGAGCATCGCGCTATTGTCCTGTCCCCCGACCAGCACCGGGAAGGCGCCGACGTTTCGGCACTGGGCCGCAGCCTCCCGCAGATCGTCCGGAGGATCAAGCAATGAGACGAACGCGCCATCTTGAACGGTGAGGATTGCATGCGTTGACGCAAAGGCGCGAAGCTGCGCCGCCGCGCGTTCTTGACGATCCGCGCCCGCAAGCGCCGTGACGTTGTCGATTCCGATCGTCAGCCTCCACAATTCGGGCGCCAGCCTCTCCGCCCTCGCCTCAACCACGCCCTGTATCTCATGCGACGTGCGAATAAGAACGGCGGCGATGCGGCCGTCGGCGCCGCGCACCGGCTCAATTTCGCGCGCGCCTTCGAAGCGGAACGGCAAGACGGTCGCTAGCTCTTCAATATCTGCCGGCCGCAGCGGCCCTAAGGCGACCTCCCGTTCGATCGCCTCCTCCCAGGCCAGCAACTCCCGACCGTCGACATTGAAGCGCGCAACCCGCGTCAGCGCCGCTTCGCGCTCCTCTGGAAGTTCTTGCGCCGGCGTCGCCAGCCGTCCGACCTCGCGCGTCATGATCTGCAGGAAGCGAAAATGGACCTTGAACGCCGCCTGCGCTCCGCCCCGCAAAAGAACCTGCGTCTCCATGCGCGAGGCGTCGCCCTGCTGATCGAACGCCTTCGGAAAGACGCCGCCGATCGTCCAGCGCTGCCGATTTTTTATTGACGATGGCCGATAGGGGTAAAGGATGTAGCCCTCGTAAAGTACGGCGTTCGCGATCGCTCGGATGGAGTCGAGTTTCATGTCGCCTCCGCCGCGTTCGCTTCGAGTAGCGCCTGCAAGGCGCGTTCGAATGTCGGAAGTCCTTGCCGGCGCCGGTACCGGTCCAGATCGTCAAAAGCGTTCCGATGCAGGCAGAGCCACATGCTCTGCGGATAATAATGATCCATCATCGCGCGCCATACGCCTAAGGGCAGCCGATAGGCGCATTCCTTGCTCCAGGCGACCTGCTCGATTTGCAGCCGACCGTCGCTGTCGCGGTAAAAAACCGAGCCGCAGAACAGAAAATTGAGCGGAACGTCGCCCTGCTCCAGGCCATGAAAATATTTCGTCGCGGCGATGTTGAAGTCATAGCTGCAAGGCGCCGGCAGATCGACCATGCGCTCGGGATTGACGGCGGGAACGGAAACGCTCGCATGCGTCCAAAGGAAACTCCGCAAGGTCTCGCCCCAGCGCGACGGCTGACCGAAAAGATCGGAAAGCCGATCGTGCTCATCGCCTTCATAGCGCCGCCGCGCCGGCTCGATGCGGATCTGGCAGTTCAACATCACGTTGAGAATGGGAAGATCCGGAGTCTTGTTTACGACATGCAACGCGAACAGCAGCAGCGGCGCCGCCGAATATTTCTCGACTTTGACGTCTTCAATGCGAAAGTCGAGATCAACCATGAACCCGGTCCTTCGTCTCGACGTCGTCTCGCAGCGTCCCGAAATAGTCCCGCACCGCCTCCCAAACCTCTGCGCCGCCCGACAGTCCGCGCCAATGCCTTCGGATCAGCCCGACGAGCGCATAGCAGCGATCAATCGACACGAGATAATATTCCCGTGCGCCATTCATTCGATTGACGAGCAGCGCCTCGACGTCGGGATCGAGGTCGGCCAGCGTCGGATTGGCGGCGATCAGTCGCGACCAGCCATCCGCAGCGAAAGGAGACTCAATCGCTCCCGCCGGACCTGGATAGATCGCCACGGCACCCTGGGCCGGCGTGCTGCGGAAGACGAAGGCAAGATCGATGGGGATGCGAAAAGCCTCCCATTCGTCGTCGCTCAGATCGAAGTCGCGCAGCGCATCGGCGCGCGAGCGCAAGGCCGCAAACCGCTCTCCCCCTCCCAAGAGGAACGCACATTGGGGACAAGCGCAAAAGAATTTTCGCGTCGCGCGTTCGACCAAATGCGCGTGCCGAGACGCGATCGTCTTCGAACAGAACTCGCAATGCTCTTCTTCGCTCGCGCGCACGAAGCGCCGCAGCCGAGACGCCCAATTTCCCGATTCTATTCTTTCCATGCGCTCGCGCCTCTTTGTGGCTAGGCGGCGGTCTCTGCGTAAAGGGCTGTCATGTCCATTTCGATCAAAATATCGTCGAGGTCGGGCGCGGCGTCGGTGAGCGCGTTCTCGATCTCCAGCCGCAGCTGGTCGGTAGGCTCAGCAACGCCATTCCTTTGCAGCTGAACCATCGCAAAGGCTTTACCCGCGCTCATGAGGCTCACATGGAGGCCGCGTGCGCTCCACTGCGGCAGCATGCGCGCGATGACATCCTGTAGACGATCCTCCACGCTCTGCGGATGCAGCCCGTGGAGGAGAAATATCGCCCGAAGGTCCCGATCCTCGACGATCTTCTCGAGTAAGGCGGCGCCATCGTTCGACGCCGCAATGATCGCGCTGAGTCGCGCGAGCGAACGCGCGTGCAGATCGAGCATGAGCGCCAGCAACTCACGCGCCGCCTGCCGCCCCGTCCCGTCCGCGATTCCCTCTAGCGCGGCCGTCAGCTTCTCGAGCCGGACCAGAGACTGCTCCAGCGTCTCCGTCTCGCGCGCCTCTCCATTCATGGCGACGGCTTTCGCGACGCGCCGAACATCGGCGAATGCGTGGTCTTAACGGTTTTGCCGCCGCCCACATACATGTGCACGCCGCATGGCAGACAAGGATCGAAACTGCGCACAGCGCGCATGATGTCGATGCCCTTAAACTTGTCCGGACCGTTCTCTTCGAAGATCGGGGTATTCTGAACCGCGTCCTCGTAAGGTCCAGGCGTTCCGAAATCATCTCGCGGCGTCGCGTTCCACGGCGTCGGAGGATAGGGATGGTAATTGGCGATCTTCTTGTCTCTTATGACGAGATGATGCGACAGCACGCCGCGCACCGCCTCGTGGAAGCCGCAGCCGATCGCCTCATCGGGAACCTCGAATGGCGTAAAGGTCTTTGTGCGGCCCGCCTGTATTTCTCCGAAGGCCTGTTCCAGGAAATAATACGCCGCCGCGGCGCAGTAGGCTTGGAAATAGGTGCGCGCCCGATCGCGTTCGATCGCGTTGCTCCACTTTGGAACCTTCCATTCAAACTCGACCGCAGGCTTGAGCGCCGTCTTGGGAAGATTGATCTTCACGCTGTCGCCCGTCGCTTTGACATAGCCTTTCATGTCGACGAGCCCCGCCAGCGCCGTGGAGAACAGACGCGCGAAGGCGCCGCCGCCGGTGTCGAGCGGCAGATGATCTCCGCTGCTCTTGTCGAGCCAGCGCGGACACATCACCCAGGAATAGTTCTTGTCGAAATCTCGCTTCTGCGGTCTTGGAATCGTCGTCTGATTCCATGGGTGCTTTTGGTCGACCGGATTGCCCAGCGGGTCCGTCTTGACGAAGGTTTCGCAATCGTCCCACCCATCATAGTAGGACTGCCCGCGCAGGATTCGAATCTGCAGATTGATGTCGACGAGATCGGTCGTGACAAGCTTGCCGTCGACGACAACGCCTGGAGTGACGAACATTTTTCGACCCCAGTCGGTCATGTGCTTGTAATTGTAGTCGCAATGGTTCGGATCCTGAAACGCGCCCCAGCACCCCAGCAGAATCCGCCGACGTCCAACCTCCTCGTAGCCGGGCAGCGCGTCATAAAAGAAGTCGAACAGATCATCGTGCAGCGGCACGCATTTTTTCATGAATTCGGCGTAGCGCACGAGTCGCGTCAGATATTCGGTAAAGAGTTGGTTCGACGGCACGGTGCCGACGCCGCCGGGATAAAGAGTGGAGGGGTGCACATGGCGCCCCTCCATCAGGCTGAACATCTCACGCGTGTAGCGGCTCACAATCAATGTCTCACGGTAGAATTCGCCGGAAAACGGATTGAGCGCGGTCATGATCTCGGCGATCGTGCGATAGCCGTGAGCGTCTGCGTTCCGCGCCGGAGTCCGTTGCGCCTTGGCCCAGACGCTTGGATTGGTTTCCTTGACCATCTGCTCGCAGAAATCGACCCCGACGAGATTGTCCTGAAAGATGTTGTGGTCGAACATATATTCCGCGGCTTCGCCCAGATTGATGATCCAGTCGGCGAGCGGCGGCGGCTTGATCCCGTAGGCCATATTCTGCGCATAGACGGAGCACGTCGCGTGATTGTCGCCGCAGATTCCACAGATGCGGCTGGTGATGAAGTGGGAATCACGAGGATCTTTGCCCTTCATGAAAATGCTGTAGCCGCGAAAGATCGACGACGTGCTGTGACATTCGGCGACCTGGCGGTTGTCGAAATCGATTTTGGTGAAAATTCCGAGACTGCCGACGATTCGGGTAATCGGATCCCAATTCATCTCGACGAGATTGGGCGACGCTTTATTGGCGCGCGGAGGCGCGGCAGGACGGGTTGCGAGGTCGACCATGGTCGCGAATCCCTTAACTAGAGTGGATGAGTCTTGTTCGGCCGATCAGGCTCGTAACCGGTTGTGTAGGTCGGCTGCCTGTTGCGCCACCTTGGCTCCTTGTTGAGCGTGTGATTGGTGATCTTCCGCAAATTGCGGATCAGCACGCCGTAAGGCTTGATGAGAACCGATGAGATGCGGGCGCCGGGCGGTTCGTCCATGAAGGGCATGAACTTGTCGGGAAAGCCCGGCATGGTGCAGCCGATGCAGATGCCGCCGACATTCGGACAGCCGCCGAGACCCGCGATCCAACCGCGCTTGGGCACGTTGCATTGAACAACCGGGCCCCAGCAGCCGATCTTCACCAGGCACTTCCGAGAGCCATATTCTTGCGCGAAATCGGCCTCTTCGTAATAAGCGGCGCGGTCGCATCCCTCATGAACTGTCGGACCAAACAGCCAGCGCGGGCGGCCGTGTCTGTCGACAGGTATCATCGGCGCGAGACCGGCGAGCTGGCGCAGCAGATAGAGGAACGTCTCCATGAAATTGTCCGGCTGCACAGGACAGCCCGGTACATTGACGATCGGCAGACCGGCTTTTGATTTCCACTCGGCGCCCAGATAGTCCTGAAGGCCCATGCAGCCGGTGGGATTGCCCTTCATCGCATGGACGCCGCCATAGGTGGCGCAAGTTCCGGCGCCGATTACGGCGAGCGCCTTTGGCGCCAAACGGTCGATCCATTCGGTGGTTCTGATTGGCTGGCCGGTCGCGGCGTCCGTCCCGATCGCCGCCCAATAGCCGTCGCCGCTCAGCTTCTCGTTCGGGATGGATCCCTCGACCACAAGCACGAAGTTTTCGAGTTCGCCCCGCGCGCCTTGATGGAAGGCCTTCATGAAGTCATCGCCCACTTCGTAGGAGAGCACTGCATTGTGCAAGCGCACCTTCGGCAGGCCGGGGATCGCTCCGAGAATGACGTCTTCTATGCTTGGTTCGCTGGCGGCGGTGATTGAGACCGAGTCGCCGTCGCAACTGAGTCCCGCCGTCAACCAGAGCACATCAAGCTCTTCGATTGTGGATGGAGGCCGGTCTTTTCCTTTTGGCACGGGATCGGGATCTGGAGCCATCGGTCAATCCTTTCACCAAAAGACGTGGCGACGGAAAGCTTCTACCAGGGCCACCTGTTCAGCTATTGCTGGCGATCGGCCGCGACGCGCCCCTGCCGATGCGCAGCGGCGGCGTACAGGCCTGTCACGGCGCAAAGGAAACTCTGGAACTTGAGAAATGTTCCTAGGAAGGAGCAAAATGCGCAGCTCTTGCGCGCAACAGCGCGGGAGCGATTTGACGCGCCGGGTCGATCCGCGCAACGCCCTGCGAGGCGTTCGCGTCTTGTCGAGAATCTCGCAGCCTTCAGATTTCTCTCATGACTTGAGCGTATGAGATTAGCGCGAACAGCACGGTTCCGCCGATGATGTTGCCGACCAGGACGGGCATGATGAAATTGCCAACCAGCGCCCCCGTCGTAAGTTCGCCCGTTAATACAAGAAGAAAGGCCTCGACGCCTCCCGCGACGATATGGGTGAAGCCGCCCACCGCGATGAGATAGGTCAACAGGCTGATCATATGAAATCGGGCCGTGTCGGCATTGGGTACGAGCCAGACCATCGCCGCGATCAGGAAGCCGGAAGGAATACCCCGGAAAAACATCTCGCCTGGGCTGTTCGTCAGCATCTGGCGGCTGATCTCGAAGGCGCCGTCGCGCAGTTCCGCCGAAAGCGCGGGCGTGAACGCAAAGAACAGAGCGGCGACGAAAGCGCCGAGCATATTCGCGGCGAAGACGACGCTCCATAGTCGAATGACGCGACCGAGATTCAGCGCGGTGAAGCTCTTGAACAGCGGCAACACGGCTGTGATCGTATTCTCGGTGAAGAGCTGCTGGCGCGAGAGAACGACCAGCAAAAAGCCGGCTGGGTAGCCGGCCGCGACGACTAAAGGAGTCCAACTCTTCTCAGGAAGATGCGTTTGAAGCACCGCCTGCGCGAGCAGCGAGAAGCTTATCGAAAGACCTGCCGCCACGCCGGACCACCAGAGCGACACTGCCGGGCGCGCAAGTTCTTCTTCGCCCATGCGACGCACCACCTCGTAAATGACGGGCGTGCGCGGCTGCGCTCTCTCCTCGATATCGATAATCTCACGCTTCGTGATGCCCTTTACGTCGCCCGAATCTGCCGGCGCGCGCGGAGCGGCTTGGCCCGGAGGCACAGGCGCCTCTTGGGAGGTCTGCAGGTGCTGTTCGGGCAGCGGCACGTGTCGACCTTTCAGCGACCTCGCCAAATTTTTCTTCCACCATGGCAGGCGCAGTGTTGAACTGTGCAGCCGCAATCGCAGTTCCCGGCCGAACAAATTTGACGGCGAGAGCGCGACTGGAGCGGCTCTTCACGCACGCTTCAGTCGCGCACTGGCGCTGCTCGCGCGGGCTTGGCCTTCAGCTCGAGCCTATTTTGCTTTTGCGATGCTGATGAGATCGAAGTGGCGGTTAACGCCGGCGTGCACGAGATTGCCGTTGAAGCGCGTCGAGCTTGTCGCGCCATAGGCGTGAAGGCCGGTCGATTGGGCCGCGTAAGCGAACCCTTCAGCGGCCCCGAGATCGTAGCGAAGATAGTCGATCTTAACGCTCCAATCGGGCGTAAACATCCATTCGACGCCGCCGCCCGCCGTCCAGCCGATCAAGCTGTCCTGATAGACGGGATTGACGAGCGTCTGAATCGCGCCGCCAATTCTTCGAGTGAAGATCGCGGCGTTGGAAACGACGCCGCCATAGGCCATGCCGCCCGCGCCATAGAGGGCGAGCGTCGGGGTGACGAGATAGCCCAATCGACCGCGGATCGTGCCGAGATAGTTGAGGGTCGCGGTGCGTTGCGCATAGGTGGCGAAGCTGTCGCCGCCCGCGGCGGTCAACGCGGCCCGCCATTTCGTGTCAGTATTGCCGGAAACGCCGTGAAGATCCGCCTCGGCGCCGACGAGGATGCTGTCGGCGAACTTCCAATTGGCGCCGATCTGGAATCCGCCGAGGAAGCCGGCGAGATGGTTTGTCTGATCGATCGGCGTCGCGCTGACCGCGACTGCTGGGCTAGCGATTGCGCCGCCGAAAGGCCAGGGATTCACAATCGACCGCGGGCTCGACCAAGCGCCGCCGCCATTGAGGCCGACGTAGACATCGCGCCAGCTTGGCGGCGGCGCAGGCGGCGGGGGCGGCCCGTCAGGCGAAACGAGCGCGAGAAAATCCGCGCCCGGCGGCTTGGCGATCGGATTGCCGTCGCCAAAGGCGTTGGCCGAGACTTCGAGATAAAAGAAGTCGGTCGGCCGCGCCGTCAGGCCATTCGTCGTCGTGGTCTGTCCGGGAAAAGATTGCGGCAAGAACGGCTGCAACGCGACCGGCGGCGCAAAGCTCGAGGTAAACGAACCCGGCCAGAACCTTGCGTAGCTCGCCGTCAGATTGATGAACTGATTCAGTTTGTAGCGAATACGCAGATCATATTCCGTGCCGATGAACGTGCCTCTGTTGCCGAGCGGCGCAAGGAGATTGGCCCGGTCCCAAGCCGCCGCCGCGCTCGCCAGCCAATAGGCGCTGAAGGCCGTATCGATCCGGAGATCCTTGAACGGCGAAAATTCGATGCGCGCCTTGGGCGCCTTGATGTTATTCCAGGCGATATAATCGTTGCGCGAGAAGGGCTGATTGAAGCCGTAGAAAATGTCGAAGGTCTGATTGACGCTGTCGAACGGACTCTTGTTGCCCGAGCCATAGGCGTAGTTGGCGCTGATCCGCGGTTTCCACGGATGATCTGAAAATGTGTAGCCCGCCTCGAATGCATAAGCGATGGCGTCGTGCTGCACCGTCGTCTGCACGGCGTTTTGGACATTCCTCAACTGGCGGAATTCGCCGGTTTCGCCAAACTGCTTGTTGATGTCGAAGTCGTAATCAAAGTCGTTGATCACGCCATAGACGCGCAGGCCGGGCGCATAAGTGTCGCGATGAAACTTCAGCGCGTTCGAGACATTGAGCGGATCCCCATATTGCTTGCGGCCTAAAAAATAAGGCTGGATCGTCGCATATTCCGACCAGCGCCGGATGCTGAACACGCTGCCGTAGATCCAGTTCTGCCAATCAGGTCGGTCGAACTGATATGGATAACGAATAACCGGCCGCATCAGGAAACTGTCGATGTCCCAATCATTATCCTTCTTGCCGATTTTGATCCGGAAGCCGTCAAAGTTGTTGGTCGTGTTGCGGAACTCATTCTCGGCGATCAATCGTCTGTCGAGCAACTCGAGGTGAAAGCGCCCCGCGCGAAGGGTTAGCGGCCGATCATTGCCGAGATCGTCCTTGCCGAAGGCGTCCTTGAAAAAGAGTTCGCCATAGCCCGAAATAAGCTCCGTCTGATTGATCTCCTGGCCCTGATATTCATAGATGCTGTTGTAGGCGCGCGAGTCCTGAAATTCGAGAACGAATCGAAAGGGATCGAGGATGTTCTGCACGCCCAGATAGGCCCGCGTGCGCGACAGCCAAAGCGAATTGGGAAAATACTTGCGCTGCGACGTCGGCGGATTGGTCGTCGTGTTCGTCCACGGCCGATAGTCGTCCTTGCGATATTCAAAACGCACGCGCGAATCGAGACCGACGTTCAGCCAGTCGATGCCTTCGAATTCCTTGTAGGTCTTCGCCAGATTGCGCACATAGGGCGGAATGTCGGGCTGCGGCTCCAAACGATAGCCGCGCGTCGGCACGTAATAGCTCTTCTTTGCCAGCGGGGCCGCTGGCGCTCCGGGACCAGCAGCGACACCCGCGCCATTGGCCTTCGTCTTCACCGAGGCTTTTTCCGGCGCGGCTGTTTTTGCGCCGCTATCCGACTGACCCCCTTTTCCCAAAACCTCCTGAGTGGGCGCTTTGTCTTCGGCGCCCGCGATTTCGGGAACGCTAAAGGCGGCGCCGACAACGGCGCCAAACGCGGCTAACCTCAACTTCTTTCTGTTTTTGCTAATCGACATCGACTTTTGTCCCGTATCGCTTAACCCAGCTCCGGTTGACGCGCTTTGAGCGACGGGCCGATATGTAAATGCTATACATATCGGTATGCCGTCACGGTTGAGCTGTTAAGCTCATGTTTTAGTCAACTCGATTTTTCGACTTGCGCTGTTGCGAAATAGCCACAGTAAACGCCGCAACTGCAGCCCGCGCCTTAATTTTCGCTTCGACATTCCAGCTCTCTCTCGTCCGCCGAGGCGCCCCTCCGCGAACATTTTCCGTCCAAGCCGCAAGAGGCAGTAAACCGAAAGCGTATCTGTTTGTCTATCGATTTAGTAGACAAATAAATATATCGAGCGAAAGCGTTGCAGTAATGTCACAGTTTGTCGGATTGTACGCCGCCATGGCGATCAAACCAGACCGCCGCCCTATTTCTGTAAGGCGAAGAAGAGGCGCGGATACCGCAGAAGCACTCTGCCGTCCGGTTGCCGCGGATAGGCCTGTGCGAGCCTCCCTCTGTACCGCGCAAGAAATTCGACGCGCTCATTTGAATCGAGCAAGTCGAGGAAGGGACGAAGGCCCGATCCTTCGAACCACTCGACCACGCCGTCAGGGCCGTCGAGCGGGTGGACATAGACCGTCTGCCAAATGTTGATCGTGCTGCAGAGCGGCGCGAGTAGATTGTAATATTCCTCGAGCGGACCGAGCACCATGATCGACTTGGCGACTGGAAGCAGACGCGGCGCCCAGGGGCCATCCGCCGCGACCATACGCATCGCCGCGTGCGAAAGCTCATGCGTATTGTTCGGCATCTGGACCGCAAGACGTCCGCCGGGCCGCAAATAACTCAAGAGCCTGGTCATCAACCCGCGATGATCGGGAAGGAAATGCAGCGCCGCATTGGCGAAGATGAGATCGGCCGGCTCGGAAGGCCGCCAATGCGCGATATCCTCTTTGATAAACGTCGCCGTCGGCGTGCACGCGCGAGCGACCGCTAGCATATTGTCGGATTTGTCGATTCCGATGATGTCAGCGCCGGGAAAGCTCATCGCGAGTAGCCGGGTGCTGTTTCCAGGTCCGCATCCAAGGTCAAAAACCCGTCGGGTCTCGCAATAAGGCACGTGCGCGAGCAGGTCGCGGGCGGCGCGCGTGCGCTCCGCTTCGAATTTCAGATAGAGCGCCGAATTCCAGTCGTTGGCGGCGTTCTTCTCATCAATCGCGTCAGCAGGCGCCGCGCTCAAATGCCGTCTCCGGCGTTGACATAGTCGCCGTTCTCGTCCGCCGGAAAGATGCGGGCTTTCGCCAGCGAGAGCGGAACGCGGCCGCCGAGCGAAGCCGAACGGTCGAGCGGCGAGTCGATCTCAAGCGTTTGATCATAGCCGTCGATGGCGATCGTGGCGCGAACGCCGGCTGGCGTGCGCCGCAGGCTCTCGACGCGTCCTTCAAGATCGCCGTTCCCTTCAGCCGCGACGGCGATGTCCGCCGGGCGGAAGAAGACTCTCGCCGGTCCGCTGCGCAAGCCGTGGGTGTCGATGTGCAATTCGCGGCCGCCGAACGTCACGTGGCCGTCGGAGATGGTGACGGGCAACGCGACCGCTTCGCCAACGAAGGAGATGACGAACGGCGAAGCCGGGCGGTCGTAAAGTTCTTCAGGCGTACCAATCTGTTCGATGCGGCCTTCGTTGAGCACGACGACGCGATCCGCAAGCTCCATCGCTTCATCCTGATCATGCGTGACGAAGACCGTCGTCAATCCCGTCTGCTTATGAATGTCGCGCAGCCAGCGGCGCAAATCCTTGCGCACGCGCGCATCAAGCGCGCCAAAAGGTTCATCGAGCAGCAGCACGCGCGGCTCGATGGCGAGCGCGCGCGCGAGCGCGACGCGCTGTCGCTGGCCGCCGGAAAGCTGCGCCGGATAGCGGCCGCCAAGTCCGTCGAGCTGCACGAACTGCAGAAGCTCCGTGGCGCGCGCCTTGATCGCCGCCCGCGAGGGACGCGTGCGTCTGGGACGAACTCTCAGACCGTAGGCGATATTGTCGGCGACGGTCATATGTTTGAAGAGCGCATAGTTCTGAAAAACCATGCCCACATGGCGGTCCTGCACGCGAAGATTGGTCGCGTTCTCGCCGTCGAACAGAACGCGCCCGCGATCGGGAGAATTCAGGCCCGCGATCACACGCAGCAGCGTCGTCTTGCCCGAGCCCGAAGGGCCGAGCAGCGCGACGAGTTCTCCAGGCTGAATCTCGAGGCTGACGTCGCGCAAGGCCGGAAAGGCGCCGAAATCCTGCTCGACTCCCTCAATGCGAATAGACGCGCCGCGCTTACTCGCTTCAGTGGCGGCGAGCGCGTCCGGAGAGCGCGTCGGCATGACGCCATTCGAGGAACGTCTTGAGCCCGAGTGTGACAAGCGCCAAGCCTGCAAGAAGAACCGCGAGCGCGAAAGCGGCGACATTATTGTACTCATTGTAGAGTATCTCCACCTGAAGCGGAATTGTATTGGTCAAGCCGCGTATGTGACCCGATACGACCGAAACGGCGCCGAACTCGCCCATGGCGCGGGCGTTACAGAGCAGCAAGCCATACAGCAGGCCCCATTTGATGTTGGGCAGCGTCACGGTCAGAAAAGTCTTGAAGCCGGAGGCCCCGAGCGTGAGCGCCGCTTCTTCCTCAATCTTGCCCTGCTCCTCCATCAACGGAATGAGTTCGCGCGCAACGAAAGGAAAGGTGACGAAGATCGTCGCCAGCACGATGCCGGGCACGGCAAAAATGATCTGCACGCCATGGGCCGCGAGCCACGGGCCAAAGAGGCCCTGGCCGCCGAACACCAGCACATAGACGAGGCCGGCGACGACCGGCGATACCGAGAACGGCAGATCAATCAGCGTGATGAGAACGCTCTTGCCGGGAAAGGAAAATTTGGCGATCGACCAGGACGCTGCGAGTCCGAACACAAGATTGGCCGGCACGGCGATCGCCGCGACAAGAAGCGTCAGACGGATCGCGGCGCGCGCGTCTGGATCATCGAACGCCATAAGAAAGGGTCCGATCCCTTTGCTGAAGGCTTCGACGAAGACGATGGCAAGCGGCGCCAAAAGAAAGATGGCGAGAAACAGCACCGCGGTCGCAATAAGCGCGTAGCGCGCAAACGACGAGTCATGCGTGACCGGCCGGAATTTGACGCCGCGATCGCGGCCGCTGGACGTGACCGCGATCTCAGACATGGCCGAATCTCCTGCGGCTCCAAGCCTGGACCAGATTGATGAGAAGCAGCGCGGCGAAGGAAATCGCCAGCATGATGGTCGCGATCCCGGTCGCGCCGGGGACATCATATTGTTCAAGCTTCACGACGATGAGCAGCGGCGCGATCTCGGAGACGTAAGCGATATTGCCGGCGATGAAGATCACCGACCCATATTCGCCAATGGATCTGGCGAAGGCGAGCGCGAAGCCGGTGAGCAACGCCGGCGCCAGGGGCGGAAGCATCACACGGATGACGGTTTGCAGCCTGCCCGCGCCGAGCGTGGCGGAAGCCTCTTCCAGCTCCACTTCAAGTTCCGAAATAATCGGCTGCACGGTGCGCACGACGAACGGCAGTCCGATGAAGATGAGCGCGACCAGAATGCCCCAGCGGGTGTAAGCGACCTTGATGTCGTAGTCGGCGAGCGGCGCGCCAAACCAGCCATTCGGCGAATACAGCGCCGCAAGCGAAATGCCGGCGACCGCCGTCGGCAGCGCGAAGGGCAGATCGACGAATGCGTCGAGCAGTCGACGGCCGGGAAAATCGTATCTTGTGAGCACCCAGGCGACGATGAGGCCAAAGAACAGATCGACGACCGCGGCGGCGAAGGAGATGAAGAACGTCGTGCGCAGCGACGCGGCGACGCGCGGCTCCGAGGCGATCGCGTAGAGCCCGGAAAATCCCAGTCCCGATGACTGCCAGATGAGCGTGGCGAGCGGAAAGAGGACGATCACGCCAAGATAGATCAGCGTATAGCCGAAGGTCAGGCCGAAGCCAGGAATGACGCCCGGCGCCGTGAAGCGTCGGGCGTTTTTGCCGACAAGGACTGGGGAGGTCACCTTGTCAGCTCTTGTTTCTGGATGTCGTCGAAAATGCCGCCGTCGGCGAAATGTTTCTTTTGCGCGGCCGCCCAGCCGCCGAAACTTTTATCCACGGTGATGAAATCGATCTTGGCGAATTTCTTTACGTCGTCCTTCGCCGCATATTCCGGATGAACGGGACGATAGAAATTGCGCGCAATGATCGCCTGCGCCGGCGGCGAATAGAGGAAGTCGAGATAGGCTTCCGCGAGCTGCCTGTTGCCTTTGGCGTCGGCGTTGGCGTCAACGACGGCGACCGGCGGCTCCGCCAGAATGGACTGCGGCGGCGTCACGATCTCGAACTTGTCAGCGCCAAATTCCTTCAGCGCAAGAAAGGCTTCGTTCTCCCATGCAAGGAGCACGTCGCCGATGCCGCGCTGGGCGAAGGTGATCGTCGAGCCTCGCGCGCCCGTGTCCATGACCGGGGCGTTCTTGTAGATCGCCTTGACGAAATCTTTCGTCTTGGCTTCGTCGCCGCCGAATTTCTTCAGCCCATAGCCCCAGGCCGCAAGATAATTCCAACGCGCGCCGCCCGACGTCTTGGGGTTGGGCGTGATCACCGCGACGCCGGGCTTGGCCAGATCGTCCCAATCCTTGACGGCTTTCGGATTGCCCTTGCGGACGAGAAACACGATCGTCGACGTATAGGGCGACGAGTTATTCGGTCGGCGCTTTTGCCAATCGACCGGAATTTTGCCGCTCTTGCTGGCGATCGCGTCAATGTCGGCGGCGAGCGCCAGCGTCACGACATCGGCGTTCAGCCCCTCGATCACGGCGCGCGCTTGCGCGCCCGAGCCGCCATGCGACGCCAGAAGTTCGATCGTTTCGCCGGTCCGGGCTTTCCAGTCCGCCGCGAACGCGGGATTAATCGCCTTATAGAGTTCGCGCGTCGGGTCATAGGAGACGTTCAGGAACGTCTGGCCCGCTTGAGAATGCGCGCTCGCCAACATCGTGAGCGCAACCACGACCCCTATAATTCCCAGACCCAGACTCTTCTGCAAATTCTCGCTCATGGTGACGCCTCTCCAATAGTCTATAAAAACGGTAGCATGAGTAGATTGATGGCACAAGGCGAAAAAAGGCCCGCGTCAAGCAGGCCTGTTTGGCGTCAACGAAGTTTGGAGTTGGACGGCCGCGAAAGGAAAGCCTACCAGCGCAGCACTGCGCCGCCCCAGGTCATTCCCGCGCCGATCGCCATCATCGCGATGACGTCGCCCTTTTTCAGCCTTCCGGCGCGATTCGCCTCATCGAGCGTGATCGGCATCGAGGCGCTCGACGTATTGCCGTAGCGGTCGATGTTGATCCAGCATTTCTCGAAGGGGACGCCCAGATTCTGCATCGCGGACTCGATGATGCGCTTATTCGCCTGGTGGGCGATGACGTGATTGATGTCGGCTGCGGTCAGACCGGCGGCTTCAAGCGTGTCGCCGACCACTTCAGGCAACAGCCGCGTCGCCACCTTATAGACCTCGCGCCCGCGCATCTTGATTTTGCCGGCCTTTTCTTCAAGCATTTCCGCGGAAGGCGGGCGGCGGCTGCCGCCGCCATAGATGCCGAGAATGCCCGTCATCGAACCGTCGGTGCGCAGGCTCGCGGCGAGCAGGCCACGCCCTTCCTCTTCGCTGGCGCCAAGCAAAATCGCGCCGGCGGCGTCGCCAAACAGCACGCAGGTCTCGCGGTTAGTCCAATCGACGAAGCGGCTGAGGGTCTCGGCCCCGATCACCAGCGCGCGCTTGACCTTGCCGCTTCTGATGAACTGGTCGGCGATCGAGAGACCGTAGAGCGAACCGGCGCAGGCGGCGCCGACGTCAAAAGCGAAGGCGTTCTTCGCGCCGAGCTGCGCCTGAACAAAAGATGCGCAGGACGGCGTCGGCGCATCGCCTGTAACGGTGCACACGATGATCATGTCGACGTCGTCGGGCTTTACGCCGGCGAATTGCAGCGCCTCGCGCCCGGCGGCCGCGGCCAGATCCGACGTGGCCTCATGATCCGCGGCGACTCGGCGCTCTTTGATGCCGGTGCGGCTGACGATCCACTCATTGTTCGTCCTGACGATCTTCTCGAGGTCGACGTTGGAGATGACGCGCTGCGGCGCATAAGACCCGGTTCCGAGAACTATGGAATTCGTCAAGACGTGGCGCTTCCTTGAGACGGCGTGGCTGAAGCTCGTAGCGAGGCGCTATTCATTAAGAGCGGCTCAGGCCGAGCGCAAATTTTTCTTTTCGAGCTCCGGCAAGGGCCCTCATCGTCGCTGACTTATTGGCTTTTTTGCGCCAGCGCCGAAATTCGCCTTGAACGGGGCCCTCAACGCTTTCTTAAAGCGCGCACAATTACACCAATTCGGGGGGCCGTCGGAGTTGCGTTTATGGTTCACGCCATCATCTTTGCCGCCGTCGCGCTCTTCGCTCTCATTGGCGCGCTGACGGCGTAACGCTGAGCCCGCGATTGCAAAGACGCCCCGCCCGTGGCAAGGGGCGCCATGCAGGAACAACAGAGGCCGTTCAGCGCCGCCCCGCGCGTCTCCTTCGTCTCGCTCGGCTGTCCGAAGGCCCTCGTCGATAGCGAACGGATCGTCACGCGGCTGCGCGCGGAAGGTTACGAGCTGTCGCGCAGCCACGCCGGGGCTGACGTCGTCATCGTCAACACCTGCGGCTTTCTCGACAGCGCCAAGGCGGAGTCGCTCGAAGCGATCGGCGCCGCGCTGAACGAAAACGGCAAGGTGATCGTCACCGGCTGCATGGGCGCGGAGCCCGAGGCCATTACGGCGCGCTTCCCGCAAGTGCTGGCGATCACCGGCCCGCAGCAATATGAGAGCGTGGTCGAAGCAGTGCATCGCGCCGCCGCGCCGGCGCATGACCCCTTCGTCGATCTTCTTCCCGAACAGGGCGTGAAGCTCACGCCGCGCCATTACGCCTATCTGAAAATCTCGGAAGGCTGCGACAACAGCTGCGCCTTCTGCATCATCCCGCATCTGCGCGGGCCGCTTGTCTCGCGGCCGGCCGCCGACGTGCTGCGCGAAGCGGAAAAGCTGGCGCGCGCGGGCGTCAAGGAGCTGCTCGTCATCTCGCAGGACACGAGCGCCTATGGCCGCGACATTCGCTACGCCGAAAGCAAATTCGGCGACCGCAGCGTGCGCGCGCGCTTTCTCGATCTCGCGCGGGAGCTTGGCGATCTCGGCCTATGGGTGCGCCTGCACTACGTCTATCCCTATCCGCATGTCGACGAGGTGATGCCATTGATGGCGGAGGGGAAAATCCTTCCCTATCTCGACATTCCCTTTCAGCATGCCGCGCCGAACGTGCTGAAGGCCATGAAGCGTCCCGCCAATGATGAAAAGACCCTGGCGCGCATTCGAGCCTGGCGCGACGCGTGTCCCGACCTCGCGCTGCGGTCGACCTTCATCGTCGGCTTCCCCGGCGAGACCGACGCGGATTTCGACTATCTTCTCGATTGGCTGGAGGAGGCCGAGATCGACCGCGCCGGCGCCTTCAAATATGAGCCTGTCTCCGGCGCCCCGGCCGAGGCGCTTGGCCTGCCCGCCGTGCCCGACGAGGTGAAGGAGACGCGCTGGAAGCGCTTCATGGCGAAGCAGCAGGCGATCAGCGCGCGGCTGATGAAGCGCAAGGTCGGCAAGCGCCTTTCAATCATCATCGACGAGCCCGGCGGCGGCCCTTCAGGCGCGCTCGCCAAGGGCCGCACCAAGGCCGACGCGCCGCAGATCGACGGCGCGGCCTTCGTCGCATCGCGGCGCCCGTTGCGCGCGGGCGACATCGTCACGGCGAAAATCGAGCGCGCCGAGGCCTATGACGTCTATGGCGCGGCGACCTAAAGCAGCCCTATATTGGGGCCAAGCGCAGAATATCGGGAGAGAAGCCCATGACCGAAGAACCCCAAGACGCGGGCAAGCCGCAGGAAACACCGCCGCCCAGGCCCGAAGAGCCGCCGGCGCAGCCGCAGCTGCCGAAGTTCGTAATTCCGCGCAGCCTTTACATCGCCACGGCGCTGATCCTTATCGGCTCATTCGCGATCACGCTTTTTGTGCGTAATCCCTATACGCAGTCCGTGACCGAAGGCGGCGGCTTTTACGAGCACGGCACGGACAATTCGGCGCTGATGTGGGTCGCGATCTTCGTCGGCATTCCTCTGAGCTTCTGGGCCTATAAGCGCTGGATATTGCCGCTCTTCGAGCGAAAGTAGCGGCAGCGCTTCCGCCGAAGGCGAAGCTGGCGCGGCCGAAATCGCGCCTTCGAGAGACCGGAGCGCGTCAGGAACGCGTTCCTGCGCGCAATTCGGTCGACGAACGCTCGAGTCTTGGCCCGTGCAGGTAGACGATCGCCGGCGGGGGCGTCACGGCGAGCATACCGGCCTCGCGCTCGGGAATCCTCGCGCTCTTGAAATAGACCGCCGCCTTTGCGTTGGCGGCTTTCAGCGTCGCGCCCGGCCGGTCGATGACGGCGATGGGCGTCGTCCGCGCAATGTCCTGCCATCGTCGCCAGCGATGAAACTGCAGCAGATTGTCCGCGCCCATGATCCAGACGAAGCGCACGCCGGGGCAATGGAGGCGAAGATAATCGAGCGTGTCGCAGGTGAAGCGCGCGCCGATCTCAGCCTCGAAGCCGGTGAAGGCGACGCGCGGATCATGCAGGATTTTTTTCGCCGCGGCGATCCGTGCTTCGATCGACGGCAATTCGCTCGCGTCTTTCAGCGGATTGCCGGGCGAGACGATCCACCACAGCCGATCGAGTTTTAGCCGCGTCAGCGCGAGGCGCGAAACGAGCGCATGGCCGTCATGCGGCGGATCGAAGGAGCCGCCGAAAAGGCCGATGCGCATGCCGAGCGCATGCGGCGGGAGGCGCGGGATCATTCCCTCTCCCGCAAGCGGGAGAAGCGGCGCTTCAAGGGCTCGCGCGACGCGCCACCCAAGAGACCACTCACCCTCGCACCTGGCCGTCGCCGTAGACGCGATATTTGAACGAGGTCAGCTGCTCGACGCCGACGGGTCCGCGCGCATGCATGCGGCCGGTGGCGATGCCGATCTCGGCGCCGAAGCCGAATTCGCCGCCGTCGGCGAATTGCGTCGAGGCGTTGTGCAGCACGATCGCCGAGTCGACTTCGTTCATAAAGCGCTGCGCCGCTGCTTCGTCGCGGGTGATGATGCAATCAGTGTGATGCGAGCCATAGGTCTCGATATGTTCGATCGCGCCCGCTAACCCGTCGACGACCCGCGCCGCGATGATCGCGTCGAGATATTCGGCGCGCCAGTCGTCTTCCGCCGCGGGCTTGACCCGCGCGTCTGCGGCTTGCGCCGCCGCGTCGCCGCGCACTTCGCAGCCTGAATCGATCAGCATGGAGACGAGCGGCTGCAAATGGGTCGCGGCGCAGGCCTTGTCGACCAGCAGCGTCTCCGCCGCGCCGCAGATGCCGGTGCGGCGCATCTTGGCGTTGAGCAGCACGCGCTTCGCCATGTCGAGATCGGCGTCCTTATGGACGAAGACATGCACGATGCCTTCGAGATGCGCGAAGACCGGGACGCGCGCCTCATGCTGCACGCGGGCGACGAGACTCTTGCCGCCGCGCGGCACGATCACGTCGATATTGCCGTCGAGGCCCGCCAGCATCGCGCCCACAGCGGCGCGATCCGCCGTCGCGACAAGCGAGATCGCCGCTTCGGGAAGCCCGGCCGCCTTCAGCCCCGCGACGAGGCAGGCGTGAATGGCGGCCGACGAGCGCAGACTCTCGGAGCCGCCGCGCAGGATCGCGGCGTTGCCTGCCTTCAGACACAGAGCGCCGGCGTCGGCGGTGACATTCGGCCGGCTTTCATAAATCACACCGATGACGCCGAGCGGCGTCGAGACGCGCTCGATCTTCAGGCCGTTCGGGCGATCGAAACGCGCTAGAACGCGGCCGACAGGGTCCGGCAGATCGGCGATCTCCTCCAGTCCACGGGCGATCGCCTCGACGCGGGCGGGATCGAGCGTCAGCCGATCGAGGAAAGACGCCGCCGTTCCGCGCGCCTCGGCGTCAGCGACGTCGAGCGCATTGGCGGCGAGTATGGCGTTGCTCTGGCGACGAATTTCGCCGGCCGCCACACGCAGCGCCTTGTTCTTGGCGTCGGTCGAGGCGAGCGCCGCCGCCCGCGCCGCTGCACGCGCGGCGCGCCCGAGCGCGACAAATGAGTCGCTCAGCGTCGCGTCTGCGCCGCCCGCCTGGGGCTCGCCGCGTAATGCCTGCATCATAGCTTTCTCACAAGATATTCAGGAGTTTCGCTAACATGGCGACCCCGGCAAGAAAAGCCGCCCGCAAGAAAAGCCGCACTTGCGAGGGCTGCCACGATATGAAAAAAAAGCCGCATGTCCGCGCTTCAAGAGAATCCTTTCACTGGGCCCCTTGCGGCCGAATATGACGTGCTGCGGCTGATGTGTCCAAACGCCGCGACGCTCGCCAAGAAGATCGGCGAGCGGGTCGCCGAGTGGCGTTCCGAGGCAGGGCCTATCGACGGCTTCGAGATCGGCTGCGGAACCGGGATCAGCACGCTGGCGGCGCTCTCGGCGCGGGGCGACCTCAAGCTCACCGCGATCGACAGCGCCGGCGAAATGCTGGATCAGGCGCGGACCAATCTCGCCGATTACGCCCTGGCGGGCCGCGTCAAATTTATCGACGCCGATGCGCTGACGGCGCTCCGCGCATTGCCCGATGCGGGCATGGATGTCGTCATTTCGAATTACGCGGTGCATAACTTTCCTGACGGCTACCGTAAGTCCGTGGTTTGCGAGATTTTCCGTGTCCTGAAGCCGGGCGGAATTTTCGTCAACGGCGACCGCTACGCGATGGACGATCCGGCAGCGCATCTTGCCGATACGCAAGCCGTGGTGCGGGATTGGTTCAAGATTTTCACGAAGATGAACCGACTCGATCTGCTCGAAGACTGGATCGTGCACCTGCTGAGCGACGAATCGCCCCAGCACATCATGTATTTCGAGCCCGCTCTGGAGCAGTTGCGCGCCGCGGGCTTCGCGCCGGTCGCCGTCGAATTCCGCGACGGCGTCGACACGCTGGTGACGGCGACGAAGCCGGGCGCGTGACTCCGAGCAATCATGGCTCGTCATTCCCGGCGGACTGAAGGTCCGACCGGGAATCAAGAGCAACCCCCAAGAACGCTGGTCTTGCGCTGGATTTCCGATCGCGCTTCGCGCGTCGGGAATGGCACAGGAGCCTCCGCGGCCCGTTCCCACCCTAGCCGTCAATGCGCTATAGCGCGCCATGGACCTCGCGCTTCTCGCTCTCTTCGCCTCGCTCGTCACCGCCATCTGCCAGTCGGTCACCGATCTCGGCACCAAGGCGGCGACGCGAACGGCGGACGATCGCGCGATCCTCGCCGCGCAATGGGTCGCCGGCGCGCTGCTGCTGATCGTGGCTTGCTTCGTCCTCTATCCGGGGCTTCTCGTCGCGCCGCGCGAGACTCTCGCGTCGCTGACCAGGCCCGGATTCTGGACGCTGCTCGTCTGGTCGGGCGCGCTCAACGTCGTCGCCTATGTGCTGTACATCCGCGCCTTCAGATTGTCCGACGCGTCGCTGGTGGCGCCGCTCGTGTTGCTCACGCCCGTGCTGATGCTGTTCACCTCGCCGATCATGACCGGCGAGCACGCCCCGCCGATGGGGATCTTCGGCGTGCTGTTCACCGTGCTCGGCGTCGGCCTGCTCGACGCCGATCGGGCGAACGGGCGCCGCTTCAACTTCCATGTCTTTGCGCGCGACAAGGGCGCGCGGATGATGATCGGCACCGCGGTGATCTGGAGCGTCACCGCCAATATCGACAAGCTCGGCGTCAGGGCGTCGACGCCGCTGATCTGGATCGCGGCGGTGACGATCGTCATTTCGCTGTGCGCCCTGCTCTACTGGCTTGCCGGGCGCCGGCCCGCGCCAAGCCTGTCTGCGCTGCGCTACGCGATCGGCGCGGGTTCGGCGATGGCCTTTGGCAACACACTGCAGATGTGGGCGCTCACCGTGCTGTTCACCCCTTACGTCATCGCCATCAAGCGGCTGTCGGCGCTCTTTACCGTGCTCGCGAGCGGACGCGTGCTGAAGGAGGAGTCGAGCGGCAGATTGCTCGGCGCGGCGGTGATGCTGCTTGGCGCAGTGATGATCGCGCTGGCGCGGGAGTGAGCCGTCAGTAATGGTAGCGGCACTGAGCAATCAGCAAGGCGCCGTCTTCGACGCGATAAACGAGGCGATGCTCGCGATCGATGCGGCGCGACCACCAGCCGCGTAAATCGCCACGTAAGGGTTCCGGCTTGCCAAGGCCCTCAAAGGGCGTACGGGCGCATTCTTTGATGAGCGTATTGATGCGTTCGAGCGTCTTTTTATCTTGGCCCTGCCAATAGAGATAATCGGCCCAAGCCTGTTCGGAGAAGACGAGCTTCATTCAACGAGCTTGCGCTCATTTCCACGCCCCGCGTCGAGCTCCTGGATGGCGGCGCGCAAGCGCTCTGCATTGCGCGGACTCTGCAGCAGATAGCTCGTCTCTTCATAGGAGGCGAAGTCTTCGAGCGAGATCAGCACGGCAGCCGGCTTGCCTTTGTCGCGGGTGATGACGACCGGCTCATGGTCTTCCGTGACGCGATCGAGCGTGGCGGCGAGATTCTTGCGGAGATCGCTGTAAGAGGTTGTGCGCATGGCTTAGTATGTACGCAATTGCGTACGCGTGCAAGAATGTCATGATAGCCGGGCTTGTCCCGGCCATCATTCCGAGACGTTGCGCCAGGACACGTCATGCTCGCGTATGCGCGGGCATGACGCGCCGGAGCTTCGGGGAACCCCCTACTCCTCCATTTTCAGCGCCGCGATGAACGCCTCCTGCGGAATCTCCACGCGGCCGAACTGGCGCATCTTCTTCTTGCCTTCCTTCTGCTTCTCCAGGAGCTTGCGCTTGCGGGTCACGTCGCCGCCATAGCATTTCGCGGTGACGTCCTTGCGGAAGGCGCGCACCGTTTCGCGGGCGATTATCTTGCCGCCGATCGCCGCCTGAATCGGCACCTGGAACATATGCGGCGGGATGAGCTCCTTGAGTTTCTCGCACATCTGCCGGCCGCGTCCGTCGGCGCGGGTGCGATGCACCAGCATGGAGAGCGCGTCGACCGGCTCGCTGTTGACGAGAATGCTCATCTTGACGAGATCGCCGGCGCGATAATCGGTGATCTGATAGTCGAAAGACGCGTAGCCCTTCGAGATCGATTTCAGCCGGTCATAGAAATCGAACACCACCTCGTTGAGCGGCAGGTCATAGACCGCCATGGCGCGCTTACCGACATAGTTGAGATCGACCTGCACCCCGCGCCGGTCCTGACAGAGTTTCAGCACCGAGCCGAGATAGTCGTCGGGCGTCAAAATCGTCGCCCGGATCCAAGGCTCCTTGATCTCCTCGATCTTCACCACATCCGGCATGTCGGCGGGATTGTGCAGCTCGATCTCGTCGCCATTCGTCAGCGTGATTTTGTAGATGACCGACGGCGCCGTCGCGATGAGATCGAGATCGAATTCCCGCTGCAGCCGCTCCTGAATGATTTCGAGATGGAGCAGCCCGAGAAAGCCGCAGCGGAACCCGAAGCCGAGCGCGGCGGACGTCTCCATCTCATAGGAGAAGCTCGCGTCATTGAGACGCAGCTTGCCGATCGCCGCGCGCAAATCCTCGAAATCGGCGGCGTCCACCGGAAAGAGGCCGCAGAACACCACGGGCTGCGCCGGCTTGAAACCCGGCAGCGCCTCGGCGGTCGGCTTCTTGTCGTCGGTGATCGTGTCGCCGACGCGCGTATCGGCGACCTGCTTGATCTGCGCGGTGATGAAGCCGACCTCGCCGGGTCCGAGCGCGGCGACATCCTGCATCTTGGGACGAAAGACGCCGATCTTATCCACTTCGTAATGGGCGTCGGCCGCCATCATCTTGATCTTCTGGCCCTTCTTCAGGGTTCCATCGAAGATTCGCACCAGCACGACGACGCCGAGATAGGCGTCGTACCAGCTGTCGACGAGCAGCGCCTTCAAAGGGGCCGTCTCGTCGCCATTTGGCGGCGGCAGGCGCGTGACGATCGCCTCGAGCACGTCGGGAATGCCGATGCCGGTCTTGGCCGAAATGAGCACCGCGCCCGAGGCGTCGAGCCCGATGACCTCCTCGATCTGCTCCTTGATCCGATCGGGCTCGGCGGCCGGCAGATCGATCTTATTCAGGACGGGAACGATCTCATGGCCGGCGTCGATGGCCTGATAGACATTGGCGAGCGTCTGCGCTTCGACGCCCTGGGAGGCGTCGACGACCAGCAGCGAGCCTTCGCAGGCCTTCAATGAGCGGGACACCTCATAGGCGAAATCGACATGCCCGGGCGTGTCCATCAGATTGAGGACGTAATCCTTGCCGTCCTTGGCCTTGTAGTTGAGGCGCACCGTCTGCGCCTTGATGGTGATCCCGCGCTCGCGCTCGATATCCATCGAGTCGAGCACCTGCTCGACCATATCGCGGGCGGCGAGCGTCCCTGTCTCCTGAATCAGCCTGTCGGCCAGGGTCGATTTGCCGTGGTCGATATGCGCGACAATCGAGAAATTGCGGATGTTTTCGATCTTATGGGCGGTCATGTGCGGGGGATAGCAGCGCCCGCCGAGGAATGAAAGGGCGCGTCAGCCCGCGCCCAGCGCCATTTCGAACGCAGGGCGCGCCAGGGAGCGCGCCCGAGCCTGCTTAAAGGCTATTTCTTCTCCATCCGCGCCTCGAGCTCCGCCTTGCCCTTGTTGAAAAGCTCGATGGCCTTGGGCACGGCCCAGCGGATGAAGGCGTCCGTCGCCTTCACGGCCATGCAGCCGACCTGGGTCACGAGCGAGACCGTCTTGTCGAACCAGGGCAAAGCCGGGCTGTCGGCAGGGAACTTGCCCCTTACCCAGGCGACGCCATCCCTGGTCTTTTCCGAGACGAAGCTCCACAGCACCACGGCGGGGTCGGACGACGGCGCGGTGGCGATCGCGTGGCGCAGCCGCGCGACCTCCGCCGCAGCCTCTTCGGCGCGGCGATTGGCGGCGTCCAGCTGCCGCGAGGTCTCAAGCGCTTTCGTCGCCGCCCCGGCGTTCTCCGCGGCGAGGCGGTCGCGCTCCGCGGTCATGGCCGCCAGGCTGTCGCGAACATCGTCGCGCTCCTTGGCGTAGGCGTTCGCCTTCGCGACGATCTCGGACTTCTCGAAAATCTGCCGGTCGCGCTCCATGCGCGTCGCCTTGAGCTGCTCCTGCAGATTGGTCAGTTCGGAGCGGGAAACCGTATCTTCGGGTTGCGATGAAGTTTCTTCGGACATGGCCGCCTCCTTTAGGGAGAGGATGGCTCGCGATGTGCGAACGGGTCGCGCGAGCAAAAACGGAATGGCCTCGGTGGCGGTTCGGCCTCAAAATCGCGCGCCAAGCGCGAACATGTTTAGTGTCAAAAATCTGATTCTGCAAAACCGGCGCAGCAGCGCGGCTATTGCACACTCAACCATCGTGGATTGGCCGTTATTGCGCGCGACCGGCGGCGGACTGCACGCGCTGCGCCGCCGAGAGGCAGTCGCGCGGCGCCGCCAGACATTTATCGCGCGCGGCGCCGGCAATCGCGTCGCCGCCGGCGCGAATCAGCGCGGAGGCTTTGTCGACAGCGTCCTGTACGAGGCCAGCCGCGTGCTGCGGCGCTGAAGCGCGGACCGCTGCGCTTTTCGGCGCAACTGGCGCGCGATCGGCGCGCCATTGCAGAGCGACGCAGACGAGGAGAATGCAAATCGCGCATTTGACGAGAAAAACCAACGCTCATCTCCATCAGGGAAAGGCGATTTTCTTTGTAAGTGATGTCGCCGCCGGGTTGAGCCTTCGTAAACGCGCCATCGATTCTTTGCCTGAGAGTTACGGCAATAAAATGCAAACCATGTCGATGCGTCGCCGAGCGACGGGTGAAGCTTTCGCATCGGCTTAGCGGCTGCTTAAGGACGCCCTGCTATCGCTATGGCCGATAGGGAGCGTACGCCTTTGAGTAGCATCGCCGACGACAGCCACGACCGGTCTTGCGTGGACGCCGCATTGCATGAGCGGGTCGCCGGACGACCGGTGGAAGCGGCGCGTCATCGGGCGTTCATCATTGCTCGGCTCGTCGTCGCCGCCTGCGTCCTGCTCTCGGCGCCGCTGTTCCTCCTCTTCCATGGCGCGCCGACGACAAGCGACTGCGTCCTTTTCCTGCTTGCGCAGATCCCGCTCGCCTCCGTGATCGTGTTGTCGCGCACCGGAGATTTGCGCATCGCGCGGAGCCTCTCGATCGGCGGCTGGCTCGCGATGGCGACGGCCATCCACGCGCTGACGCCGGGCGACGACGCCTTTTCAGTCGCGCTGCTGCTCGTTGCGCTCATAGAGGCCGCCCTGACGCCCGACGTCGGCGCGGTCATCGTGATCGAAGTGGTCGCCATCGCCGCCCTTGCGCTGACCGCCGGTCTCAATCTGCGGGGCCCGCGCGAACTGCTGACGGAACATGCGACGACGACCATGCTTCTCGGCGCGCCGCTGTTTTTCTATGTCGCCGCTCTCGTCTTCGGCGCCGTCCGGATCGAGCAGGCGCGCGCCCGCGCCGAAGCGCGCAGCGACCGCGACCTCATGCTCCTGACGGGCGCCGTTGGCGACATCCTGCTGCACCTCGATCGCGCCGGCGTCGTCAACGCGGTGCTGGGCGATGGGCGCCACGTCTTTGATCTCAACCGCGATCTGATCGGCCGCGAATTCTTCCAGCGCGTTCACGTCGCCGACCGGCCGAGCTTTCTCAAGGCGGTCTCCGACGCCGTCGACGGCGAGGCGGCGACGACCGCAGCCGTTCGCGTTCAGGTCGGCGTCGCGAGCAATGCCGCCAGTGAATTCGTCGCGCCCGTTTTCAACGCCTTCGAGGCGCGCGTGCGCCGCGCTCGATCAAACGGCGAGGAAGGCGCGACGGAGGCCGTCCTCTGCGCCCTGCGAGACGTAAACGCCACGCTCGAAGCCGATATTGCGCTTGCGGCGGCTCACGCGGCGGCCGAGCGCGCCGCAACCAGCAACGTGCGCCTGCTCGCCAATGTCAGCCACGAGCTGCGCACGCCGCTCAACGCCATCATCGGCTTCTCCCAAATGTTGGCGACCGACGAGATTGCGCCTTCCGAACCCGCCAAACAGCGGGAATATGCGTCGATCATCAGCGACTCCGGCCACCATCTGCTCGAGATCGTCAACTCCATCCTGGACATGTCCAAGATCGAATCCGGCGCCATGCAACTAGCCGCTGAGTCCTTCGCTCTGCGGGCGCTCGCCGATCAGTGCTGCGACATGATGCAGCTGATGGCCGAACAGTCGGGCGTGACGCTCGCGCGCGAATATGACGAAGCCCCTGGCGAGATCGTCGCCGACAAACGCGGCTGCAGGCAGATCCTGATCAACCTGCTCTCAAACGCAGTGAAATTCACGCCGCGCGGCGGCACGGTCAGGCTGTTGCTTCAGGCAGAAGGAAATCACGTCGTCGTCGCAGTCGCCGACGATGGGGCTGGCATCGACGCAGTCGATCTAGCGCGGCTCGGCGATCCCTTCTTTCAGGCGCGCGCCTCGCTTGAACGCGGACATGAGGGGACGGGCCTCGGACTTTCCGTGGTGCGCGGACTCGTGGGTCTGCACGGGGGCTCGATCGCCATCGAAAGCGGACCGCAGGCCGGCACGACGGTTTCCGTGCGCCTGCCGCTCGACTGCCGTGACAGCGGCGCTACCGGCGCTCCGGCAAGAATCGCAACGATCGCGCGACTTGGCGCGCCGCCAAGCGCGGCCGTCGGCGTCGGCGTCGATCCAGCAACGGTGAAGAAAATTGCGTGACGCTTCGCTCTACGCCTCTCGCTTTCAGGCTTCCCCCGCCGATCGCGCCCCGCCGCGCGAGGGACGGCGCAATGGTCGTCGCTCAGTCCTTGCGCGCGTGTTCGGCGCGAAGCGGATCGGCGTCATGCTTATCCTCGGCATCGCCGCCGTGGCCGCGATCGGCGTGCCCATGAACGCGCTGTTCCTCCAGGACGGACGACATCCGGCGCCGCTCTTCTCGTCTCAGCATTCCAACGCGGTCCCGGGCGCGCCGACGCCGCCCGTGCGACGACCGGTCGTGACTGAATCCGCACGAATCGAGCGAGACGCGACTGTCGCCGCGCACGCCACGCCGAAAGACCCCATCGCCAACAAGATCGAAAAGCTTGACGTCGCCAAAAGCCCCGATTGGGGCAAGAGCGCGCCGGCGAAAGCGGAGCCGCCGCACGCCGTCGACAAGAAGCGGGACGCGATCGGCCTGCTGATCGTCGGCGATCCGCCGCCTGTGAAGGCGAGCGCCGACAAACCCAACAAGGCCGACAAAGCCGACAAGGCGGACAAGGCGCCCACCGCCGACAAGACTGCGCCTGTCGACAAAAACGTTCTTTATGCGCAGCGCGCGCTCCTGAAGCTCGGCTATGTGGTGCGCTCCGACGGCGTTCTCAGCGCCGCGACGCGCCACGCCTTGGAGAAGTTCGAGGGCGACGCCGGCCTTCCGGTCAAAGGCCGGATCACGCCGAAATTGCTGCAGCAGCTCGCGGCGCGCTCCCGCCTCCCGCTCCCTTGAGTCGCGCGCGTTCGACAATCATGCCGCTCAAGCGCTAGTTTGGGCTCATGCGACTGAGGTCCGACATATTCGTCTCCGCGCTGATCCGCCGGGCTGAGGTGCAAGGCGCGGTCGCCATGCTGCGCCGGCGGGGCGCCGCCGAGGCCGGCGCGATTTTTGTCAAGCTTGATCGGCTTGACGGGCGCGCCGCGGTCTATGGCCCCGCCCCGCAGACCGAAGAGCCACCGGAGGGAGTCGATCGGCTGTTCGCGCGCGTCCATGCGGGCGACTGGCTCGATCCGGCCGAGGCCGAGCAGAGGCTCAAGCGCGAGATCATGTTCGACCCTGACCTTTGGATCGTCGAGATCGAGGATCCCGACGGCCGCGTGTTCGTCGAGCTCGCGGCTTAGCGCAGGTCCCAGAAAAATTGACGGACTTTTTCGATGAGCCGGCTCCAACATATTGAGTTGAGAGATTTCTTATCGATCACATCAGTCCATGCGATCGGGCAGCGCTCTAAGCGGATTGATCGAATTTGCGCGATGGCCGCGCCAATGACTGCTGCGGCGCCGCGCGGCGGCGCGTCAGCGCGCCCGGATCTTCTCGCGCCGTGCGGCGAGAATTCTCACGCTCCGATCGCGTCGCGCCGGTGATTGCGCCCACGATGCGCGCCGCCGCCCGCTGCGGCGTCGAGCGCATCACGCCAAGCAACGCGCGCACCACCTCGATGTCATGGGCGACGCCAGGTTCGGCGCAAAGAAAGATGCGCGTCGCCGATTCGAGCGGGACGCCGATCGCGTTGAGCGCCAGAGCGAGCGCCTCCCCGAGATGATCGACGACGAGCGCGCGCGCCCGATCCTTTCGGCACTCGAGCGCCTCGGAGAGCAGCGTGGCCATCGCCTTGCGATCATGGCGTTGCGCCGCGGCTTCCAGTTTATCGACGAAAGCGCCGTCGGCGCGAAGCGGCGCTTCGGTCGCGCCGCTCGCCAATATCTGGCGACAGGCGTTGAGCACGATGGCCGTGCGCTCGAGCCGGTTCGCCGCAAGGAAAAGCGGTTCTGGATCGAGGTCCAGATCGTCGCGATCGAGCAACATGCGCGCGAGCGTCAGATCATCGCGCGCCGCCACGACCAGCGCGCGCCTGGACGCTGAATCAAAATGCGCGGCGAGATTGCCGGCGAGCGCGCGAAGCACCTCGCCCTCTGGACGCGACGCAAGCGCCAGCATTGTTTCCCGATCGAGGTCGCGTCGACGGGCGATGGCCGCCGCGAATTGCGCCGGCCCCTGCTCGGCGGTGACGATCATGTCACGCTGCGCGAGCTTAGGCGCGAATTGAAAGGCGAGCGCGGCCGCAGCGCCGCCCTTGTCGAAAAGACGCGCGAAAATCGAGGCGGGCGTTTCGGGATGAAAGCAGAGCGGCAGCGCCACGCGGGCGACCGTATCTGCATCGACAATGTCGATGAGCCCGAGCGCGAGCTGTTCGAACTGCCGGAGATCGGCCGTCGGATGCATCGATCGCTCGACAAACTGATCGACGACCGCTCGAAGCAGCGACGCGTCGACCATCCGACGCTGTTCCCTATCGGCGCCCATCGCTTCACCACTCGAACCCATACGCAACTCGCAGAAAATTTAGCATCCGGTCGTTGACGGAGCATTAACCCTCGCCAATTCCTAATCGTCAGGGACGACTGATTCATCGTCGGCGGAACGAGCTCGGAGAAATCGCCATGGGGAAGGTCATCGCCTTCCAGCCGCGCACGAGGGGGGCGTCGATACGCGACGACGCGCAGCGGCGCGACGCACAGATCCTGTTCTTTCTCGGCGTGCGCTATGTGCGGGCGGACGACGCTCTCGTCAATGAAGCAGCGAAGCCCGCTCCGGAATCATGCGGCGCGCCGCCGGGCGGCGGCAGGCGCAGGCGCCGGGTTCGCGCCTGAGCTCAGTCGGCAAGAACGAGCGCCCAATAGACCTTATATTTCGCCCCGGCCGCGTATGCCGTCGCGATGCCCATCCGCTTCACCCGCTTATCCAGCATGCGCGCATTATGCGGCGCGGAATCGCGCCAGCCTGAAAAAGCCTCCGCCAGCGTGCGATAGCCCGCCGATACATTCTCCACGGCGGCCGGCGTTTGAACGCCCGCGCCCGCGAGGCGGTCCCCGAGTTCGCCGCGCGCCGCAAGATCCCCGCTCTGCGCCATGTCCCGCGCCTGCGCCTCGGCGACGCGCTGCAGCCCGTCATCCAGCGTCAGAGCGCCGAGCCCGCTGTTGCGTCGATAAAGCGAGATCATGTCGCGCGCCGTCGCGGCATCGACGCGCGCGCCGGCCGCCGCCAGAGAGCGATACATCGGCGGTTCCGGCCCCGTCGCTGGGCTCGCCGGCTCGGGCGCGGCGTTGCAGCCGGCAAGCGCGGCGAACGCCAGGAGAATGGCGACGCGAGGAAGAGGCGACGGAAACATCCAGCGCATCTCGCGCCTCAATCTTTGAGAAACAGTGAACGACGAGGAATTACTTCGCTTGCGCATCTTCCGACGTCGCGGCCTCCTCTTTCGAGGCCTCGGACCGTTCGGTTTGCTCATCTTCGCTCTTGACGCTCAACAGATTGGCTTCGATCGCCAGCGCGCTCGCGGCGGCCGCTGCGGCCAGCTTGTCGAGTTCGGGAATGTTGACGATCGTCGGCGGCGGCGGCGCAGCAATAGGACCGATCGAGATTCCGGCGTCCTTGAGGCGCTCATAGAGGTCGAAGTGCAGGTCGCTGCGCACGCGCGCGGACTGCTCGACGTCTTCGACGTAGCACCAAAGCTCGAATTTAAAACTGTTCGCCTCCATGCCGAGGAACATCACCTGCGGCGCGGGTATCCGCAAAACGCCTTCCTGCGCGCGCGCCGCCGCAAGAAGAATGTCGCGCATTCTTTCCGGATCGACGCCGGCGTGCGGCGAAATGGCGATCTTGATGCGGCCGACCTTGTCGCCGCGCAGCCAGTTCTTCACCACGCCCGCGACGAGATTCGAATTCGGCACGATCATCGTCGCGCGATCGAAAGTCTCGATCTCAGTGGAGCGGACATTGATGCGTTTCACATAGCCCTGCTCGTCGCCGACCACGACCCAATCGCCGACGCGAATGGCGCGCTCCCAGAGCAGGATGAGGCCGGAGACGAAATTGTTGACGATCGATTGCAGGCCAAAGCCGATGCCGACCGAGAGGGCGCCGGCGACGATCGCGAGTTTTTCGAAACCGAGCCCGACATAGGACAGTGCGAGCGCCGCCGCGACAATGAAGCCGGCGTAGCCGAGCGTCGCGCTGATGGAGTTGCGCAGACCGAGATCGAGCCGGGTGAGCGGCAGAAAACGCGTGTCGAGCCAGCGCCGCAGTCCCTGCGTTGCGCCAAGCGCCGCGGCGAAGAGCAGCATCGCCACGAGCGCCCCCGAAGGAGAGATCGTGACGTCGCCGATCTTGAAGGAAACAAACGCCGAGCGAATATTGCCCAGGAAATCGCCCGACTCATAGCCGAGCGGCGCGAGCGCCACCAACGCCGCGGCGAGGAAACAGAGCAGCGTGACAATGCCGGACAGGAGCACGGCGAGCGGCGCGAGCTGCTCACGGCGCACGCCAAGACCGCTGATCATTTTGCGACCGAGGAGGCTCGTCGGCGCAAGCGCCGCTTCGATGCCGCCGCGCGAAAGGGTGACGACCACATACAAAATGGCCAGGACCGCCGCCGTCCAGCCGATCTGCAGAATGACGAAATTGGCGAAAGTGACGTAGCCGGCCGCGCACGCCCCGACGAGCACGAGCACGATAAGAGCGCCGAAGAAGCGCGCGGCGCTCATCCAGTCGCGGCCTTCGGGGGTGGCGACGGCGGCGCCCTCTTCGACGTCGACTCGGCTTGGCAGACTGAAGAGGGCGATGGCGATGAGCGCCGCGACGATCATAACGCCGAGGCCGCGCGTCACGATCACGAGAGGAAGCCCGCCCTGCACGGACTCTTCCAACTGTTCCAGGAAGCGCGCCGCGGAAAGCGTGAGCGCCGCCAGCGTGACGAGTTGCGTGAGACGTTTCGCGAGCCGATCGCCGGGATCAATTAGCCGCCAGTTCGGATGCGAGGGCGCCAGAACCGCGCGCGCGATGGCGTAGGCGAAGGCGATGCGCGCCACGCCCTCGACAAAGCGTCGCCAGATCGGTTCGAGCGCTGCGTCGATGAGATCATAAGCGTCGAAGGCGAGGCTTAACGCGCCGACCGCCGCAACCGGCGTGGCCGCCAGGACGAGCGCCGTCCAGCCGGCGGCGGCGGCCCTGCGCAAAGTCGTCGGAGCGGACTCGTTTTCCGAACGCCGGGCGACCCGTCGCGCCATGAAGAGCGCCAAGGCGACGCTCGCTGCGATCAGAAAGATTACGGCGAAAAACTGCGCGCGTCGGCCATTGTTGACGCGATCGACGACATTCGCCGTTCGGTCGGAAAGAAAGCTCGCTGAATCGCTGATCGCGGCGGGCGCGCCGTCGAGCGCGGCGCGCCACAGCGAAGGCGAGAATAGACCATTCGTGCGCAGAAAGAGATTCTTCGCGAAGAGCCCGCGCTGGCGCGCGACGATCGTCACGGCGACCTGCCGCGTCTCGAGCAATATGGCGCGCGCCCGTTTCAGCGTCGCGTCCACCGCGTCGTAAAGGCGACGCTGCTCTTGGAGTTCGGCGTCAGCGCTGACGCGCGCGGCCGCGTCGGCGGATTCGGGCCCGTTCGGCGTCGCTTCGGGCGCCGGGACCGGCGGCCCTCTCGCCGGCGGCGGCTTCTCGACGCCGTTCTTTACACCGGGTTTGCCGATCGGCTTCGACTCCGCCGGCTTCTCGGGCGCTTTAGGGGCTTCTTTTGGCGGCTCCTGAGGTTTTGCGGCGGCGGGCGCAAGCTCCTTCAACCGCGCATCGATGGCGGCGAGGCGCGGCGTCAGCTTTTCGATCGTTTCCTCCAGTTCGTGCGGCAGGGGTTCGATACGCGCGCGCAGACTGCGCAGCATGGCGTCGGAAAGCTCGGGCTGCTCAAGCGCCTTCTGCACCTCGTCCAGCGTGGCGCGCGCGCGATCGAGACGCGTGTTGAACTGTTCGATCGAGCCAGGGGCTTCGTCGGCGCGCGGTCCCGCAGGGGCGAGCGTCGCAATCAGGATGGCGATCAGGAGCGTCAGTATGCGCACAGGCGGTCCTTGGGTGGAGCGAGCCGAAATCGGTTTCGAGCACGCGGGCGAAAGGTCAATCTTGCGGCGGTTCGAGTTCGTCGCGGTAGGACCGCTTGTCGCCGTTCCGATCGACCACGGTCCAGCCTCCCTGCCCGTCCGGTTCGGCGGCGCCCTCGGCGACCCGCGCCTTGCCGAACCCGCCGGGGATGTCGAGCACATAGGCCGGCAGCGCAACGCTGGTCACGCGTCGCGACAGATCCGCATAGATTCGCCTGCCCGCCGCCAGGCTGAGTCGAAAATGCGCGGTTCCCGGCGCGAGGTCTGGATGGTGCAGATAATAAGGCCGAACGCCCAAACCCGCCAAATCGCGCATCAGCCGCTCCAACACGTCGCCGCTGTCGTTGACGCCCTTGAGCAGCACGGTCTGGGAGAGAAGGACGGCGCCGGCCGCGCGCAACTGGGCGATCGCCGCGCGCGCCGGTTCGGTCAATTCGCGCGCATGATTGACATGCAGGGCGACGAAAAGCGTCTTGCCGCTTGCGCGCAGCGCCGCGAGGCGATCGCGCGTGACAAGATCGGGCGCGACCGTCGGCGCGCGCGTATGGACGCGCAACAGCCGCACATGCGGGATCTCGGCGAGGCGGCGCGACACGGACTCCAGCCGACGCGCCGACAGCATCAGGGGATCGCCGCCGGTGAGGATCACTTCAAAAATCTGCGGTCGCCGCGCGACATAATCGAGCGCCGCGACGACGTCTCGCTCGGGCAGCAGATCGCCCTTGCCGCGCCCCACCGTCTCGCGCCGAAAACAAAAACGGCAGTAAACGGGACAGACCGACAGCAACTTCAAGAGCACGCGGTCGGGATAGCGATGCACGAGGCCAGGCAGCGGCGAATGCGCGTCGTCGCCGATCGGATCGGCAAGTTCCTGCGCCGTCGTCTGGGCTTCGCGGAGATCGGGGATAAATTGCCGCGCTATCGGATCATCGGGATCGTCGCGGTCGATCAGCGCTGCGACGTCCGGCGTCATCGCGATGCTGTAGCGCTTGGCGACGTCGTCGAGGCCGTTAACCTCATTTAAGAGGCGCCAGTCAACCAAATCGGCAAGCGAGGTAAGCGTGCGCGAGGGCGCCCGAGGTGGCGCAGCTGCGTCTTGATCCGGCGGCAAGCGTTTCTCCGCCGCGCAATCGCGCGCTCTCTCGCAAAGCGGGGGAGAGTTGGAGAGGGGGCGATGCGGTTTACGCGCGGCTCGAATTTATTCCCCTCCCTTACCCTCCCCCGCTGCGCGGGAGAGGGAGGCGTCAGGCGTTTCGCGAAAAAATGATCGCGCGGTTATTGCTTCGCCCCGCGCGCGGCGCGCTTGGCCAGCGTGCGCAGCCGCAGGGCGTTGAGCTTGATGAAGCCTTCCGCGTCGCGCTGGTCGTAGGTTCCGCCTTCTTCGAAAGTGACGAGGTCCTGATCGTAGAGCGACCAGGGGCTTTCACGCCCGACCAGCGTCGCCGAGCCCTTGTAGAGCTTGAGGCGGACCCGGCCCGTGACATGCTCCTGGCTCTTGTCGATCGCGGCCTGCAGCATCTCGCGCTCCGGCGCGAACCAGAAGCCGTTATAGATCAGTTCGGCGTAGCGCGGCATCAGCTCGTCTTTGAGATGCGCGGCGCCGCGGTCGAGCGTCAGGCTTTCGATGCCGCGGTGCGCGACGAGCAGAATGGCGCCGCCGGGCGTCTCATACATGCCGCGCGACTTCATGCCGACGAAGCGATTTTCGACGAGATCCAATCGCCCGATGCCGTGGAGCCGCCCCAGCTCGTTGAGCTTGGCGAGAAGCGCCGCCGGCGAAAGCTTGACGCCGTCAACGGCGACGGCGTCGCCCTTTTCGAAGTCGACGGTGACATATTGCGCTTCATTGGGCGCATCTTCGGGATCGCCGGTCCGCGAATAGACGTAATCCGGCGTCTCCTGACTTGGGTCTTCGAGCACCTTGCCTTCCGAAGAGGTGTGCAGAAGATTGGCGTCGGTGGAGAACGGCGCTTCGCCGCGCTTGTCCTTGGCGATGGGTATCTGGTTCTTTTCGGCGAAAGCGATGAGATCGCCGCGCGAGGCGAACTCCCATTCGCGCCAGGGCGCGATCACATGGATGTCGGGCTCGAGCGCATAATAAGCGAGTTCGTAACGGACTTGATCGTTGCCCTTGCCGGTCGAGCCATGGCAAACGGCGTCGGCGCCGAGCTTGCGGGCAATCTCGATCTGCTTCTTGGCGATGAGCGGGCGCGCGATCGACGTGCCGAGGAGATAAAGCCCCTCATATTGCGCGTTGGCGCGAAACATCGGGAAGACGTAATCGCGCACGAATTCCTCGCGCAAATCCTCGATGAAGATGTTTTCCGGCTTCACGCCCAGAAGCAGCGCCTTGGCGCGCGCAGGCTCGAGCTCCTCGCCCTGGCCGAGATCGGCGGTGAAGGTGATGACTTCCGCGCCATAGGTCGTCTGGAGCCATTTCAGAATGATCGAGGTGTCGAGCCCTCCGGAATAGGCGAGGACGACGCGTTTGATTTCTTTTTTCTGGCGGGTCATTTTGGCTCTGGCTCGGCGGGGGCGATTGCGCGCGGACTATAGGCGCCGCGGGCCCGAGCGCAAGGCGGCGCGACTCGGCCCATGTCCGCGCAGGAGAAACGGCGTGAAGCGAACATTCGCCCTGGCGGGCGTCCTTTCTTTCCTGGGGCTGTCGGGTCTCTGCGCGCAGACCGACCAGCGCGTCTGGACGCTCGGCGGACTGGAGGAGAAAAACGCCGACAGCATCTATCTTGGCTATGGCGTGCCGGAGTCCGACGACAGCCTGGGAAGCTTCACCTGCGCGCCCGGGAGCGGCTTGGTCAAAATCTGGATCGCCGAAACCAGCGACAAGCTTAAAGCCGGCGACAAGGCGACGGCGATCCTCTCCGTCGGCGAAAAGACGGCGAAGGTCGCCGGCAAGCTCGTCCCCAATGAAGAAGCCGGCGTGCCGAGCTTCGAAGGGCGCCTGCCGGCGAAAGACCCGATCTTCGCGGCGATGGCCGGCGGGGAAACGCTCGGCATCGCCGTCGGCGGGGCGAAGCGCACGGCGCCCCTCGCCGACGCGACGGAGAAATTCAAGAAATTCGCCGCGGCCTGCGCCAAGCGCTGAAGCCTCGTTTTTTACGTCGGAGCCCCCTAAATTGGCGCAATGAGCAGCCGTTCGACGAAAAATCCCCCTCAGCCCAAGGTCGCCGGCCTGACCCCCGCGCGCCGCCGGGCGCTGGACATTCTCACGCAAGCGAACCGGCCGGTCGGCGCCTATGAGATGATCGATCTCATGGCCGACGAAGAGGGCAAGCGCCCCGCGCCCGTGTCCGTCTATCGCGCGCTCGGCTATCTTATGGACAACGGCCTTGCGCACCGGCTTGCGTCGAAAAACGCCTATATCGTCTGCGGCCACGCGCATGAGGCCGAGGAGCCGGTCGTTTTCATTATTTGCGAGGAATGCGGCGAGGTGAAAGAGGCGACGTCGCCAGGCTTCGCCCGCGAACTTACGGCGCTTATCGGGGCGGCCAATTTCAGCGCCCGCACCCGCGTCGTCGAAATCGCCGGGCGCTGCGCCCGATGCGAAGGCAAATAGCGATGCGGGGCGCCGCGCGCTGGCTCGCGCCGCTCCTCGTTTTCATCGCCTCGCTGGCCTTTGCGGCGAATTATCCGCCGCTGACCGGTCGAGTTGTCGATCAAGCTGATATCATCGCGCCCTCGACGAAGAGCGCGATCGAGGCAAAGCTGAGGGAGCTCGAGGACAAATCCGGCATTCAGCTCGTCGTCGCCTCGGTCAATTCGCTGGACGGCCTGGACGTCGAAACCTACGCCAATGGCCTGTTTCGCGCCTGGAAGCTTGGCGAGGCGAAAAAGAACAATGGCGTTCTGTTTCTGGTCGCCCCGAACGAACGCAAAATGCGCATCGAGGTCGGCTACGGCCTGGAAGGAACGCTCACCGACGCGCTGTCGAAGATCATTTTGACGAGCGCGGTGGCGCCGCGATTCAAGGCGCGAGACTACGGCGCGGGGATCGAACGCGGCGTCGAGGGGATCATCGAGGTGCTCTCTGGCGATTCCGCCGAATGGACGAAACGCGCGCGGGGGCCGCAAACCACGAGCTTCGATGAGCTTTCCCCCCTCATTTTTTTCGCCCTGTTTCTATTCATCGTGGTCTGGATGGCGCGCAGCGCGCGCGGCCGGCGACGCTACGACCGGGGTTACAGGCGCGGCGGATCGCCGACCGTCATCTTGCCCCCGAGCGGCGGCTTCTGGGGGGATAATTCCAGCGGCGGCTGGCGAGGGGGAGGCGGTTTCGGCGACGGCGGCGGATTTTCGGGCGGCGGCGGCTCGTCCGGCGGCGGCGGCGCTTCGGGGGATTGGTGATGCGGCTCACGGCGGACGACTTCGAACGCATCGCCGAGGCTATTCGTCGGGCCGAGGACAAAACCTCCGGCGAGATCGTCTGCGTGCTGGCGCGCCGTTCCTCCGACTACGCTTACGTGCCGCCGCTCTGGGGCGCATTTGTCGCGCTGGCGTCGCCATGGCCCATGCTGCTGTTCACCGAACTTTCGCCTCGTGAGATTTTTGCCGCTCAGATCGCCATCTTTATCGTCGCGACGCTCGTCGTTTCATGGGGACCGGCGCGCTTTTTCCTGACGCCGCGCGCCGTCAAGCGCGCCCGCGCCGCGCGCGAGGCGATTGAGCAGTTTTTCTCGCGCGGCGTTTCGGCGACCAAGGCGCGCACCGGCGTGCTCATATTCGTCTCTTTCGCGGAGCGTTACGCGCGCATCGTCGCCGACGAGGCCATCGCCGCAAAGATCAGCAATGACGAATGGCAAGGCGCGCTGGATCTGCTGCTGAAAGACATACGGCGCGAGAGAGCGGCGGACGGTTTTGTCTCGGCGATCGGGGAATGCGCGCGACTCTTGGCGAAACATGCGCCCCCTGGCGCGCAGGGCGACGAACTGCCGGACAAGATTTATGTGATTTAAATGCGCCTGCCCTATCGACGTTATCATTCCCGACGCGCGCAACGCGCGCGATCGGGAATCCAGAGTCACAATTTGAGTCATTGGATTTGCTCTGGATTCCCGGTCAGGCCTCCGGCCTGCCGGGAATGACGAAGCCTCACGCAAAACGCACGCATGTCATGCCGGGACTGCGATTGCGGAGCCATGCGACGCTCATCAGGCCGTTGAAGACCCGCCCCTGCCATCCCCACTCGAACCTATACGGAAAGGTCTCGGCGCGTTCGACCGCGGCCCATCCGCGCAAGGTCGGCTCGATGTCGCAGTGATTGATTCCCCAAGGCATTTCAGGCGTGACGTAATTGCGTCCTTTCCTCCAGCCTTTCAGCGTCTTCTTCGACAGCCATTGGGGAATGTGATCAAAGCACAGACGCGCCTTCGGAAATCGCGCCGCCATGTCGCCGATGAGGCGCTTGACCTCCTCGGGCGTGAAATACATCAGCAGTCCCTGCGCGGTAATGTAAACCGCGCGGCGTTCGGGCACGGCGTCGAACCAGCCTCGATCGAGCGCGCTCATGGCGAGATGCCGATGGCGCTCGTCCGGCTTTATAAAGCGCTCGCGTATGGCGATGGCGTCGGGCAGATCGACGCAAAGCCACAGCGCCTCGTCGCCCTCGACGCGAAACCGCTGTGTTTCGAGCCCCTCTCCCAGATTGACGATGACGCCGTCGGGATGGTCCTTGAGAAAGACGCGAAGCTCGTTGTCGAAGAAGACGGCGCGAAAGGCGTGGGAAGGCTCGGCTTTTCCAAAGCTGCCCTCATAGTCATACTCAAGCGCCTCATAGATTTCGACAGCCTTGAGATCGCGCAATATCCCGTTGGGAAGCTTGGCTTGGCCCGCCCGATTATGCAGCGTCCACAACATGGTTTCGCGCACGCCGGTCAGATTGGGCGGGATTCTGGCCATCGGCTTCGCCTCCGAACTTGCCGTCGAGAGAAGGACGCCTGCGAGAGTGATCAACCCCGCGCGATCCGGCAAGGGCGCCAATTTCGGAATGCTTCTTGAAGAAGCGAGCGCCCGCCGTCAGGAGGAGCCGCGTCTTTTCGCCTCGCGGGCGACTTCCCGCCAGCCGATGTCGCGGCGGCAAAAGCCGCCCGGCCAATCGATGAGATCGACCGCCGCATAGGCGCGCGCCTTCGCCTCGGCGACGCTTTCGGCCATCGCGGTGACATTCAGCACGCGCCCGCCCGCGGCAAGCAGCCGGCCGCCTTCCTCGCGCGTGCCGGCGTGGGTGACGGTGACGCCCTCGACGGCTTCGGCGCGCTCCAAATTGCGGATTTCCGAGCCCGTCATCGGCGTTCCCGGATAGTTTCTCGCCGCCAGCACCACCGTCAGCGCCGCCAGCGGCGAAAACCGCGGCCGCTGCTGAGGCGATTCGCCCCGCGCGGCGTCGAGCATCAGCTCGAGAAGATCGCCCTCGAGACGGGGCAGAATGACTTGCGCCTCGGGATCGCCGAAACGGCAATTATATTCGATGAGCTTTGGCCCCTCCTGCGTCAGCATGAGTCCGGCGTAGAGCACGCCCTTGAAGGGCGCGCCCTTGTCGCGCATGGCGCGCATCGTCGGCGCGATGATCTCGGCCATCACGCGCGCTTCTATTTCTGGCGTCATCACTGAAGCCGGCGAATAGGCGCCCATGCCGCCCGTGTTCGGCCCGGCGTCGCCCTCGCCGACCCGCTTATGATCCTGCGCCGTCGCGAAAGGCAACGCGCGAACGCCGTCGCAGATTGCAAAGAACGACGCCTCTTCGCCTTCGAGATACTCTTCGATGACGACCTCGGCGCCGGAGAGGCCAAAGGCGCCGGCGAACATCGCCTGCGCGGCGCGCTCCGCTTCCGCCAGCGTCTGCGCCACGACGACGCCCTTGCCGGCGGCGAGACCATCGGCCTTGACGACGATCGGCGCGCCATGTTCCCGCAGATAGGTCAGCGCCGGCTCAAGCGCGGCAAACCGCGCATAGCGCGCGGTTGGGATTCCGTAGTCGCGACACAAATCCTTTGTAAAACCCTTGGAGCCTTCCAGCTGAGCCGCCGCCTGAGTCGGCCCGAAGGCGAGGATCCCCTGCTTTTCCAGCTCGTCGACGAGACCGCCGATCAGCGGCTGCTCCGGCCCGACAATGACGAGCGCAATTCCCGCCTCCCGACAAAAATCGATCACGGCGGGGTGGTTGGCGGCGTCGAGTTCGACGTTATCTCCCACACGACCCGTCCCCGGATTGCCTGGCGCGATATAGAGACGCGTCAGCAGCGGGCTTTTCTTTAGTGCGTTGCAGATCGCATGCTCGCGACCGCCCGATCCGATCAAAAGAACATTCATTAACGCTCGCCCGGTTGCTTCGTTTCCGCTTCTAGAGCGCGCGGACGCCAAAAGGCAATCCGCCGCCGAAATGCTAGGCTTGCCCATTGCATAAGCGCCGCTAGCTATCGGACCGGGGGCTAGCGGCTGGAGTGTCCCACATGTCCATTACCCGAGATATCGCATCGCATGAAAATGCGGTCGCCTATGGCGGCCTCATTGACGCCATAGGCGGCGTCGCCACCATCGTCCTTGTGATTTGCGGTTTGGTTGGAATTGCGCCCCCCATGATGGTCGCGATCGCGACGATCGTGTTTGGCGTCGCGCTGTTAATTCAGGGCGGAGCGATGCTGTCGGAATATACGCAAGTCGTGTTTCCCGGCGGCGTTCGAACCTCTTCCGTCGAGCAGATGGGCGGCAATAGCCTCGCGCTCGTCTTTCTCGTTGGCGCGGCCGGCATCGTGCTCGGCGTTTTGTCGCTCCTTGGAATCAGTGCGGCAGTCCTGACTCCGGTCGCCGCGATCGGCTATGGCACCGCTCTGTTGCTGAGCAGCAACGCGGTATGGCGCCTCTACGTCCTGCGGCGCGCCTCCGCCCAAATGGAGACCGCGGTCGGACAATCGCAACATGTCGGCGCCGAGATGCTCGCGAGCGAAATGGCGTCGGGTTCAGCAGGCATTCAGGCGCTCGCAGGACTGGCGGCGATCGTCCTGGGCATTCTTGCGCTTGCCGGCAACACCGCCGATCTGACCCTGAACCTGGTCGCGCTGCTCGCGCTCGGCTCCACGATCGTGCTCACGGGCAGCACCCTTAGCGCCACGGTTCTGAGCTTTATGCGACCCTGAGCGCAGCCGTTTTCGAGACAAATGCCCCCGACCGCCCGTCGGGGGCATTTTTCTGCCTCGCCGAAGTGCCAGACGGCTTCCCTCCCGGAGTGAAAATGCACTAAAGACAGCGCAATCTCTCTTTGCGAGGCGATATGGCGCGGCAGTTCATCTATCACATGCAGGGCCTCAGCAAGACCTATCCGGGCGGCAAGAAGGTCTTGGAGAACATCAATCTCTCCTTTTATCCCGACGCGAAGATCGGCGTCCTCGGCGTCAACGGCTCCGGCAAATCGACGCTGCTGCGCATCATGGCGGGCGCCGATAAGGAATATTCCGGCGAGGGCTTCGTCGCCGAGGGCGCGCGGGTCGGCTATCTGCCGCAGGAGCCGCAGCTCGACCCGACGCTCGACGTGCGCGGCAATGTCATGCTCGGCGTGGCCGACAAGAAGGCCATTCTCGATCGTTACAACGATCTCGCCATGAATTATTCGGACGAGACCGCCGACGAGATGACGAAGCTCCAGGACGAAATCGAGGCCAAAGGTCTGTGGGACTTGGACAGCCAGGTCGACCAGGCGATGGACGCGCTCGGCTGTCCGCCGGACGACGCAGACGTCACCAAGCTTTCGGGCGGCGAGCGGCGTCGCGTCGCGCTATGCAAATTGCTGCTCGAACAGCCGGAAATGCTGCTCCTCGACGAACCGACGAACCATCTCGACGCTGAAACCGTCAACTGGCTCGAAGGACATCTGCGCCAATATCCCGGCGCAATCCTGATCGTCACCCACGACCGCTATTTCTTGGACAATGTCACCGGCTGGATATTGGAGCTCGATCGCGGCCGCGGCATCCCCTACGAGGGCAATTACACCAGCTGGCTGAAGCAGAAGCAGAAGCGACTGGCTCAGGAATCGTCCGAGGACAAGGCGCGCCAGCGCGCGCTCGAAGCCGAGAGCGAGTGGATCGCCGCTTCGCCGAAGGCGCGGCAGGCGAAAAGCAAGGCCCGCATTCAGCGCTATGAGGAGCTCGTCGCCAAGCAGAACGACAAGGCGCCGACCACCGCGCAGATCATCATTCCGGTGGCCGAGCGGCTCGGCGACAATGTCATCGAGTTCGAACATCTGTCGAAAGGCTATGGCGACACGCTCCTGATCGACGATCTCTCCTTCAAATTGCCGCCCGGCGGCATCGTCGGCGTGATCGGGCCGAACGGCGCCGGCAAGACGACGCTGTTTCGCATGATCACCGGACAGGAGAAGCCCGACAACGGGACGATCGAGATCGGCGACAGCGTGCAGCTCGGCTATGTCGACCAGTCGCGTGACGCGCTGCACGCCAATAAGACCGTCTGGGAGGAAATCTCGGACGGCAATGAGGTGATCTATCTGGGCAAGCGCGAGATCAACAGCCGCGCCTATTGCTCGGCCTTCAATTTCAAGGGCGCCGATCAGCAAAAGAAGGTCGGCCAGCTCTCAGGCGGCGAACGCAACCGCGTGCACCTCGCCAAGATGCTCAAGAGCGGGGCCAATGTGCTGCTGCTCGACGAGCCGACCAATGATCTCGACGTCGACACGCTGCGCGCGCTCGAAGAGGCGCTCGTCGATTTCGCCGGCTGCGCCGTCATCATCTCGCATGACCGCTTCTTCCTCGACCGCATCGCGACGCATATTCTCGCCTATGAAGGCGACAGCCATGTCGAATGGTTCGAAGGCAATTTCGCCGATTACGAGGAAGACAAGAAGCGGCGCCTCGGAATCGACAGCGTCATTCCCCACCGGCTGAAATATAAGAAGTTCGCGCGGTGAGCGGCTGAAATGACGTCTATCTCGGCCCGCCGTCAGTCTGCAAAAAATTGCAGCGCCCCCGGACATGTGCGCGAAATGGCGGCACGGCTGTCCAGCGACGACTGAATGATGAACTTCTCTGCTTGTCCCAAGCCGTATACGCCCATCAAAGTTTGGACCATGAAGAAGCCAAGCCCTTCAATATCGGCGCGGCTCGACATGGAAAATTCGCGCACATAATTTTTGCTGCCGGCCTTTCTGACGAAGCCCAGTTTCGACAAGACGCGACGCTGCTTGGCGGTCAGGACCATTCGGTTGACGCCAGTCGGACCATAGGCGCCGCTCGATGCTTCGCACAGTGCGCCCGCGTCGCGTTCAACAAACCGGCATTGCACATATCGCTGGCCCTGCCCCAGCGACACGATGATAAAGCGGTTCAAGCCGTCCTTCCGCGCAGGCGCATCATGCAACGCATGGATCACCGCTGCGGTCGCACATTGAAGTTGATGCGCATTCGCGCCTTCGGCGATCGCATCGACAACGCTCGTCGCGATCAACAGAATCGCGAGAACCGGCGCAGCTCCTGGCCTGTGATTAGCGCGCATAATATCTCACGGCTCCTGTCGTGCATCCTGCGTACGGATTGGCTCGGACGTGGTTCGACCACGGGTTTGCTGTGGCGGATGATTTTCACCGTCTCGCTCGCCAGGGCCTTGTCGATCAGCCGGGACAATTGTTCCTTCGCCTTGGCGATTGGGTAGGACGACATGGCCGCCTCGAAAATGGTCGTTCTTCAAAAAAGGAAATAATTTCTGGCGAAACAACGCTACGGCGCCACCAGTTCGACCTCCGGAAAATATGTCCGATATCTCACCGCATCGCGCGTCAGAAGCGGAACGCGTATAGTTTCAGCTTGGGCGCCGATAAAGAAATCCGCAAGCACATTCGTCTTGGCGCCGCCGCGCATCCGATAGTCGCGAAACGCCCGCCCGGCGCGCCAGAGGGCTTGACGCGACATTGTGGAATGTTCAACCCCAAGCGCGCCTAAAAAATCGGAACAATCGGCTTCGGCCGTAAAGCCGGTCGCCAGTTCCGCAAAGACGGCGTCGACGATCAAGATCGGTCCAAGCGACATTCTTCGTTCGAGCGCCTGCTGCGACGCATCAAACCAATCGGGATTGTGCGTCAGCAGGTCGATGAAGATATTGGTGTCGACAAGTGTCAATCGTCGCCCCGCAGGAGGCGCATCCACTCGTCAGTCGTCGTTCGAAATTTCACGCCCTTGCGATCCAGCGCGGCGAGCGCCCGCTCAATCTTGCTCCTCGCCGCCTTCAGCGCCGCGGGGTCCGCCTCACCTGTGTCGCTTCGCTCCACCAGCACGCCGCCCTCCGGCCTTGCGCGCACGCTGACGCGGTCGCCGGGCCGGATGCCGGCGGCTTCGCGTACGGCCTTTGGCAAGGTGACCTGGCCCTTTATGGTGACTTTTGTGCTCATGACGCCAAAGGGTAATACTCGCCCAAGAAGAGTAATACCCGCTCGATCGAGGCGTCAACCTGCGGGCGCGCTCAATGGGGCGTCCGCCTAAACGCCTTCCGCAGCTCGTGCTTCGCCTGCTCCAGCGCCTGTCGGCGCGCCTGCGGCAAATCCTTGCCGGCCCTGTTGATGTATAAGGTTAGCATCGACATGTCCGAACGGAACGGGTCGGGACAATTCTTCCCTTGCGGTGGATAGCGGCGCGCCAACTCACTCCAGCGCAATCGCCCTTACCCCTCTCATCGCCGCCGCAGCCGCCAGCCGCGTATCGAACGTCGCCAGTCGATAGCCCCGGTTCGAGGCGAGCGCGAGATGCAACGCGTCGGGCGCAGCGAGTTTGGTCGCGAAATCGCGAACGAACCGATCCGCGAGCGCGAGGTCGGATGCGCCCGTTTCAATGCTTGTAGATGCTCGAGCTAACCAATCGTCGAGCAACGCCAGCGCGAGCGACGCCTGCTGTTCGGACATGCGCGCCGAACGAAACTGCCGGGAAATTACTGCCGCAACTTCAAGTGCGGCGAAGTCGCTGACGACGAGCTCCTCGCGCGCATTGGCGAGCCATTGCTCCATGTTCAGCGTATGCGCGTCGCGCAGAATCAGTGGAACGATCGCGCTCGCGTCAAGATAAACGCTCATTCTTCTTCGTCGCGCATCCTGCGGATGAGAGCGACGGCGTCCTCGCCCAGCGGCGGCAGCGCGTCACGTCGTTTGCGCAGCCATTCGAGGTCGGCTTTCGTCATTCGTTTGCGCGCTTTGTCGGGTGTGCTCGGACGCAGTTCGACGACGGGTTTGCCGTGACGGGTGATCGTCACCGTCTCCCCCGCCAGCGCCTCGTCGATCAGCCGCGACAATTGTTCTTTCGCCTTGGCGATGGGGTAGGACGACATGGCCGCCTCGAAAATGGTCATTTTTCGAGAAGTAGGTCATAATTTCCGGCGACGCAATGCGTTGCGGCGCCAGCCGTTCGTCCGCCGGAAAGTCATTTCGACGCCATCCCAAATCCCGCGCCAAAAGCGGCGCGCCATGCATGCTCAGTGGGGCGTCCGCCCAAACGCCTTCCGCAGCTCGTCCTTCGCCTGCTCCAGCGCCTGTCGGCGCGCCTGCGGCAAATCCTTGCCGGCCCTGTTGATGTAGAAGGTCAGCATCGACATGGCCGAACGGAACGGGTCGGCTTTGCGCCGCTCGCTCATCTCCGCCGAGCGCTTGAGCGAGCGGGCGATCTTCGCGGGGTCGTCCCACGTGAACACACCCGCTTCGAGATCGAGCGCGTTGCTGTGGCGCGTGACCTCGCCTGACCAGTAGTTGGCCGCCGTCTTTGCACTTTTTGCCGGCGCGCGGCTTTTCGGCTGCCTTTGCGCCATCGTCCGCCTCGTCTCAGGAGCGCTTGTCAGGAGCGCTTGTCAGAATCCCTGGGCAGGTAGTCGGCCGCCCACAGAAATCAACATCCTCGAAGCGTGACCGCCACGATTTCGCCATTTGCGCGTGGCGGATTTCCCTGCTGGGCCCTGGGCGGCCAATGAGGGATATTTAGATGGGACTATTCCGCCGGGCCGCCGCTTTCGTCGCCGTCGGCGCTTTGCCGCTCGCGGGCTGCGCCCCGCAGGAGTCGCCCGTCGCCTCGGCTCCCGCCGCCTATGACGAGGCCGCGAAGCCGACCGAGCTCACCGGTCAGGACGCGCTGCATGCGCGAATCTCCCATTACGCCCGCATCTACGACATTCCGGAATCGCTCATCCATCGCTCGATCCGCCGCGAGAGCAATTACAATCCCGCGGCCCGCCACGGGCCCTATTGGGGGTTGATGCAGATCCGCCACGACACGGCGCGGCACATGGGCTACGACGGCCCGCCCAGCGGCCTTCTCGACGTCGACACCAATCTTGCGTTCGCGGTGCCCTATCTCGCCAACGCCTATAAGGTCAGCGGCGGCGACGAAGGCCGGGCGATCAAGCTTTACGCCGGCGGCTACTACTATGAAGCCAAGCGCAAGCGGATGCTGGACGAACTGGTGACGTCAGCCTCGCAGTGAATCCCGAAGCATTATTGGTTTTTCGGCGTGAAGGTGCTGCGCACCCGCCCCCCTTGCGCCGCGCCGCCTTGCACGGTCGCCATGCCGGTCGCCACGTCATAGACGAGCTTGTCGCCTTTCACGATATTCTCGGCCTGGGTGAGCGTGACGTTGCCGACGAGATAAACCTTGTTTTCGGCCTTGTCGTAGCTGCCCCGATCGCCCGTCCCGATCTGGTCCTTTGAAACGAGCGTCACCGGCCCTTCGGCGTCGATATGTTTGACGCGGTCGTTGGTCGTCGCGTCGGCCTGTCCGCCGCCCTTTCCTTCGAGAAAAATGATGAGGCGCGAGGCCTTGAGCGTCGAGGGCCCGTTCGTGACGATGACGCTGCCGGAGTAGATGAGCTTCTGCTCCTTCTCGAAATAATCGAGCTTGCCCGCGTCGATGTTGAGCGGATCCTTGGCGGAGGCGCCAGGCAGAATGCCGCCCGAGCGGCCCGCGGCGCCTGCCGGCGTCGCGGCGACGAGCGCAACAAGGAGAAGAACGAAAGGGTGGCGGCGCATTTAGTCCTTGGTCGCGGCGCCCGAAGTTTGCGGGTGCGCATCGCCCTCCCCGTATAGCACCGAATGGACGCCGCCCGCGAAGGACGCGTGACGGTCCTTTTGGGAAAATTCGACAGAGCGCGCGGTGACCTCGCCGCCGTCGATCTTCAACAGCACGGGCTTGTCGGACGTCATCACGCTATCCTTGAAATCCATGACCGCCGACTCGAGCCGCATGTCGAAATTTTTGTCTTCGTGGATGTCGACGCCGCCGCTCATATCGGCCCGATCGGCTTTCCTGTTGTAAACGCCCTTCGCCGCCGACAGGACTATGGAAGTGTCTTTGGTGTTCTCGACCCGAACCTCGAGCTGATCGAGTTCGAAGACATCCGGCTTCGCCAGATCTTGCATGCCGACACGCGCGCGCACTTCATAGGGACGCCCGTCCTTGCGATAGCCGACGAGCTTGGGGCTCTCGATGACGATGCGGGAGCCCTTGAGCGCGACGCGCGCCAGGCTCAGATCGGCGGGCAGAAAGCGCAGCGAGCTGATCAGCAGGCCGAGGCCGACGATCCCCACGACGCCGCCCGCCCCCCAAAGGATCCAGCGGCGCAGGCGCGCCACGCGCGTCGTATGGCGCAGCGCCTCCGGAAAGGCGCTCTGGCGCGGAACGGCAAGGCCGCTCAGGCGATCGCGGGCGCTGGGCGCCGGCAAGACGTCGGTCATGCCGTGATCATGAGGCAGGCAGGTGGCGAATTCGAGGCAGAGCCAAAGCCTCGACCGCCAAAGCCTTACTCATGGGCGAAAATATCCGTTTCCGGCCAGCCGGCGAGGTCGAGCCGAGCGCGGGCGGGCAAAAAGTCGAAACAGGCCTGCGCCAGTTCGGCGCGGCCCTCGCGGGCGAGCATCGCGTCGAGCTTGTCCTTGAGCTGGTGCAGATAGAGGACGTCCGACGCCGCATAGGCCTGCTGCGCGTCGGAAAGAACCGGCGCGCCCCAGTCCGACGACTGCTGCTGCTTCGAAATCTCGACGCCCAGAAGCTCGCGCACGAGATCCTTGAGGCCATGCCGGTCCGTATAGGTTCGGGCGAGCTTGGAGGCGATCTTGGTGCAATAGACCGGCGCAGGAACGAAGCCGAAGGTCTTGGCCAACACGCCGATGTCGAAACGGGCGAAGTGGAAGAGCTTCAGAATGGTCGGATCGGCCAGCAGGCGCTCGAGATTGGGCGCGCGCGTCTGACCGCGCGCGAATTGGACAAGCTCGGCGTCCCCGTCGCCGAAGGAGAGCTGCGCCAGGCAGAGACGGTCACGATGCGGATTGAGGCCCAGAGTCTCGGTGTCGATCGCGATAATGGCGCCAGCGCCGATCCCCTCGGGGAGATCGCCCTGGTGGAGGCGGATGGTCATGCGGCTCGAATCTTTCGATGTGGAGCGGACAGTCTATCGCAGAATGCGCAAGGCTTGTCGAAGCGTTGCGGGTTCGCGCCCCACGCGCTCGCCTGCGCGACGAATTGTGCTACCTAATGGCTGGGCCCTGGTCGATGGATCTCCTGGCCCAGGGAGTAACCCCATGCGTTACATTCTTGCTTTAATTCTCGCTTGCGCGATCGCTGCGCCGCCCGCCGCCGCGGCGTCCCCGAAATCCGCCGGCAAATCCGTTTCGGCCTCAAAATCGGACCCGGCGACAAAAACCGGCAAGCGCAGTCGGCAGAACGCCGAGCGCGGCGGCGCCGGCGGCATCCATCCTTTGGTTGGAAGCGGCGACTATTAGAGGTGACGCCGCAGGGTAAACTGCTCCTCTTGTCAGACGCCCGCCAAATCTTCACTCTATTGCGATGCAAAAGTCGCGGGATGGCGAGAGAACGCCGGTGAATGAACCGACCAACGGCCTTAACGGCTCCGACCGCCGCTTCAACGCGCTGGTCATCGAACTGGCGATCCGCCTGTTCGCGATCGGCGCGCTGATCTACTGGACCTTCATCATCGTCCTGCCTTTCGCGGCGATTATTCTGTGGAGCGTCGTGCTCGCCGTGGCGCTCTATCCGATCTTTCGCGTGGTGGCCGAAATATTGGGCGGCCGGCCAATAACAGCCGCCATTTTGATGACGATCGCCGGCCTGGTGCTGATCATCGGGCCCGTCACCTGGATGGCGGTCGGCGCCATCGACCCCATCAAGGCGGTGATGGCGGGCATTGAAACCGGCGATATCGCGGTGCCGCCGCCGCCCGCCTCGATCAAGGACTGGCCGTTCGTCGGCGAGCAGCTCTATTCCTTCTGGCTGCTGGCCTCGACCAATCTGCGCAGCGCCTTCACCCAAGTTTTGCCGCAGCTGAAGCCCGCCGGGGAATTCTTGCTCGATATGGCGAAGAGCGCCGGCGCGGGCACGCTGAAATTTCTCGTCTCCGTCCTGCTGATGGGCTTCATTCTCGCCGCCGCGCCGCAAATGCTCGCCGGCGCGAGGGCGCTGTCGCGGCGCATCGATCCGTCGAGCGGCGAGAAATTCGTCGACCTCGCCGGCGCGACGATCAACGCCGTGTCGCGCGGCGTCATGGGCCTGTCGCTCTTGCAGGCGGTCGTCGGCGGCGCCGGCATGTATCTCGCCGACGTGCCGGGCGCGAGCCTGCTGACCATCGCCATTCTCGTCCTCGGCATTATCCAGATCGGGCCGTTGATCGTCGTGGCGCCCGTCATCTTCTGGGCGTGGACGACCTTGGCGACGGGGCCGGCGCTGGCGCTGACGGTCTGCATGCTCAGCGTCAATTACGTCGACAACGTGCTGAAGCCTTTCATTTTCGCGCATGGGCTGTCGACGCCGATACCGGTGATTTTCGTGGGCGTGATCGGCGGCGTTCTCGCGCATGGCATCGCCGGCCTGTTCGCCGGACCGGTGGTGCTCGCCGTCGTCTGGGAGCTGACGAAAGCCTGGATCGCCGACGACCTCAAATTGGTCAGCGAAACGGCCGCCGAGCCCGACTTCGCCGTGGAGACGCCGCCGGCGCTATCGTCCGCGCAAGGCGTTAAGAACCTTTAGGCCGGCGCGGCCATCGCGCTGCAGGCCGGCGCGCGACTGAAAATCGGCGATCGCCTCTTTCGTCTTCGTGCCGATCACCCCGTCCGACTCGCCGACGTCATAGCCGCTGCGGGTCAGAAGCGCCTGCAATTCGCGGCGCTCGGCGCGCGAGAGGCCCGGATCGTCGGTCGGCCATGGCGTCTGAATGCCCGGCCGTCCGCGCAGCCTGTCGGACAGGACGCAGATCGCCAGCGCGTAGGATTCGGAGGCGTTATAGGCGTAGACCGCGTCGAAATTTTTCGTCACCAGGAATGCGGGACCGTTGCGCCCCGCCGGCAGCAGCAGCGCCGCAGCCCCCTCGCCAAGGCCGCCGCCGTCGAGGCGCGTCACGCCGCGCGACTGCCAGAAGCCCATGGATTGGCGGGTCTTGCGTCCGGAAGGTCCGGAATAGCCTTCCGGCAGACGCACTTCGAAGCCCCAGGGCATGCCGGCGCGCCAGCCGCTCTTGCGCAGATAATTCGCCGTCGAGCCGAGCGAGTCGGCCGCCGAGCTGGCGATATTGCGCCGCCCGTCGCCGTCGAGATCGACCGCCATGCCGAGAAAGGTCGAGGGCATGAATTGCGTGTGGCCGAAGGCGCCCGCCCAGGAGCCGTAGAACTCCTCCGGCGCGATATCGCCATGGTCGAGGACTTTGAGCGCGGCGATGAATTCCTTGCGCCAATAGTCGTTGCGACGCGGCGCTTCGCAGGCGAGCGTCGCGAGGCTCTGCACCACGGGGCGCTTGCCGAAACTCTTGCCGAAGTCGGATTCGACGCCCCACACGGCGACGATTGTCGGGGCGTCGACGCCGTAGCGGCTTTCCGCCGCGTGCAGCGCGCGGGCATGCTGATGCAGCATAGCGCGTCCTTCTTCGACGCGCTCCTCGTCGACGAGCCCGGCGACATAGTCCCAGACGGGCGTCGTAAACTCCGGCTGCTTGTCCATGAAGCTGACGGCGTCGTTGGGGGCGAGACCATTCGTCGCCGACGCGATCGTCTGCTGGCCGACGCCGGCGCCCGCCGCAGCGGCGCGCAGACCGGAGAGACAGCTCGACCATTCGGCGCGGGCCGGCGCGACCGCAAGTAAAAGGACGGCGAGCGCCGGCAGAAGATGATTTGCCTTCATGCTGCGAATTCTATCGCAAGGACGCGGCTTTTTCATGAGCCGCTTGGCTTGAAAAGTTCGCGTCACTCGCAGACGCGGCGTGGGCGCGAGCCGATCACCTCGCCATATTCGTCGAAGACGGGACGGCGCTCGACCCAGCACACCGGCGGCGGCGCGACATAGACCGGCGCGGGCGCATAGACGACGGGCGGCGCGGAATTGGCGAGCGCCCCGCCGGTGATGGCGCCAAGCGCAAACCCGCCAATGCCCGCCGCAATGGCCGGGCCGGCTGAATCGGCGCGCGCTGGCGCAACCGGCGTCATGGCCGCGGCGCCGAAAGCCAAAGCCGCCGAAAGCGTGGCGATAGTTTTGCGCATCATACTCTCCCAAGACGGGCGAGCCACATCTCCGCACGCGCTGCGCCGGCAAGCTCGCTCGACGGGACAATAGGAGCGATCCCGTAGATGAATCGTTAATGGCCGGCGTGGCGACGCTTCAGAGCTGCGAGACCCGCGGCTTGCCGGAAGGCGACTTCGGCGTCGGCTTGACCGGAGTCTGCTCCCGCGCGCCCTCGCCGCCGCCTGTCCTGAGCGCCGGCGCGTCATTCGCCTCCGATGTCGGGGTTTTGGCGCGGAACGCGGCGGCGAGCGCCCTAGCCGCGGCAAGCTCCCTGGAATCCAGCCGGGCGCCGATTTCGTCGCGCTTTTTGGCTGCGTCCTCATCGCCCTGATCTGCGGCGGCGGAAAACCACGCATAGGATTGCTGCAGATCGCGGCTGATCCCGAGGCCGCGAGCGTAGAGGATGGCGAGGTTGAACTGGCTGTCACGGATGCCGTATTCGGCCGCCCGACGGAACCACTCTGCAGCGGCGGCGTAATCCGGCTTGCCGTCGCCGCCCTCGGCGAGCAGCACGGCGACATTATGCATGGCGCGGGCGTTGCCGGACTCTGCGGCGCGCTCGTACCACTGCCTGGCGCGGGCGTAGTCGCGCGCGACGCCGACGCCCCTCTCATACATCGCACCCAGCCTGTATTGGGCGAGCGCCAGGCCCATTTCAGCCGCCTTTTCAAACCAATGCGCGGCCGCCTTGGCGTCGCGCGCGGCGCCGCGCCCCTCGACAAGACGCGCCCCCATTTCATACTGGGCGGCTGGATCGCCTTCGACGGCGAGGCGCTCGATCGTCGCCAGGGCGTCGCCGGACGAGAGCGGCGGCGCCTCGATTGTTCCAGTGGGCGTCGGATCGATGTTCCGCTGGGCGGCGACGGGTCGCGAGACGGACGCCGCCGGCCCCGTGTCGGGGGGAAGATCTTTGGTCGGGCGTTGGGCGACAGCCGGCGACGAGGCGCCGTTAGAGGCCAGCCGCTTTTCCGGCGACAACGCCGGCCGAACCGCCTTGGCTGGCGCTTTCGCCTCCTGCTGTCTCGGCGACGGCCCGAACGTCAAGCCGCCCTGCCCCTCCATGCGCGCGATCTGATAGGCGCCGATCAGCAGCATGACCGCGGCGAGGCCTAACAGCAGCGGACGCCTGCGGTCCTGAATGAGAGCGCTGAGTTTGACGACGGCGGCGCCCTGCGGCTTTTCCTGAGCCTGTTCCGCCTGGCGCGCCGCTTCGTCCGAAGGGGCGTCAGCCGCAGGCGTTTGCGCGGCGCGGCGCGCGGCGGCGATGAAGTCCGACTGAATCGAGCTGCGATGTGCGGCCCGATCCGCCTCCGGTCCTGACGGCGCAATGAAAGGCTCGCGCCGTTCGCCAACGCCATCGCCGACCGGCAGCAGGAACTCCATCGGATCGATCGGCGCCAGGGCTTCGCTTTCAGCCTCTGGGGCGTTGGCGGCGGCGGGCGCGCCGACGCGCTCGCGCGCATCGTCGCCGCAAGGTTCGCGCCCGACTTCCGCATCGGTCGAACTGCGGCTCTCGGTCAACTCGTCGTCAAACGCGCCGAGACGTTTGACGACGCGCTCGAGCGTTTGATGGACCGCCGTCAGCGTCTCATTCGTGCGCTGACCGCTCGCGTCTTGCATCCTGAGCAAGTCGTTCAATTCGCGCTGCACGGCGACGCGCACGGCCGCCGGCTGAACGCCCGCCGCATCTCGAAGAACCTCGGTGGCCGCCCGGCGAACCGCCGCCTCCGCCGCCTGCGTCGTTGCGGACCGCGTGTCCTCCAGGCGCGCGAAAAGATCGTTGATCTTCGACTCGAAGCCGATGAGCGCGCCGCTCCCTGCGTCGAGTCGTTCGAGCCGCTGCGCCAGCGCGCCGATCTGAGTTTCAAGCGATTTGAGCGCGCCGCCATCGGATGCGGACTCGGCCGTCTGCTGGATGCGGTCGGCGAACGACCCGACGAGAGCCGCCAGCTCGTCCTCTCGTTTCTCGACCCGCGCGCCGTCTTCGGCCCGCTGCGCGAATGCGGCGTGCATACGGTCGAGGCGCTCGACGATGTCGTCGAGCCGGGCGTTCTGTTCGCCAAATCTCGGCGCTGAGAATGGATCGTCGAGCCGGTCGATCTTGAACGAGAGCTGCGCGAGCTGACGCTCGACAGCCTGCAGATCGAGATCCCGCGCGTCGGCGGCGAAGGCGGCGTCCATTTTTCTGTCGAGGCCGCGCACCAGATTCTCGAGAGCTGCGAAATGTTCGGAATCGCCGGCGCCCGAGGGGTTTTCCAATCGCGCGGCGATCATCTGTCGAAGCGCATCGATGCGCTGCGCGAGATCGGCGAACTGACGTTCGGCGTTTCGTTCGGCGAGCATGGCCTCGATGCGCGCGAGCGATTCCGCCGGCGCGCCGTCCACGACGTGGGACTCGAACCGATCGAATCTGCGGCCGATCTCCTCGAACGCCGAGGCGTGATTGTCGTTGTCCAACGCCGCGTCAATTTTTTTGGCGAGCGTTGTGATGAGCGCTTCGAGGGGAGCCATATTCGCGGCGCCGCGATCGATGCGCTGCGTCAGCGTCTTGCCGAGTTCGTCGATGCGCTCGCCGATTTCGTCGAACCGCGCCGCCGCCGAATGTTCGGCGACGACGTCGAGCTTGCGCGCGAGCCGTTCGAGCCGTGTGTTGAAGGTCTCCAGTCCCTTCCCTGTTTCGGCGGCGACGATGGAGCGGATCGCCTTGACCACTTCGCCGAGATCCGCGCCGGACGCGCCACGTGAAAGCGCCAGCGCGTCGACGCGTTGGGTGACGTCGATGATGCGTGTTTCGATCCGCTCAAGCGGCAGCGGGCGCGCCATAAGCGCCGCCAGCTGTTCCTTGATCTCGTGAGTTTCGCGCGCGAGGTCGCGCACGGCCGACGCGTTCGCAATGTCTCCGTTCTGCAGCTTCTCCAGCCTGATGCCGATCGTTTCGACGTCGGCGCGCAAGTTACGCACGATGGGAGTCGGATCGAGATCTTCGATCACCGCGCGCAATTCGCCGATCATTCTTTCGGCGGGCGCGAGCGTCTCGTCTGGAACCCCGCGGCCGCGTTGCGACTCGATGCCCTGGCGGAGATCGCCCATCGCCGTTTCGATGGCGGCGACCGATGCGCGCGGCGCGAGTTCGCCGATCGCTTGCGCCACATCCTGGAGTTCGCGACGGACGTTTTCGATTTGTCGCATCATCACGAGCTGCTGGTCGCCCCGCTCGGCGGCGTCCTCGCGAAAGCTGTCCAAACCCTGCGAGACGGAATCGATCGAGCGCTGCAGCGCCTCAAAGCGCGATCCGGCGGAGGCGCCCGGCGTCAAGCCCGGCTTCGCTGCGCGCCCGCGCGTCGCATTGTCGTCCAGCCGTCCTGCAATTTCGGCGAGATGCTGATCAAGGCCGCGCAACGTCTTCTCGACGTCCGCGCCGCGATGTTCGCCCGACAGCCGCGCGAGCCGCGCTTCGAGCTCCGCCAGCGCGTTGCGGATCGGCCGCGCATTCGCGGACGGCTGCGCGCCGAGCTGGCTCTCGATTCGGCTTTTGGAGAGCGCGGCGATCGACCGCCAGATGGAGTCTTGGTCGACGCCACGGTTCTCGTCGCGTGGCTCTTCCGTGTTAGGAAGATTTTCCTCCCGATGTCCAGCCTCGCGCTCATGTGCGGGCGACTCGGAATTCGGACGCCCCTGATCAGGAAATTGCGCCTTGGTCATGTGGCTGTCCGGCGGGATCGACCCGTGGAATTGGAACAAAACGCGGTGGAACCGACGCGAACGCCCGAATCGCGCGCTACTGTCGGCGCGGGCCGCCGACCGCCGTGACTTTCCGTCGATCGAAGTAAAGAAGCCGTTAAGAAGCCGCTTTAAAGCGCCGTTGCGTTCACGATTGTCGCACCGCGGCTCGCTTGCGCCCGCGCCGGCGCCTCTCTACCTATGACGCAGCCCGAGAGAATCGCGGCGCGACGGTTCGGCCCCAAGCGCCGGCTTGCAAGGAGGCGTTGATGCCGAGCTACAAGGCGCCTGTAGACGACACCCTCTTCCTGCTAAATGATGTCTTGAATTTTCAGCGTTTCGGCAATCTGCCAGGCTTCGCGGACGTCACGCCGGACGTCATGTCGCAAATCCTCCTGGAGGCGGGAAAGATCTGCGAGGAGTCGCTCGCGCCGCTCAACCAGATTGGCGACGAAAAGGGCTGCAAGCGCCACGACGACGCCTCCGTCTCCACCCCGCCGGGCTTCAAGGAGGCGCATGACGCTTTCGCTCAAGGCGGCTGGATCAGCCTCGCCGTGCCCGAGGAATATGGCGGACAAGGCCTGCCCTATACGCTCGCCATGGCGATGAATGAATTCGCCTCCTCGGCCAACATGTCCTTCGCCATGTATCCTGGTCTGACCCAAGGCGCGCTCGCCGCTCTGCTGCGCCATGGCGATGACGCGCAGAAGAAGCTTTATGTGCCGAAGATGGCGGAAGGCCGCTGGTCGGGCACGATGAATCTGACCGAGCCGCAATGCGGCACCGATCTCGGCCTGCTGACGACCAAGGCGACGCCGCGGGGCGACGGCTCCTATTCGATCACCGGGCAGAAGATTTTCATTTCCGCCGGCGAACATGATCTGACCGAAAACATCGTGCATCTCGTGCTCGCGCGCATCGAAGGCGCGCCCGCCGGCGTGAAAGGAATTTCGCTCTTCGTCGTGCCGAAATTCCTGGTCGACGGCGATGGCGCGCTTGGAGCGCGCAACGGCGTCAGCTGCGGCTCCATCGAGGAAAAGATGGGCATCCACGGCAACGCCACCTGCGTCATGAATTACGACGGCGCGCAGGGCTTTCTCGTCGGCGAAGCCAATCGCGGACTGAACGCGATGTTCGTGATGATGAACGAGGCGCGGCTCGGCGTGGCCATGCAAGGCCTCGCCCAGTCCGAGGTCGCCTACCAGAACGCGGCGCAATACGCCAAGGAGCGTCTGCAGGGCCGCGCGCTCTCCGGTCCGAAAAACCCCGGAAAACCGGCCGACCAGATCATTGTGCATCCGGACGTGCGGCGGATGCTGCTCGAGATGAAGGCCTTCAACGAGGCGGCGCGCGGCTTCGCGCTGTCGGCCGCGCTCGACAGCGACATCGCGCATCGGTCCGACGACGCCGCCTCGCGCCAGGCGGCGGAGGACCGTCTCGGTCTGCTGACGCCCGTGCTCAAGGGCGTGCTCTCCGACATCGGCTTCGAAAACACCGTCAAGGCCCAGCAGGTGCTCGGCGGACACGGCTATATTCGCGAATGGGGCATGGAGCAGTTCGTTCGCGATGCGCGCATCAGCATGATTTACGAAGGCGCCAATGGCATTCAGGCGCTCGACCTCGTCGGCCGCAAGCTGCCGCGCGACGGCGGCCGCGCGATCATGGCCTATTTCAAGGACACGGCGGAGTTCCTGGCGCCGCTCGCCGACGACGACGCAATCAAAGCTTTCGTCGCGCCGGTGAAGTCGGCGCTCGACGATCTGCAAAAGGCGACGATGTGGCTGATGCAGAACGCCATGGCGAAGCCCGACAACGCCGGCGCCGCTTCATACGACTATATGCATCTCTTCGGCCGCGTCGCGCTCGGCGTGATGTGGGTGAAGATCGCGCAGGCGGCGATGGAGAAGAAGGCGCGCGAACCTCATGAAGCGGCGCGCATGGACGCGAAGCTTCTCACCGCGCGATTCTACATGGAGCGCATGCTGCCGGAAACGGGCATGCGCCTGGCGCGCATTTCAACCGGCGCAGACACGATGATGTCGCTGCCCGAGGAGATGTTTTAAGGGGCGCCCTCCTTCTCCCGCTCGCGGGAGAGGGAAACGCCGGAAAGATTCAAGAAGAGGAACTCTTCATGCCCGACGCTTTTATCTATGACGCCGTTCGCACGCCGCGCGGCCGCGGCAAGCCGGACGGCGCGCTGCATGAGGTCTCTTCGCTCGGCCTCGCCGTCACGGCGCTGCAGGCGATCAAAGAGCGCAACAAGCTCGAAGGTCCCGAAATCGACGACGTGATCCTCGGCTGCGTCGATCCGGTCGGGGAAGCGGGCGGCGACATCGCCCGCGCCGCGGCGATCTCATCCGGCTATTCGTACAAAGTTCCCGGCGTGCAGATCAACCGCTTCTGCGCCTCCGGATTGGACTCGGTGAATTTCGCCGCCGGCGAGATCATGTCCGGCCAGCATGATCTGGCGATCGGCGGCGGAGTCGAGAGCATGAGCCGCGTCGGCATCGGCGCGTCGGGCGGCGCCTGGCCGGTCGATCCGACGATCGCCATTCCTTCCTATTTCATGCCGCAGGGCGTCTCCGCCGATCTCATCGCGACGAAATACGGCTTCTCGCGCGACGACGTCGACGCCTATGCGGTCGAATCGCAAAAGCGCGCGGCGAAGGCCTGGGAGGAAGGCCGTTTCAAACATTCGATCGTGCCGGTGAAGGACGTCAACGGCATCACCCTGCTCGACCGCGACGAACATATGCGGCCGGGAACCGACATGCAGTCGCTCGCGGCGCTAAAGCCCTCCTTCGCCTTTTACGCGGAACAGGGCGGCTTCGACGCGGTGGCGATTCAGGCGCATCCCGAAGTCGAGAAATTGAATTACGTGCATCATGCCGGCAACTCTTCGGGCATCGTCGACGGCGCGGCGGCGGTGCTCGTCGGCTCGAAGGATGCGGGCGAGAAGCGTGGGCTAAAACCTCGCGCAAAAATTCGCGCCTACGCCAATATCGGCTCGGACCCGGCGCTGATGCTGACGGGACCTGTCGACGTGACCAAAAAAGTGCTGCATCGCGCCGGCATGACGGTGAACGACATCGATCTCTTCGAAGTCAACGAGGCCTTCGCCGCCGTGGTGCTGCGCTATTTGCAGGCCTTCGACCTCGATCCGGCGAAGGTCAACGTCAATGGCGGCGCCATCGCCATGGGCCATCCGCTCGGCGCGACCGGCGCGATGCTGATGGGAATCGCCATCGACGAATTGGAGCGCACCGGAAAATCCACCGCGCTCGTCACGCTCTGCATCGGCGCCGGCATGGGCACGGCGACGATCGTGGAGCGGGTGTGAAGGCGGGTCGTCAGCGTGACCATGCTTATTGATGCCGCGAAAAATCGGGATGAACTCTTTTCCTCGCTAGGAGGGATTGAGGTTCGGGTTCCCGGGCGCGCTGACGGTAGAACCAAAGAGCACAAAGAGAGATCGACGATTTGTCGACTCCTCTCGTCCCTGGCGCAGGCTGACGAGCTAATTTATCCTCTATCCGCGGAGCAGACCGCCCCGCCCGACCCAGATTTCATTCTCAATTTGGGCAGTGTGCCCATCGGGGTCGAAGTTACTGAAGCGACATCGGACGCTTACTCCGAATATCTAACTTTTGCTGCCAAAAGAGAGCGAGCTTTTCCGGAAAAATCCTTCGCACTCATCGAACCAGCCTCTTTTCGGCCTGGGGCATGGAAACGCGCACGCCACCAAGAAGACCGAATTGATGCGATGGAGGCGGAGGCGAACAAACGGCGCCTCACTTCGGAGGGCTGGAGCGGGAACGAACCAGAACACGAATGGGCAAACTACGTCATAGAGGCGGCACAAAGGAAAACAAAAAGGGTATCTGCTTATTTCAGCAGATGTCAGAAAGTTTGGCTCCTCGTGTACGTAAACGCTCCTCTACCAAACATCCATTTTGAAGACGCGCTATCTGTGATGATTCCTGAGGTCGAGAATTTTTGGCGCCAGGACCAATGGTTCGACGTACTCCACATCGTGGATGGCTCCACAATAATCAGCGTGAAGCCCGACGGATGCTCCAAAATGCCTGTTCATGACCTTTGGAACTCAAAGACTCCCTTGAACGATTTAAATGACGCAATTTCTGCTGAATCCGACCAAGCATTGTGGGACAAAGTCGTTCGCGCCGAACTGCGTGAAACAGAATTTGGGTTTGAAGACGACGAAGACGAATCGAGCAAGGAATCGTGAAATGAATCTCGTCAATTTCCGCTTCGAGACCGGCGCCGACGGCGTCGCGCTTGCGACCTGGGACATGCCCGAGCGCTCGATGAACGTCATCACGCCGGAGGTGATGGACGAGCTGGAGACGATCATCGACACGGTGGTCGCGGCGCCCGACGTCAAAGGCTGCGTCGTCGCCTCGGGCAAGAGCGCCTTTTCCGGCGGCGCCGATCTTTCCATGCTGCAGCATGGCGCCGCGCAATACGCCAAGGCGCTGAAGGAGCAAGGCGAAGACGCGGCGAACAAGCAGTTTTTCGAATTCTCGCGCCGATTGTCGCTGCTCTATCGCAGGCTCGAGACCTGCGGCAAACCTTTTGCGATCGCCATTCACGGCGTCTGTCTCGGCGGCGCTTTCGAACTTGCGCTCGCCTGCCACTATCGCGTGATGGCCGACGACGAGAAAACCAAGGTCGGCCTGCCGGAAATCAAGGTCGGACTCTTCCCTGGCGCCGGCGGCACGCAGCGCGTCGCGCGCATCATGCAGACCGGCGACGCGCTGCAGTTCCTGTTCCGGGGCGATCAGATCAAGCCGAAAGCGGCGCTCGGCGCCAAACTCGTGCACGAAATTGCGCCGAAAGCCGAGATCGTCGATCGCGCCCGGGCCTTCATCGCCAATGGCGGCAAGGCGCAGGCGCCATGGGACGCAAAGGACTTCAAGAATCCGTCCGGCAGGGTGTTCTCGCCCGCCGGCATGATGGTCTGGCCCGCCGCCAACGCCATCTATCGCCGCGAGACCTACGACAATTATCCCGCCGCCAAGGCCATTCTGCATGCAGTCTACGAAGGATTGCAATTGCCGATGGACCAGGCGCTCACCGTCGAGT